>CAYIUF010000025.1:0-11549 GCA_964366515.1 uncultured Gammaproteobacteria bacterium
ACTTTCGGCGCAGGAGCTTACACCATGAATACTTCCCTTACTGTCCCGACTATTGTGGGGGGGACGGCTATTACTTCTGATCTTAATTTAAAAACCACTTCAGGTGTTGGCGCTGCTGGCGCTGATATGCACTTTCTTGTTGGTAACAATGGCGCGACTGAAGCTATGACTATTTTAAATAGTGGAAATGTCGGAATTGGCAATACTGCGCCTTTAAGAAAATTAGATGTTTCTGGTTCAACTCGCATCGTTGGCACAACTTCTTCCACTTTGACTGGCACAGCAGATCCAACAGCCAGCGCAACGCTAGAGGGAACAAGCACGTTGTTTACAACAGAATTAGTTGTGGGAGATAAGATAACTATAAACGCGGAAACGAGAACAGTCCTATCTATAACCGATAGTGATACTTTAGAAGTTGATACAGCTTTTACAGATACGGCTTCTGCAAGCATCACTAAACTTCCTGCTACCTTGTTGGTCAATGATTCAACTGGAGCGATAAAATTAAAAGTGAATGATACGAGTGTTTATGTGGACCAACTGGATTTTGGAGCTGATGGATATATCAAAAAAGATGGTTCGGGGGGAATTGCTTTGTATTTTAGTGGTAGTCAAGTTGGGCGGTTTGGATATTATACCGGTCTGGGTGTGGAGGGCATGAATAATTCTGCTACTGGCAAGGCCTTGGTGGCGACTCAAAGTAATGCTTCTGGGTATGCTCTTTATTCTTCAGGTGGTATAAATTATTTTGGAGGAAATGTGGGAATGGGCATAACGCCGACTGCTGTTTTGCATTTGAAAGCTGGGACAGCTACTGTGGGAACTGCTCCTCTTAAATTCACTTCGGGAACACTTTTGGCTACTCCCGAGGCTGGAGCAGTGGAGTTTTTGACAGACGCGTATTATGGAACCATTACCACAGGGGGAGCGAGAAAAACTTTTGCATTTTTGGAGAGTCCGACTTTCACAGGGACGGTGACTACTCCAGCGATTAAAATAACTACTGGGGCGGGACTCGGAAAAGTTTTAACTTCAGACGCGGATGGAGACGCCACCTGGGAAACGGCTAGCCCTGGAGGAACACCTACTGCCATAACTGTCGCCAATGAAGCGACTGATGTGGATTCTTTTGTTGGATTTTTCACGGCGGCGACTGGGGACTTGGGACCAAAAACAAATGCCGGACTCACATTTAATTCTGCCACAGGCATGCTCACTGCTACAGGTTTAACAGGGCCATTGACAGGAACTGCTTCTGGAAATCTCACAGCCGAGGTGGATGGCTCGATTACAAATGAATTGCCGGTTGCCGGAACGGCTATTGATGTGACTAGCCAAACAGTGGATTGGGATTCCACCGAAGTGGAAGCGACGACTTGGGGGGCTGGGGGAAACGCTTCCAATGCTTGGACTTATAATCTTTCCGGAACAGATCCAGTTTTGACCGCAATTTCTGGAGGTTTCCAGATCAATGATCTGCTTCAAATCGGTCATGCTGGAGTAAGCGGTTCATTAAAAATTTATTCCGAAGATGGGGCAACAGATCATTCCACAATTTTTAATCCGGGAACTCAAACTCAAGATATAACTTACACTCTTCCGGTCAATGATGGAGATGCCAGTCAAGTTTTGCAAACAAATGGAGCAGGGGTGTTGAGTTGGGTAACTGCCGGCGGTTCATCGACGTGGAATGGCATTACGGCTCCGACTGGAACTCAGACTCTCGCTTTTGATGATGCGGAATTAAATGATTGGACGGTGTCTTCAGACACAGAAACATTTCATACGATTACAGCCAATTCTTTAACTACCGGCAAGATTCTTTCGATTGCCTCTTCTTCTCTCACTTCTGGCGTTTTGATTGACTTGGCGATTACCGGAACTGGAGGTTTGACCAACCAAAAAGGGTTAAATATTTCTTTGTCTGGCGCTAATGGGACAGGAGCGCAGACGACTTACGGAGCCTATCTTTCAAACACGCACACTGGGACTTCCACCAATGTCGGGCTTTATGCCACAGCTTCTGGTGGCACTAATAATTATGCCGCAATCTTTGATGCTGGCAGTGTCGGTATCGGCACCACAGCGCCACTCTTAAAACTTGACGTGGCGGGTAGTGGCAGATTTACTGGTTCGGCGACTTCAGTTTTAACGGGCACGATTGATCCGGCGGCTTCCACGGCTGTTGTCGGCGTGAACACTCTATTTACGACTGAATTGGTGGTGGGCGATAGGATTACTGTGACGGGAGAAACTAGAACAGTGGTTGCTATCACTGATGCCACCCATCTTACTGTTGATACATTATTTTCAAATAATGCGAATGATACTTCTCCGGATAAATTGGCTTCTATTTTTACTGCCAGAGATTCAAGCAATGAAGTTCAAATGACTATAGATGACACGGGTTTGACTTCTATAAATAATTTACAAACAGGGGCGTTGAATTTTGATGCTGATGCGGGGGCGGTGTCGTGGGCTGATATGTCTGTCACTTGCGCGGCCTCAGCCTGCGCTGGCACAGTGGAAAGTTATAGCGCTCAAATAAACGGCAACCCAGTGCTTACTGTGTATGGCACAGCTGTCGGCTCGGCTGGCGGTGTGCAAAATCTGGGCATCGGTATCGGAACACTCACCCCGACTGGCAACTTGGCAATCTCTCAGACTATCACAGCCACTGGCGCTCTCAAAGGCATAGTCTACACAGGAGCAGTCAATACCAATCAAACATTGTCCACAGAAATTCCATCTCTCACTCTGACCACAGCGGGCAGGCAGTGGGCAACAGGAGCGCTAACCACTCAGAGAGAAGTTTTAATCACTCAGCCGACATATTCATTTGTTGGAGCTTCTACTATTACTGATGCAGCTACTCTCGGCATTGTTGGAGCTCCTATCGAAAGCACTAATGCAACCATTACAAATACTCATGGACTCCTCATACAAGCTGGAGCAGTTTCTGCCGCTACAAATTCCTATGGACTTACCGTAAATGCTCAGACAGGAGCAGGAAGTAATTATGCAGCGCAGTTTATCGGAGGAAATGTCGGCATTGGCAACGCTGCTCCCGGATACTTGCTCCATGTGGGTTCTGCTGCGGTTACCGACTCAACTGTGGTGCTTCGTTTAGAAGATGCAAATTCGACTTGCGATTTTACCGCGAATACCGGAGCGCCATCTTGCGGATCTGATAGAGATTTAAAGAAAGATATTACTGTATTAGACAATTCTGATATTTTGAATAGATTGACCAAGCTAGATGCTGTTTCTTATCATTGGAATACAGATGATACAAACGCACCGATAAAATACGGTTTTATCGCTCAAAATGTGCAAGAACAATTTCCAGATTTAGTCAAAGAAGGTGTCTGGATTGATGGTTCGCAAAAACTTTTCCTTTCAATGGGTGGATTGATGCCTTACACTGTGGGAGCTATCAAGGAATTGAATTTAAACTTAGAAGGCATTGCTGGCACGATTATTCCTCTCGAAGGTTCCGCTAATGAATCTTTTGTTA
This sequence comes from uncultured Gammaproteobacteria bacterium, assembly GCA_964366515.1. Taxonomy (GTDB): domain Bacteria; phylum Patescibacteriota; class Microgenomatia; order UBA8517; family UBA10165; genus 2-12-FULL-44-25. The sequence continues at coordinate 3,521 of CAYIUF010000025.1, forward strand.
CAGCTTTTTTCAATAATGTTTATTCGAAGGTTGCGACATGGCTGGCTAATGCGGGTAATGGCATCGGCAAAATGTTTGCGGGGGAGGTCAATACCAAGAGTTTATGCGTTTCCGACGATAATGGAGAGAAAACTTGTATTACCAAAACGCAACTGGACGCCCTTATTGCTGGGGCCGGCATTTCTAGTGGAGGAAATGATGATGGAAGTGATGAAGAAATTATCCCTACTGTAGTTCCTACTTGTTCTGATGGTATTTTGAATCAAGATGAAACTGCCGTAGACACGGGGGGAGTTTGCGCGGGAACAACAGGAACTTCTGATCCAGAGGTTGTTCCCACTTGCGTATCCCCACAAACTTTAGTAAACAATGTTTGCGTCGATCCTGAACCTGTTACAGAAATCACTCCGCCAACTGAACTGCCACCTGTCCTTGATCAAGGAGGGGAAGAAGGTGAAGGGGATTCTGCGTCAACATCCGAACCGACAATTTCAATACCTGAGGGAGTCGAGACTCCGACTTCAGAAAATACTGGAGCTGAATCCGCTTTATAATTTTTAGATCTGAATAATATGAAAACAAAAAATAAAAAAAACATAAGAAAATATTTTAAAACTTGTTCGATTTTTATTTTTTTATTTTTTTGCGTTTTATTTATTCCAAAGAATTCAAATGCTGGGATCAACATCTCCCCCCTCAAAAATCTCACCTCCGGTCTTGTTGCTTACTGGACACTAGATGGCAAGGATACCCCTTGGACTTCCTCTACTGCCGCTACTACTTTAGATAAATCAGGTAATGGCAACACTGGCACTCTTACCAATATGAGCCAATCTATCGCGACAGCTCCCGGCAAGATGGGGCAGGGGCTAAAGTTTGACGGAGTGGATGATTATGTAAATGTTGGCGCTTCCTATAATGGAGTAAAAACTGTTTCATTTTGGCTTAAGCCAAATTCAACCACTCAAAAAAACATAGATTTGAATGGGACTGCTTCTATTGAAATTTCAAGTGGAACTGTTACCGCTAATAATTTTACAGACCCCGCTATTTATACTGACGGAGCTGTTTCATCCACGATTTCAAACACTAATTGGCATCATGTGGTTGTTACAACCGCTACTGGCATCAATGCGAGCGCTTTGAATATTGGCCTTATTGGTTCAACTTACTACGCTGGCATTTTTGACGATGTCCGCATTTACAATCGCGCTCTCTCTGCCACAGAAATCACTGCTCTGTATAATTTAGGCGCCAACACTTACATCAACACCTCCCCCCTCAAAAATCTAACCTCCGGTCTTGTTGCTTACTGGACACTAGATGGCAAGGATACCCCTTGGACTTCCTCTACTGCCGCTACTACTTTAGATAAATCAGGTAATGGCAACACTGGCACTCTTACCAATATGAGCCAATCTATCGCGACAGCTCCCGGCAAGATGGGGCAGGGATTGAAGTTTACTGGCGCAGGCGCCAGAGTTAAAGTTGACGCCGATCTTGCCGATAATCTTCCGAACTTTTCCGTGAGTGTCTGGATTAAACCTTCAGTGGCTAATTTATCGGGCACTGACATTTATTTGGGAGAATTCAGAAACAACAGTGACACTAATAGCACATGGTATATAAATCGTTCAAGCGCTGAAAGATACAGTTTTTCAGTCATCAATTCGTCTTCATCATTAATACAATCGACTTTATCTCAAGCGTTTACTGATACTAATTGGCACCACGTTATTGGTGTCTATGATGGTTCTAACGTGACCGTCTATGTAGACAGAATCGCTGGAACGCCTGTAGCTATGACAGGGAATGCCAAAGACACACCAACATATCCTCTATGTATTGGATCTGGCAGTGGCAGTTCGGCAGATTGCGAATCTACCACTTTGTTTTCTCCAACTCTTCTTGACGATGTCCGTATCTACAACCGCGCTCTCTCTGCGACTGAAATCACTGCCTTGTATAATCTAGGCGCCAACACTCACATCAACATCTCCCCCCTTAAAAATCTCACCTCTGGTCTTGTCGTCTATTGGACGCTAGACGGCAAAGATACCCCTTGGACTTCATCTACTGCCGCTACCACTTTAGACAAATCAGGCAATGGCAACACAGGCACTCTTACCAATATGAGCCAATCTATCGCGACAGCTCCCGGCAAGATGGGGCAGGGGCTGTTGTTTGACTCGGTGAATGATGAAATAAACACAGCTTCAAATGTAACTCACAATGTGGGCACTGGCGATTTTACTTGGTCCGCTTGGGTGAACTGGGGAACAGAGACCGTTTGTGTTTCTGGTAGTCAATATTGTGGAATTATGGCAAATGGCACTTATGCCCCTGCGATGTTTTACAATTTACCTAGCACTGTACAGTGGGGAATTTTTTTTGGAGCCGATAGACCCAGTGGAAACATTTTAACAAAATACAAGTGGTATCATTTGATTGCGCAACGGACAAGCGGGGTTATAAAATTTTTCCAAGACGGTGTCCAAACTCCAACAACTCACAATGTAGCGACATCTATGGCCAACGCCAGATTTACTGTTGGTAACAGCGCCGTGGGCGCGACGGGAGGAGCATGGAGTCAGGGAAAAATTGATGATGTTCGTTTCTACAACCGCGCTCTCTCTACCACTGAAATCACTGCTCTGTACAATTTGGGGAGGTAAAATTTGTTATGGATTTAGCAAGTAAAATATGATATAATAAATACATGACAATTCATGAATTTATTAAAAAAAGGGCATACTTAGTGTGGTATGTAAAGGACATAGACAATCTTCCCGAGGAATCTATTGTAGAACATGTTTTGAATTATGGAGATTGGAGTGATGTGCAAGAAATGGTTAAGATATTAGGTATACAAAAAATTGCCAAGATATTTCAGGATAAATCTGCCCCTGATAAATTTGGTAGGCAAAATTATCGTCCAGAAATTAAACACTATTTTCAATTGTATTTCAACAGATATGCATAAAATCCACAAAGAAATTCTTGCAGACGAGCAAAATAAATTACTACCTCTCGTAGCTCAATTTTTTGAAAACTTTGGATTGGTTGGTGGCACAGCCATCGCTCTTCATTTAGGACATCGCAGATCAATAGATTTTGACTTGTTTTCAGAGGAAGCATTTGGCAATCAGAGCATCTTAAACAAGATTTCTGCGTTTGGTTCAATAGATGAAATCATTGTCAACAAATTAGATGAACTCACACTTGTCATCAAAGGAGTAAAACTCACTTTTTTTCATTTCCCATATAAAATTATATATTCCGAGAGCTTTGGTTATAGTATAAAATTTCCAGATCTTTTGACCCTTGCGGCAATGAAAGCTTTTGCGTTAGGACAAAGATCTAAATGGAAAGATTATGTAGATTTATATTTTATCATTAAAGAACATTTTTCTGTCAGCCAGATTTCTGAAAAGAGTCGTGAAATTTTTGGCAAGGTGTTTAATGAAAAACTTTTCAGAAGTCAACTGTCCTATTTTGACGGTGTAAATTACAAAGAAACTGTTGAATTTTTGCCAGGATTTGAAGTGTCAGATGAAACAATTAAAAAAGAATTGACCGATTTTAGTTTGGAATAAAGGTTTTATATAATTTTGGGAGGTAAGTTGACTTTTTATTAGCGCGTTTAACAAAAAATATAATTAGTAATATAATACTTCTATGCAAAACAAAAACAATATTCTAGCTGTTTTCTCTGTATTAGCAATAATATTAGTTTTAATAATCTCTGGGTCTACAAAATCAATCACTGAGAAGACAAAAGAGATATCTTCTAAAATTTCCAACACTAGTCAACTAGCTCAGGTGTCAGGAACATTAGATGATGGTTTAATCTCTCACTATACCTTTGATGAAGGAAGCGGAACAACGGCAGGTGATTCAGCAGGAACAAACATAGGAACTCTTCTACCTTCAGGTTCTGGACCCACTTGGAATACCACTGATAAAAAAGTGGGGAGTGGGGCGATGAGTTTTGATGGGGTGGATGATTCTATTTACCTAGGTCATCCAAATCTTGTTGGTGGAGGCACTCAAGTAACTGTTAGTGCCTGGGTTAAAACCACTGTCAGTACACCAACTTCTACGGTATATATATCATTGCAAGGAGGTAGTGCTGGCAATAGAGTTTTTGCTTTATATTGGAGTACTAGTCAAAATGTATCATTTTCAGTTTACAATACAACCCCTACTCAATATATTGCATCGTATACTGACGGCATCAGCGATACCGAATGGCATCATGTGGTAGGTGTTTCTGATGGTTCTACGGTTAGTGTGTATGTTGATAATGTTCTTGGAAGCACACATCCAGCTTTTACTGGAGTGATAGATACTGATGCCAGCGCTGGACTTGATGGTCTATCGATAGGAGCGCTTAATAATGCAACCCCATCTAATTTCTTCCCAGGTATTATTGACGATATTCGCATATATAATCGCGCCCTATCAGCTTCAGAGATTTCAGAACTTTATGCTCTAGGCGGAGGCGTGGTTAATCCTCCACCTCCACCACCACCTTCGGGACAATACTCTCTTTCTATCTCCAAAACAGGAAATGGAACAGTTAGCGGAGGAGGTATAAATTGTGGATCAACCTGCAGTATCAATGTTGATCCAGCAACAACTGTAATTCTTTTAGCTTCAGCTCAAACAGGTTCAACTTTCGTTGGATGGTCTGGAGGAGGATGTTCAGGCACAGGCTCTTGTCCTGTTACCGTCAATCAAAATACCACAGTGACAGCTAACTTTGCTCTTCAATCTTCATCAGACACCACCCCTCCCACTATCTTCAATATCAACACTTCCAGTCTGTCTTCCATAGGAGCCACCATCAATTGGACTACCAATGAGAATTCAGACACTCAAATAGAATGGGGAACCACTTCTTCCTATGGTTCTCAAACAACATTAAACACAAGCTTAACCACTTCCCATTCCCAAGTCCTTTCTGGTCTTTCTCCTTCCACCACCTATCACTACAAAGTTAAATCCAAAGATGCTTCTGCTAATCTCGGACAATCTTCCGATCAGACCTTTACCACTAAAGGTATTCCCACCACCTGTCCTGCTGGAATACCTTGCATAGGCAAAGATGCGTTGATAGAGTTGCCGGCCAGCGCGCTTTGGGGCCTTTTGGTTAATTTCCAGCCAGGAGACGGTGAAATAGTCACGGTCAATCCGCCGGCCTTTAGTTGGACCTATGCTACTGATTTCAAAAAGCTTAATGATAGTAGCACCAAAACGCCTGGGATACCTCTTCATGAATTTAAATTCCAAGTTTCTTATAATCCTTCATTTACCGATCTCGCAGTTGATATCAAGACAGAGTCAAATATGTACAACATGATAGACCATTTTGATCTGAATCGAATGACTGATCGCACGATGTATTGGAGGATAAAATATTATATCGCGGGTGAATCCACGCCGTATGCCGTATCTTCGGTTCGCAGTTTTAAAATTCAGGAAGGGGCATCGACATGGGATCGCGGAAGGCTTAGCCGGGATAGCTATTTACTAGGCGATTATGTTGATCGCAATTGGACTGGTAAGGCCAGGCATCCGCATATTCTTTTTAATCAGGATAATCGCCAAGATGTTTATAATCATATATCACAAAACGTGGAGCCTTTAGCGACATATTGGCGGACAATTAAGAAGAATGCTAGAACAGCTATTACTTCTGATTGGTGGAAAAATAGTGATGTCACGCAAACCGGCGCTGATGGAGGTCAATTGTTGCCCATTGCCGATGTGGGTTTTGTTTGGCAATTGGCCAGATTCGCGCCGGCCGGCTCTGAAGATTATCTTCTATATCAAGCTATTGAGAGCCTAACTCCCAGGCCGGAAGAGCTTTTAGTGCTAGCCGCGGAGTCATATATTCAAACCGGAGCCGCATTTAAAGATATGACTAACGGAAGCTCTCCAAGGGGCGGTATAATCAAGTTGGGGTACGCCTATGATTGGTTGTATGAACGAATGAGTGACGCGCAGAGAGATCAAGTGGCCAATGCCATCGGCTTGCATTGTAAGTGGGTTCTAAAAACATTTTCATTCTCCCAGCCTCCACCTGGAGCCAACGATAATCCGGCGTTAGGAATTTATACCGAGCCACGCAAAGTCAATTTTGGCACAATTATGGTCGGTGCTGGAAGTCATCCATGGGAAAACTTAGGGTGGTCTCTTGTCGGCGCGATCGCCGCCTATGAGAATGAGTGGGCCAGAAAATTGCTTGATTTAGGGATGAACAACGCCATCGGCCGGCCGCATTACAATTCCAATAAAGAAGGTATGAATAACGCATATTACGCGGCTCAAGACATGCAGACGTATCTTCTTCCGCGTCATATAATTTTGCAGATAACATTTCCGGAGGCAAATTTCAACAAAAACCCATGGTTCCTTGATATCGTTGATTGGTTCAGCAGGTTTAAACCTGTTGGCAGTGAATCTTCCCGTAATTCTTGGGGGACCGGGGGTTCCGATTACGGTATTAATTATTATTGGGGTTTTTGGAACGAGTATTTAGCCAAATTCACTGGAGATAATCGTGCCTATAAACATTGGAATAAGCAGGGAGAGTTATTACCATCAAAAAAAGACTTAGACAGTTATCTTGTCATGGTTCGAGACTTCTATTTTAGGCCTTCTTTGAGCGAACAAGATGTTGAGCCTAATTCCAAAGTGTTTCCGACTGGTGGTTACGTGTTAGCGGCGAATGCTCCCTCTACCACTCAGCAGGCATTCAGGGATGGGTTGGGATTTTTATTCGCGGCTCGTCCGGATGCCAGCTCTGGTAATCACGCGGCTAGTATTGATCTTGCTTTTGAAATGTGGGCTTATGGAATTGACATTACGGAGGACGGGGTAGTGGATAAGAGTTATAACAAGATTGCCCAGAGCCACAACACCTTGCTCATTGACGGGTTAGGGTTATCAGACAGAACTATTCAGGAGTATCCCTATCACGCTAGAATTTTTGCCTACCAATCAACTCCTGAATACACCTATGCGGCCGGGGAAGGCAAGTGGCTATACCCTAAGGAAGTGATTGGCAAGATACAGAGAATGAACCGCCATATTTTGATGGTCAAGAATAAGTTCTTCGTCGTATTTGATGATTTGGAAACCACCAGTCCTGCAAAATTGAGTTGGCTCTACAATATCAACAGTCAAACTGTTTTGTTCCCTGACTCTCAAAGGCCAGCGAATTTTACATATATACAAAATTCAACTTCTTTGGATATGCCGGCCGGTTATGTTCTTCCCCCACCTGTTAAGGTTTTTGTTTCACATATTGCCAGCAACCAACCTGATCTAATACAGGTTAATTCTTTGACAGGAAACGACCGGGCGTATAATCCCGTAACTTTAGCATCTGCCTCCAGTGGTTATAACCCAGCCGGAGATCCACGAAGTCATGTCATATGGGTTACTAATAAGAATAATCAGAACAGTTGGCATCTTATGACCGTCATATATCCTCAGAAACCAGGCACATCAGCTCCGATCATTGAACGTATTGACGACTACACCGCCAAGGTCACCAATTCCGATGGAACCGTGGACATCGTTTCTTTCAATAACAATCCTCAGGCCACTCTGGCTGTGGATCTAGATAATCTAGAACCTCTGCCTGTTCCCGACGGAGGCTATGGCACTACTATTATTATCCCCCCTCCTCCAGCTACCACATACACCCTAGCAGTATTAAAGACAGGACAAGGAACAGTTAGTGGAGGAAGTATCAACTGCGGTTCTGTCTGTTCATACACCACATCAAGTTCAGGAACATCGGTAACTCTGACAGCCACACCAACATTGGGTCACACCTTTGCCGGTTGGTCGGGTGCTTGTTCTGGAACAGGAACTTGCACCGTATCTCTCAATTCAAGTTATAAATCAGTCACCGCCACCTTCAATGCCGTGGCCCTTGATCCGGACACCACTCCTCCCGTCATCTCTGCCATCTCCGCTTCAAACATCACGGCGACCGGAGCCACCATAAACT
>CAYIUF010000026.1:0-11514 GCA_964366515.1 uncultured Gammaproteobacteria bacterium
CAAAATTTAGATGAAATGCAGGCTGGGGCGGGGACGGGGGATGTACAAGATTCGGAAAAGCATAATCCGCAAGATTTTGCTTTGTGGTTTTTCAAAAAGGGAGTCCACGCAAATGCTTTGCAAACTTGGCCCTCACCTTCTGGAGAAGGGTTTCCAGGCTGGCACATAGAGTGCAGCGCAATGATCAAGGCACTTCTCGGGGACACAATTGATCTTCATATGGGCGGGGTTGAGCATATCTCGATTCATCATACAAATGAGATTGCACAATCCGAGGCAGTAAATGGAGCGCCTCTTGCCAATTATTGGCTTCACAACGAGCATTTGACTGTTGATAACAAGAAAATGGCAAAGAGTGAAGGTACAGGCTATGCCTTAAGTGAGATTACCGAAAAGGGATACGACCCGCTTGTGCTTCGCTACTTTTTCCTTCAAGCACATTACAGGTCAAAGCAGAATTTCACCTTTGAAGCACTTGATGCGGCGGCGGTAGCATATAAGAGACTTCAGCAAGTCTCTTCAACTTCGTATAAAAGGCTTCAGACGACAGTCCACGGTCTAAGGCAAAGCAGAGAACAGAGCGCAGTGAGTGAAGAAAAAGAGACAAAGCGAGCGGACTATCAAACACAATTCAAAGAGGCTTTGGAGGATGACTTTAATGTTTCTCAGGCTTTGGCTGTAGCTTGGGAAGTTGCGAAAAGTAATTTGGCTGGGGAAGATAAAAAGGAACTTTTATTGGATTTTGATAGGGTTTTAGGATTAGATTTAGACAAAGCTCCGGCGGTTGAACGGTTTGAAAGGACCCCACAGGAAGTTGAAGAGCTTGTTCGCAAAAGAAATGATTATAGAAAGTCTAATAATTATCAGGAAGCGGATAGGGTGAGGCAAGAGATAGAGAAGTTGGGGTATGAGGTTTCTGATACGACGAAGTTTGGGTCAGACGTTAGGAAGAAAAGGTAGTATTAGCGCAATTTATTGCGCGCACTGAAGTGCGCTAATGCAAGCTGCTCATGAAAAAGTTTTTTCAAATACACGATGTTGGAATAAAGGAGCTTTTGGTTCTTGGTTTGGTTTTATTGGGAGTTTACACAGTTTGGCTTCACAGGCAATTTATTGGAAACGCATATGTTGGAGTTGCAGAGAAGGTGGTTGATCGCCTCCCGCAGGTAAATTTGATAGATCGTTGCGGGACAGACTGCCAAAAAGAAATTGACAAAAAAGTTGCGGAGGCTTTCGCTACAGCAACTGCCGCGCAAAGCGGGAGCACTAAAAGCGGTGGGAGTGCAACAACAAAGACTACTTATATTCCAATCGGGAGCACGTTTTCGACAAGGGGCGCTGATTGGATGGATGTTCCAGGGCAGGTTGAGGTAAACACGGGAGAGTATGGCTCGGCTCCGAGTTTTTATTGGGAAGTTTCAGTTAAAATTGGGAATTCCACAGGGCAAGTTATTGTACGTCTGTTTGATACGACAAATGGAATTGCAGTTTCATTAAGCGAGCTCTCCTCTTCAAGTGCTTCTTACACAAATGTTAGTTCTTCAGCACTCCCATTGTGGGCCGGGAAAAATACATACAAAGTGCAGATTAAGTCAACTAGCGGGGAAGAGGCGACTTTTGCATCTGGGCGTATAAAAGTGATTTACAAATGAACTTTAGCGCTGTAATTTTCGATCTAGACGGAACGGTTATTTTGAACGAAGAGGTGTATGGTGCTTCTTTTTTGGCAATTCTTAGAAAGTATGGGGCTGATTTGACTGGTGTGGATTTGGTGACCCCTCACACTCCCGGGATTGGGATGGAGAAAAATTGGGAAGCAATGAAAAAAAAGTTTGGGCTTCCCCAAGAGTTGAGCGTTTCGCAGTTGTCGCATGAGACCCAAGACGAATACCACAAGCGTATGGAGGATGTAATTGTTCGGCCCGGGTTTTATGATTTTCAAGAATTTTTGGTTGAGGAGGGGATTTATACAGCTCTTGCAACTTCTAATAATTGGTGGTTTGTTGAGGACGAATTAAAAGATATGAATCTATCGGCTCGCTTTAACGCCTTAGTTACTCGTGAAGAGGTTGAAAACCCAAAGCCTGAGCCTGATTTATTTTTTAAATCGGCAGAAAAACTTGGGGTTGAACCGGAGCTTTGTATCGTTATTGAAGACTCGGAAGCCGGAGTTGCCGCCGCAAAGGAAGCGGGGATGAAGGTTGTCGTGGTTCTGAATGAGAATACTGAGAGGGGGGATTTTCCAGATGCAGATTTGATTGTCCAAGATTTTACAGAACTTAATCCGAAACTTCTTGATTCATTGTACATATAGCGCAGAATAAAAGAAATCAGAATTTCTCTTCAACTACGTATGAATTCTGCTACTCAATGAACGCAGGTAGTATAACACTGGTTATTGACTTGTAAAAATTTAAAGTGGTACTATATCCCCATAGGGGGGATATCAAGGTAAATGGTTTATAGACCTAAAAACGTACAAGAAAGAATCGCTCATAGGCTAAAAATTGCCCGAGGACATTTGGATCGCGTAATTGAAATGGTTGAGGATGAGGATTACTGCATTGATGTAATCCACCAATCCCAAGCAGTTCAAAGGGCTTTGGAAGAGGCAGACAACCATCTTTTGGAATATCACCTAAAAACTTGCGTTGCAGATTCGATTAAAAAAGGCAAAGCTAAAGAGGCGATTGAGGAAATAATGGTAGTTACCCGAAAGGGGCAAAAATGAGAACCGACGAAATTGTTGTTATTTTGTTGGGTGTTTCTAGTATTGTGTTTGTTTGGTGGTATTTTCTTGGAAAAAAGAGAAAAGAAGTCAGGGTATCTGAATCTGTGGATATTATTGTTGATGGTGGATATTCTCCGGAAGTTATTTCTATCCCAGCAGGCAAAACGACTCAGTTTAATTTTTTAAGACGGGATCCGACAAATTGTTTGGAGGAGCTTGTGATTCCGGATTTTCGTATAAAGCGCGGTTTGCCTTTGAACGAAAAAGTAACGGTCGAGATAACACCCAAGAAATCAGGCGAATACACATATCATTGCGGAATGAATATGTATAAGGGAAAGATAATCGTAAAGGGTTAAGTAATATGGAAAAGAAGAAGTTTTCATTTAAAGGAATGCATTGTGCAACATGCGTTCAAACAATCGAGGGAGCGCTTGAAGATTTGGATGGCGTTCAAGAGGTTCGTGTAAATTTTGCGAGCGAGAGTGGGGTTGTTGTATATGATCCTCAAAAAATAACTGAGGAGAAGATTGTTGAAACGGTTGCCGGTGTTGGATACGGCGCAACCGTCCAAATTGGTGGAAACAGCGATCACGAAAAACTTGAAAAAGTAAAAGCACTTAACAGTTTGAAGACTAAAGTAACTGTGGGTTTGGGAGTTGGTGCAGTTCTTGTTTGGGGAACGTTTCCGGGTTTGATGGAAACTGCACCTTCTATATTAAAAAATTTCTATGTCCAGCTTCTTTTGGCCACACCAGTTCAATTTTGGGTAGGTTGGGAGTTTTATCGGGCCTCAATTCCAGCACTTCGCAATAGAACTGCAAACATGGATGTGTTGGTAGCTATTGGCACAACTGTTGCATACGTTTATTCTGCTGTTGTCACATTATTCCCCAGCTTGGTTGAAAGGGCAGGGGTTGAGCCTGAGCCTTACTTCGATGTTGCCGTTATAATTTTGGCTCTTATTCTTTTGGGGAGGTTTTTGGAGGCTCGGGCGAAGGCTGGGACTTCTGAAGCGATAAAAAAGTTATTTGGACTTCAAGCCAAAACGGCAAGGGTGGTACGAGGAAAGGCTGAGATTGATATTCCTATTGAGGAAGTACGAGTTGGCGATGTAATTCGAGTTAGACCTGGAGAAAAAGTCCCTGTTGATGGGGTGATAACCGGCGGCGAATCATCAATTGATGAATCTATGGTTACGGGAGAAAGCATTCCAACGGATAAACACATGGGGGATTTGGTTATTGGGGCGACAATAAACAAAACAGGATCGTTTTTGTATAAGGCAACAAAAGTAGGCCAAGATACTATGCTTTCCCAGATTATTAAACTTGTTGAGGAGGCTCAAGCAACGCGCGCGCCAATCCAGAGGATGGCTGACCTTATTTCTTCATACTTTGTTCCGATAGTTTTGATGTTGGGAATTCTGACTTTTGTCATTTGGTATGTACTTGGACCTGCCCCATCTGCTCTATATGCGATTTTAAATACTGTTGCAGTTTTAATTATTGCTTGCCCTTGTGCGATGGGCTTGGCGACTCCAACTGCAATTATGGTCGGAACCGGGAGAGGGGCTCAGATGGGAATTTTGATAAAAGACGCGGCAAGCCTTGAGACTGCACACAAAATTGATACGGTTGTTTTTGACAAGACAGGAACATTGACGGAGGGAAAACCGGTAGTGACCGAAGTTGCGGTCATCGATGGCGCCCGACGGGTCCTGCCGCGGGCTTTCTCCCAAGAAAACCCACAAGGGGACCCCTTCTTGGGAGTCCCTCGGCCCGCGTCACCCCTCGGGTTAGATAAGGATGAAACTGAGCTTTTGCGCTTGGCTGCGAGTTTGGAAAAAGGTTCGGAGCATTCGCTTGCTGAGGCGATTGTTAATTGTGCACAGGAGAACAAGATGGGGCTTTTGCAAGCTACTAAGTTTAAAGCTCATGCTGGCCGTGGAGTTGAGGGACAAATCGCAAGAAAGAAGTATCTTTTGGGAAATGCGTTGCTTATGGCGGAAAACAAAGTAGACACAAAGCTGGCAGTGGGCGAGATGCAGCGACTTGAGAGTGAGGGGAAAACTGTAATGATGCTTTCTGAAGGTAAAAAACTTTTAGGTTTGATTGCGGTTGCGGACACAATAAAAAGCACGTCCAGGGAAGGGGTTGGGAAACTGCAAAAGATGGGAATAGAGACTGTTATGATTACGGGCGATAACGAAAGGACAGCCTTTGCTATTGCAAAAAGTTTGGGTATAAAAAGAGTTTTGTCTGAGGTTTTGCCAGACCAAAAGGAGGCTGAAATTAGAAAACTTCAAGAGGCTGGACGGAAGGTTGCTATGGTTGGTGACGGGATAAATGATGCGCCGGCACTGGCAGCAGCCGATGTTGGAATTGCGATGGGTTCGGGGACGGACATTGCAATCGAGTCTGCAGGGATAGTTTTGATAAATAAAGACTTAAATTCAGTGCCCCGCGCTATTGAGCTTTCTAAAAAGACGATGCGAACTATAAAAACAAACCTATTTTGGGCGTTTGCCTACAACGTTTTATTGATACCGGTTGCGATGGGGATTTTGTATCCATTTTTTGGATTACTCCTAAACCCAATTTTGGCATCTTTTGCAATGGCCTCTAGTTCGATTTCGGTTGTTGCTAACTCGCTTCTATTGAAAAGAGGTACAATACTTTGATGTTTTACTGGGCACTGTTGGCTTCGGGGTTTACATCTGCATTTAATTGTGTAGCCTTGCAAATGGGACTTTTGGGGTCGACAATTGCTAGTAGGCATAAAGATGCAGCAATCGGAATTGAAGGGAAGAGGAGCGCATATGCAGCTTGGGCAACAGGTACTTTTTTGGTCTCAAAACTTCTTGCCTATACGCTTCTTGGGGCACTGCTTGGTCTCTTTGGTAAAGCGTTTTCAATTTCGGACGGTTTTTCAACAATAGTTGAGTTGATTGCCGGCTCGTATGTAGTTCTTGCCGCCTTGGCAGTTTTGGACATACACCCATTTTTCCGATATTTTATAATTCAACCTCCCAGATTTATGGCTAGATTTGTTACAAAAGCTTCCAAAAAAGGCGATCTTCTAACTCCGGCTTTCTTGGGTGTACTTACCATTCTTATTCCATGCGGAACAACCGTTGCTGTTGAAGCCTTAGCTCTCCATCACGCAAATCTTATCCTAAGCGGAATGGTATTAGGGCTTTTTACCTTGGGAACAATGCCTGTCTATATCGCGTTTGGAGGACTTGCTGGTTTTGCAAGAAGTCGTTGGGGCAAAGGGTTTGATAAAGTTTCAGCTTTGATTGTTTTGTTTTTAGGACTCTGGGCACTTAAACAGAGTTTGGGAGAAATATTGCGATGAATTTGTGGATTATCTTTTTGACTGGTTTGACTCTCGGAGGTTTGTCATGCATGGCCATGCAAGGCGGACTTCTTGCATCAGTGGTTGCCGCACGTGGCGGGGGTAAAAGGAGTGCCATTTGGCCGACAGTGTCGTTTTTGGTTGCTAGATTTATTATTTACACTTTTCTTGGCATGGGTCTTGGTGCATTTGGAGAAGCACTTTCATTATCAACAGGTATTAGGATGTGTATGCAAATTTTGGCTGGTCTTTATATGTTGGCAGTTGTAGGGAACATGTTGAATTTACATCCCTTACTTCGATATATAGTAATTTCGCCGCCAAGGTTTCTCTTAAAAAAGATACGAAACGAGTCTCGTGGCCGAGATATTTTTGCACCCTTCCTCGTTGGTCTTGCAACCGTGCTTATTCCCTGCGGAACGACTTTATCTATGGAGGTGCTTGCTATTTCTTCAGGAAGCCCTCTTCGGGGAGGGGCAATTATGGGAGCTTTTATTTTGGGAACAACGCCTATATTTTTGGGATTGGGGGTAGTGCTTTCCAGACTTGGAAATTATAAAGCGATTTTCTCAAAGGTTGTTGCGGCGGGGCTTTTTTATATGGCTATAACGTCGTTAAATGGTGCGGCAAATCTTGCCGGTTTCCCAGTTACATTGCAGAAAGCAGGTTCTTTCGGCCGCGATTTAGTAAAGCTCGCGATTGATCCAACAGGCTCTAGTATTGGAACAAAAGACAAAGTGAAAGGGGCTAGTTCTTTGTTTGTTAAAGCAACCATTGTAAATGGTGTGCAGATAGTGAATGTTGATGTTTACCCAAATAAATATAATCCAAGAAGTGTTGAGGTGAATGTTGGTGAACCTGTTCGGTTTAACTTAAATTCTGTGGGCGGGATTGGCTGTACACAGGTTTTTGTAATTCCTAAACTTGGAATATCTAAGCAGTTGAGCCCGAATCAAACTACTGCTGTCGACTTTACGCCCAAGGAAACTGGGGAAATTACCTGGACTTGTGGAATGGGTATGTATACGGGGACGATTAAAGTACTTTAATCGTAATTTCCAATGACCAATTTCCAATTTCCAATGAAACAAGCTAAAATACCGCATGGCACTTATTAAGAAGACATTTAAGATTGAAGGCATGGACTGTACTGGCTGTGCGGTCATGATTGATGATGTTTTGGAGGAGATGCCGGGGGTTTTGAAGTCACAGACAAATTATGCAAAATCCCAGGTTGAAGTTGAATTTGAAGAGGACAAGATAGTTGTTGAAGATATTGCTTCTGGAATTGAAAATGGTGGGTTTACGGTAGTTGGGTAGCTTTAGGCAAAGCCGCCGAGGGATTTTTACTGTTGTGTAGCGTCTGCGCGAAACGACAGCAAGGTTCTTAGGCGAATCCGCCTAAGGTTCTTATTCTTCTTTCTGCTTCATGGAGCTTTTTGAGGCATTTTTCGCGGTCTTGAGCGTTTGTTTTGAGGCTGTGGGCTCTATATGTTTTCCACTCTTTTGGGGTTAGTTTGGGGGCGCTTTTAAGAACAGATGGGTGGGTTTGGTCGCTTTTCCATTGTATTACCTTGACTACAATTTTGTGCCAAGCTTCGCGCTCTTCTAATTTGACTGGATCGATCATGTTGTATACGGGCGGGGAACTTGGTATATTGTAACATATCTCAAGGGTAAGAGAAAGGAGTTAGGCACTTTTCCAAGTCAGTTGTAGGCACAAGCCAAGAAAGGGAAACCAAATGGCTGTAGACGCACCCGTAAGGGAGAAGACGGCGACACTGATCGGTACAGGGGTGAGAGGATGGGGCAACACTAGACTCCCGGAGCCTCCGACGCCGGTCAGGACCACGGTTACCGTGATCGTCACGGACTTCTACTGGAAGCCCAACGAAGGTGAGACGGCGGAGATCGAAGTAGGTACACGGGGAATGAGCCTCGAGGTTCTGAATCAGATGCTGACCGACAAGCCCGAGCTGGTGGGACGTACCAACGTGGATGTGGGCTGGCCGGTCAAGGTTGACGGCGAGGTGATCCCGGCCGATCAGCATGCGCAGACCATCGTCATGCCAGGCCAGACGGTCGTCAAGAAAGATCCGTAAGAACCTCGCTGCGCGAGAACCTTGCCGCTATGCGGTAAAAGGATCGCCGTTAACTGAGTAGTTCTTGCCCTAGGGAGCGTTTTTTTGAGATGAAAATCTTGGAAGACGCTCTTTTTCTTTTTTAGCTTTCCAAACCAGGTTTGTAGGTTCGAATTTTAATGAGGCATATCGAGGTCTAGCGCTTCGTGCTTTATCATTTCAATGGTTTCACCATAGGCCGTTTGATCAAGTACAAACTTTTCATAATCCTTTGTATGTCTAAACATTCCGAGTACCTTTTCTTTTAATAGTGGGAATGGTGCTGGTTTATTTTCTATATAAGAGCCATAAGAAGACCAAGGGTAGATGGTGAGGCTGGGGATTAGTTTGGCGACCAGTGGGTTTAGATGGATGTATCTTGAGACATGCAGGAATTGCTCGTCGGAATCTATTGGAACTGCCTTAAAAGTTCCGGTTAGTATTGGACCTTCATGTTTGTGTTTAACGTTAAAATACTTTGTGTAGCTATGTATGAATTTTCTTGTAAATTCTGTTATTCCGCCGTCCTTTGATTGCTGGACCAGCAAGTGAAAGTGATTGGGCATTAGGCAATATGCGATAATTTCCACAATACGTTTGTCTTCATCTATGGGGAATGTTTTTGCAACTTGATAAGTTGAAAACTTTGGTTTTGGGTTTTGGATTTGGTAGTAACCAACGGTTTTGAGAAATCGCTGACGATCTCTGTTTATCAGGAAGATATTTTGGCGATCAACACCGCGGTTGTAGATATGATAGATGCCCTCGTTGTAAAAAGGGACAGTGCGGTAGGGCATGTTTTAATTTTTAGCTTCCCAAACCAGGTTTGTCAAGCTGGTTTTTACCTAAACCTTAATTCGCTTTAGCTTGTTTGCAAAGGGATCGACGATTTTTACCCCGATGAAATCAATTTTGGGGAATACCTTTCTTATCTCGTCTTGGAATTTTTGAGCAAGACTTCCAGTATAGGCTCCGTAGCCTGTGCTTTCGGACTTTCCGCAAAGGATGTTTTCGTACTTTCTAATGATCGGTTGGACCTTTTGCCCAACTCTATTGAATTCTTCCTGGTTTTCTTTTGGCTTCAAAGCATACTTATTGTGCACTGCACGAAACTCATCGAAGAGACTCTTTTCTTTCTCTAACATTTCGTTAACCATTTTCTTGTATTTAGTCATTTTTGTGGCGCGTTTTTCACTTTCGAGGTTCTTAATAACGAGAATATATCAAAGTCGGCACTTGACACAATAGTGTAGCAACTGTTAGTTTTAATTAATGGCAAATATTGCAGATCAATTAAAGAACGCGTTAACCTCGGTTGTTGAGGGAGCGGGAGATGTTGTTTCGACAACTGCGAATGTTGCAAAAGATGTTGTAACTGGGGCTTTGAAAGCTGGGGGGGATGTCGCAACTGGTTCTGTTGAAGCGGTTTCAGGAGTTGTTTCAGAAGGAGTGTCGGCTGTAAAGGATGCTGGAGTTTCTCTTGAACATGGAGTTGAGGGTTTGGTTTCGGGGGCAGTATCTGCTGCAGGTTCAGTTGGAGCAAATGTTACCCAGGCTGCGACACATGCAGCGCATGGTGCAGTAAAGGGTGTTTCCGAAGTCGGAGGAGATGTTGGGGGAGCTGCAGTTTCTGCAGTAACTGGTGCAATTCATGCTGCAGGATCCGTTGGTGGGGATTCAGCAGAGCTTGCAAAGGCTGCGGTTATGGGGACTTTGAAGGCAGCAGATGAGATTGGATCAGATGCGGCGTCACTGGTTCGAAAAGCACTTTTGAATGCAGTTGCGTTGCCACATGATGTTATTGACGCCCTCTTGACTGGTAAGACAGAGTAATCCCCGTGGATCCCCAGGAATTAGAAAAAAGAAAAAAAGAACTTTCAGAAGATCAGGTGGATGTTTGTTTTTTTAAGGGAACTGAGCCTCCGTTTTCGGGGAAGTATACGAACAACAAGAGAAAAGGCACTTATTCTTGTGTGGTTTGTGGAACACCACTTTTTCATTCGGAAAGAAAGTATGCTTCATGGACTGGATGGCCGGCGTTTGATGATCCGATAGACCCCAAGAATATTAAGCAGGTGGATGATTTTTCATACGGAATGCATAGAGTTGAACTTCAATGCGCAAAATGTGATGCCCATCTGGGCCACGTCTTTCCTGATGGGCCGAAAGAGACGACAGGGCAGAGGTATTGCGTGAATTCTCTGGCCTTGGACTTCAAAGAAGCATAATTTTGGTATACTTCTTCAAGTATGGAACACCAGGTAATACTTTTCTACAAATATATTAATGTCCAAGATCCGGAGGCTTTGATGGAAAGTCAGAAGTCTTTGTGTCGCGGGCTTAACCTTCGTGGTCGAATGATTATTGCAAAAGAAGGAGTGAATGGGACTTTTGAAGGGACTCCGGAAAATATTGAGAAATACTGTGAGGTACTAAGAAGCGATCCGCGGTTTTCGGATATGCATATCAAAAAAAGTGAAGGAATTGGCGCAACTTTTCCGAAGCTTTCTATTAAGGTTCGAGATGAAATAGTTTCTGCGCACTTTGAGAAGGATATTAACCCTGGGGTTACAACTGGGAAATACATAACCCCAGAGGGACTTCACGCTTTAATCCACTCAGGACGTGAGTTTTACATGGTTGATATGCGGAACGACTTTGAACAAGAGGTCGGTCATTTTGAAGGATCTGTTTTGCCGGGTATGCGCAACTTTCGCGACCTTCCAAAAGTTTTACCAAAGCTTTTGCATTTAAAAGGAAAAACAGTAGTTACCGTTTGTACCGGGGGAGTTCGTTGTGAGAAGGCATCAGGATTTTTGGTTGATAATGGATTTGAAGATGTTTACCAGCTTTTTGGTGGAATCCACTCATATATGGAGAAATATCCAAATGAGGATTTTAAAGGCAGTTTGTATGTTTTTGATCAGCGAATTGTGATGGGGTTTAATAGGGAAGCACGAGAGATTGTTGGGAAGTGTGGAGCATGCGGCGCAAAATCAGAAAACTACATCAATTGCTCGAATGATATTTGTCATAAGCATTTTATTATGTGCGAGGGTTGTATTAAAAAGGGTGTTTTGACATGCCCTGATGGGTGCATTGGTGATCGGTTTAGCATGGCGACTTGACCCTTCGACCTCGCTCAGGATCTTCAGGTCGATTACAGCCCTTGACAAGTCAGTACATTGTCAGTATACTGTCAGTACAGTGTTAACTCAGAAAGTATACAAAAACGGAAATTCAATTGCAGCCACTCTTCCCAAGGAATATGCTCGTGAGTTGGGGATTAGAGATGGTTCTGAG
>CAYIUF010000027.1:0-10724 GCA_964366515.1 uncultured Gammaproteobacteria bacterium
CGATCGGGCCCAATTAGGCCCGGCCATGGGGTGTTCACTCAATTCGTGCAAACGCATGGTTGATTGGGCACCCCTTTTTCTGTTATACTGCCGTAACACACATTCGGGATGGCTCCTGGAATCTTCCCCCGAATGGCGGTTTAAGGAGTCTTTGTTTCATGATAGATATTACTTTAGAAGCACTACTTGAAGCTGGTTGTCACTTTGGCCATCAGACTCGCCGTTGGAACCCTAAGATGGGCCAGTATATTCACGCTGCACGCGACGGGGTTCATATTTTTGACTTGGCAAAAACTCGCCAGGGACTTCTTGATGCTTATCAAGCAGTTCTTGATACCGTATCCAAGGGCGGTGTAGTTTTGTTTGTTGGGACAAAGCGTCAAGCAAAAGATTTGGTGCGCGACGCTGCAAAAAGAGTCGGGATGCCATACGTTACAACTCGCTGGCTTGGGGGAACTTTAACCAATTTTGATCAAGTTAAAAAGTCTATTAAAAAACTCAAAGACTTGAGAGAAGGATTGGAAAAGGGCGGAAAATACGAGGAATATACCAAAAAAGAAAGGCTTCTTATAGAGCGCGAGATTTTAAGACTTGAGCATTTATTTGGTGGAGTTGTAACTCTTTCTCAAAAACCTCAAATGCTTTTCATTATTGATACCCACAAAGAAGTTTCTGCAGTTTTAGAAGCAAATCGTTTAGAGATTCCAATCGTTGGAGTTGTTGATACAAATGCAAACCCGACTTTGATTGATTATCCGATCCCAGCAAACGATGATGCTGTAAAATCAATAGGAATTATTATTGATTTTGTGTCAAAAGCAGTTGAGGAAGGAAAAGGAACTTTGGCAAAGCAAAGGGCAAAAGACGACAAAGCAAAAGAGGCAAAAGACAAAGCAGATAAAGAAGCAGAAGAGAAGGCAATTGCGGAAACAACGGTTTAATTTTTAATTCGAAATTTGAAATTCGAAATGAATGTTTAAAAAATTAAATGATTAAAAATTCAATAAAAATTGAAAATTAAAAATTTCAAATTATGGCTAACATTGAAGACATCAAAAAACTTAGGGACGAAACCGGGGCTTCTATTGCGGACATAAGGAGTGCACTTGATGAAGCGCAAGGAAATGAAGATAAGGCCCGAGAGCTTTTGAAAAAGCGTGGTTTGGAACGAGCGGAGAAGAAAGCAGATCGCGCAATAAAAGCTGGACGAGTTTTCTCCTACATCCACCATACCGGCACCGTTGGCGGCACAGTAGTCTTGGGGTGTGAGACAGATTTTGTTGCAAAGACTGAGGATTTTCAAAAATTGGGGAATGAGTTGGCAATGCAAGCGGCATCAATGGGCGGCACCGTTTCAGAGTTTGTTCAGCAGGATTATGTCAGAGATTCCAGTAAGACAATCGGCACATTGGTGCAGGAAACGTCGGGTAAGTTGGGTGAGAATATCAAAGTTGTAGAAGTCCACCGCGACCAAGTGTAGTAGCGAACTTTAGTTCGCGCTGGCGCGCAATGAATTGCGCTAGTACACTAGAAGATATGCAGGAAGATCAAATTAGAAATAGGATGACTAGGGTGCTCGAGAATGTTCGCGCGGATGTTGCGACAATTCGAACTGGTCGCGCCACCCCCTCATTGGTAGAAGACATAGTAGTTGCCGTTTATGGAGGAACTCAAAAGATGCGCGTTTTGGAGGTTGCTTCAATTACAGCTCCTGACCCAACTTCACTTCTCATTTCTCCTTGGGACAAAAGTATTTCTGGCGAAATCCGAAAAGGTATTGAAGCTGCAAACTTGGGATTCAATCCGGTTTTGGCGGGAGAGGATATCCGAATTAACTTGCCTCCGCTTACTGCCGAAGACCGCGAAAAGTATGTGAAACTTCTGCATCAAAAATTGGAAGAAGGCAGGATTCATATAAGACAGGCAAGGCAGGAGGGGATGAAGGATATTAAGGCGTCAGAAGATTTGAGTGAGGATGAGGTTATCAGGCAAGAGAAAGAGTTGCAAAAGATTACTGATGAATTTATGGGTAGGATAGAAGAGATCGGGGATGGGAAAGAGAAAGAGTTGAGAAGCCTCTAGAATTTTTAATTCGAAATTTAAAATTTGAAATGAATTTGTAATGTTTAAAAAATTAAAACATTTAGATTTCATTAAAAATTGAAAATTAAAAATTTCAAATTCTCTGAATATTTATGACTATTTTAATTTTCGTTATTGTACTTTCAATTTTAATTTTGATCCACGAATTTGGTCACTTCATTGTTGCGAAAAAGGCTGGAGTTCGCGTTGAAGAATTTGCATTGGGTTTTCCGCCAAAACTATTTTCAAAAAGAATTGGGGAAACTTTATATTCTGTGAATGCGTTGCCAATTGGAGGGTTTGTGCGCTTGTTTGGTGAGGATGAACCCACAGAAGCTGACAAAAAGCGTTCATTTTTTGCGCAACCCATGGGGGTAAAACTTGCAGTTGCTTTGGCCGGGGCAGGGATGAATCTCCTTTTGGGAGTTGGGATTTTTGCGGTTTTGTATTCTATCGTTGGGATTCCGACATCTCAAAAAGAATACGTAACTGTTGGGGAAGTAATTGCCGGAAAACCCGCTGAAAAAGCAGGGTTTGCAGAGTTTGACAGAATCTTGAGCGTGGAGGGAGAAAAAATAGATAGTGTTGAACAGCTCCAGGATGCTGTTGCAAAGTATGAAGGAAAAGAAG
The DNA here is from genome assembly GCA_964366515.1 of uncultured Gammaproteobacteria bacterium. Classification (GTDB taxonomy): domain Bacteria; phylum Patescibacteriota; class Microgenomatia; order UBA8517; family UBA10165; genus 2-12-FULL-44-25. Next base: position 2,713 of record CAYIUF010000027.1, read on the forward strand.
TTGAGATTTTAGTTGATAGATCGCCCGTAGTTCCGCTTGCACATGTAACTGTAGTTAAAAACGCTAAGCCTTTTGTGACAATTTCCGTTACTCCTCAAAAGGAAGAGGGAGCAGATCGGGCCACAATTGGAGTAAGGCCAGGACTATTCCCAATTGCGAACTCAACTTTTTATCCTCCGGTTCAGATGTTTGTAAAATCTATTTCTGCAGGATTTGTTGACAGTATGCTTTTTTCAAAGACTGTACTTTTTTCTTTGGGGGATATGGTACGTAACTTGGTTGTAAAAAGAGAGATTCCAAAAGATGTATCTGGGCCTGTTGGGATTGCAATTTTGGTTGGGGAGGTATCTAAGTTTGGGTTTTTGCCTTTGCTTTCTATTGTTGGGGTTTTATCTTTAAACTTGGCTGTTATTAATTTGATTCCGTTTCCGGGACTTGATGGGGCAAGGGCTTTGTTTGTAGTTTTGCAGAAGCTGGTTGGGAATAGAATTGCGCCGCAAATTGAGAAAAATATACATTTGGTTGGAATAGTTTTGCTTTTGACTTTGGTTGCCTTGATTACAGTTCGGGACGTGGGTCGATTCTTCAACTAGCCAACAAAAAACCGCCCTTTCGGACGGCTTTTTGTGGTTCCGAACCAGTTCGTGGTTCTGACCTCTCAAGTAAAGATACTGTACCACAAAAGTGGCGTTTTGTCAATATTCCCACTGGGGAGTGGACCCGAGGGGAATTGCACCCCCGGAACACGACTTGAGAGGTCAGTTCCGAACTAATCCGGGCCCACTCCACTTTTAGTATGTTGTGAGTTATACTTTCTGTCAATCGTATGGAAAAGTGCATATTCTGCAAAATTGTAAAAGGCGAAGTTCCTGCGACAAAAGAATATGAGGATGAGGAAATTTTGGTTATTCGGGATATCCATCCCAAGGCTGATGTTCATTTACTGATTGTCCCAAAAGTTCATTTGCCTGAATTTGCAGATTTGGAATCTTTGGAAATTTGGACAAAAATGTCCCAAGTTGCAAAAGATTTGATTGAGAAATTTAATCTTCGGGAGAATGGGTATAGGTTGGTAAATAATGGAGCAGGAGCGGCTTTGATTCAGCATTTGCATTTACATTTGCTGGGGAATGTTCCACATACCCGTGATCTCTGATCACGGAATTTACAATTTTAAATTTTCAATTTTCAATCAATGATCAAAAATACAATTCAACAAGACATACAAAGTGCTATGAAGGGTGGGGATGCAATTCGTGTTTCCACACTTCGTTTGCTTTCAAACGCAATTCATAACGAGGAAATTGCCATGAGGGCGCGCGGCCAGCAGCGGGATTTAACTGAGGAAGAGGAGTTTGCACTTGTGAGGAGGCAGTTGAAGCAGAGAGAAGAGGCTGTTGAAGCCTATTCAAAAGGTGGAAGACAAGAAGCAGCGGAAAAAGAGAAACAGGAGGCGGAGATACTTAAGGAATTCATGCCACAGCAAATGTCAGAAGAAGAAATTGAAGCGATCGTGGAGAAAGTCATAACGGATTTAGGAAAATCCGATATGTCGGAACTAGGTTCCGCCATGAAGGCTGTAATGGCGGAGACAAAGGGGAAGGCTGATGGGAAGACTGTTTCGGAGGTCGTTAAACAAAAGCTTAAATCCTAATATCTAATTTCTAAATCCTAAATAATCTCAAATTTCGAATTTCAAAAATTTAAACACTTAATATTGTTTAGTATTTAGTGCTTTGGGATTTGGAATTTCCAACCATGTTGCGTATTTATATCACTCGCCAATCAAGATACCCTGCAGATATCAAGGCTTTGAAAGAAAAGGTTAGGCGGGTTTTGGTTGATAATAATGTAACTGATGCGATTTGTAATGTTGCTTTGGTTGGGGAGAGGAAGATTCGTCAGTTGGCGCAAAAGTATATGGGGGAGACTTCTGAGAGTCCTGCTCATGAAGTACTCTCATTTCCGGCTTCTGAAACTCGTGGAAGTCTTGACTTCAAGAGGCCTGAGGGGGCTTTGGATTTGGGAGATGTCGCAATTTGTTATCCTGAGGCTCGTAAGATTGCGATTAAAAAAAATAGATTGATGGATGAGGTTATCGGGGAGTTGGCAGAACATGGAGCCCTACATCTGTTAGGAATTCATCATGACTAGTGGGGAAATCACAAGCACAAAGCACCAAATTACAAACAATTTCAAAAAATACAAATTCAAAATTGGTTTTGTATTTTGGTCATTAGAGTTTTAGTATTGTTTAGGATTTGTGATTTGTTTTTCGGAATTTTTTAATATGACATTTTATTTGAAGTACCGTCCCCAGAAAATTAGCGAGCTGGATCTTCTTTCAGTTCGGGAGACTTTGACTCGAATACTCTCCACAAAAGATATTCCTCATGCTTTTCTGTTTTCTGGGCCAAGAGGAGCGGGGAAGACATCAGCTGCAAGGATTGTGGCCAAGATGTTGAACTGTGAAGTTAGAAATGGGAAGTTAGACAATGAAATTGGAAGTGAGAAGAACACAAAAAAATCCAACTTCAAACCTCAAAATCCAACTTCCAACTTCCAACTTCCAACTTCATTTGTAGAGCCTTGTAATGAGTGTGACGAGTGTGTTGCGATAACTAAAGGTGCGAGTCTTGATGTAATTGAAATTGATGCGGCATCCAATCGTGGCGTGGATGACATACGTAGTTTGCGAGAGGGAGTAAAACTTTCTCCGGCATCGGCTGATAAAAAGGTTTACATAATTGATGAGGCTCACATGCTAACAACTGAGGCCTCAAATGCTTTGTTGAAAACACTTGAAGAACCGCCCTCACATGTTGTTTTTATTCTTGCGACAACAAACCCAGGAAAACTTTTGGATACGATTCGTTCAAGAACAACAAATGTGGTTTTCCCAAAAGCAACTCAGGAGGAGATTGTGGGATCACTTGAGAAAGCAGTTAAAGGTGAAAAGATAAATATTGAAAAAGAAGTTTTAAAACAGATTGCAAAATCGGTTGATGGGAGCTTTAGGGAAGCGCATAAGGTTTTGGAGCAGGTTTCTTTGGGGCGAGAAAAAGTAACTGTGGAGGATTTGGAAGGTGTGCAGGGAATATCTGCAGATAAACTGCTTGAGTATTTGAAGAATAAAGATGCGGCAGGGGCTTTAGGTGAAGTTGATAATCAAATTTCTTCAGGAACTGACCCCAAGCAGTATGCAATTGGAGTTGTTTCGACATTCCGTCAAATCTTACTGTCAGAGTATTTAAGTTTGCAAGGATCGTCCTTGCAAGGCTACAAGGCTGAGGATTTTGGAGGAACCCGGAAGGTACAGGAGGCAATTGAACTTTTTTCAAAGGCAGCAATAGAGATTTCTAGTTCTCCGATTGCACAGTTGCCGATTGAGTTGGCTGTGGTGGGGATGTTGGGGGGTGGCGATCGTTCGCAGTCCACTCGCTTGGGCCACAACTCGCCTGTCGCTAAAAGCGACACCGGTTCTGCTGCGTTCCACTCCGTCAAAAGCGGAGACTCCACTCCGCAGAACCTGGCTCAAACAAGTGGCCCTGGCGCTCGTGAACAGCTTCACGCTCGCCCGAAAGAGGAAGTAGAAGATAAAACGGGAGACGACTCCCCAAAAGTCGATAGCCTGCCCACCTCGCCCGACCCGTCTCGACTCGGTCGATCCGAGGCGGACGCGAGTCGAGGCTGGCCCCAAGACTTGCAGGATCCACTCTCAAGTGGTGATTTGGATCAAAAATGGAAAATTGTTATGCAGACTGTTAAGCCCCAGAATCATTCGATTGAGGCGCTTTTGCGGGCTACGCGTCCAAGAAGTTATGACGGGAAGATTTTAACTTTGGAGGTTTTTTATAAATTCCATAAAGAGAGAATTGAGAAAGATCCCTACAGAAGTTTGGTTGAGGCGATTGCCCAGGAGGTTTGGGGAGAGCCGGTTGTTTTAAGCTGTCATTTGTCGGTTGAAAAGCAGACGGCGCGTGAGTTTGCAAATATTACAGAAGAAGTTGAGCAAGATATAGTTGCTGCTGCAGAGAATATTTTTGGAGTACAAGCTGCTGACTCTGGTGAACTGCCAAACTGATCCCCTTCACTTTCGATTTTAATATGGTATACTCCATCCAATGTTTGACAAATTCAAGCAAGGCGCAGATACATTAAAAGCCCTCAACAAACTCCGACAAATCCAAAATCAACTCTCCAAGGAACGTGTGACCGTTGAAGAAAACGGTGTCAAAATTACTCTTTCGGGGGATCTCAAAGTAAAAGAACTAACAATTGATGGTCAAGAACAAAAAGAAGCCTCTGAAGTTATAAACAAAGCTTACGAAAAAACTCAAAAGGCGGTAGCTCAAAAAATGCAAGAAATGGGTGGCGGTTTACAGGGACTCTTAGGCAATCTTGGATAAATAGTTTACAAGATTGCCTCGGTCTAACGACCGAAAGTAGACCTTGGTCAGTAGGTACCCACTCTTGTGTAGTAGCAGACTTTAGTCTGCGCGCAATGAATTGCGCTACTACATAGATTCGCAGGAATCTCAGGATCTCGAAGGTCCCTCGTCTAAAGGCGGGGGATTTTTCGTTTCATTAGTTCAACGGCCGTGTCAATAGTGAAGCAATAAGCAATTGAAAAGCCCACCTTTCGCATGTGTTTTTTACACAATTGATTGGTGGGCCAGGGCGGCTAGCGAGGGAACTTTCCGCGGTAGCCGGCATTTGTTCCGAAGTAAATAATTACCAACGCCACAGTAGCGAGAACTGCCACCACGACGAAAGAAACGATTAAGGCCGCAAGAAGTGTGTTTAGGGTCATCTTGTCCCACCATCCTTAGGAGCCTTTGAACCTGTGCCATATAGCGCGGCGAGCACGTTTGGGCCTAAGTATTTGCTCATGACTTGTCTTGTCTGGTTGCGCTCGCGAAAATTTTTCCGTTGGGTCTGTAGCCAGTGGACAAGCGGGGCAAACAGCCAGCCGAGCAGTTTCATTCTTTGTGCCTTTCTTTTCAATGTTCTACATTCCAGGTAGAAGTATTGTACCACTAGGTGAATTCAGGTTCAAAACGTGGTAGATTAGATTTAATGAGATTACCCAAAGCTATCCGAAATCTTTCTGAATCTTTTGAAAAACTTCCCGGAATTGGGCCAAAAACTGCCCAGCGTTTAACTTTCTATCTTCTTCATGTTCCTCAGGAACAACTTGAAAATTTTGCATCTTCTTTGGAAAATTTAAAGAAATCCACAGTTTTGTGTTCTATTTGTAAAAATGTTGATGATCATGACCCTTGCAGTGTTTGCTCAGACCCAACCCGGGACAAAACCAAAGTTATGGTTTTGGAACATCCTTTGGATCTTTTGGCTTTGGAAAGAACTGGGAAATACAAGGGTGTTTATCATGTTTTACACGGTGCGATTAACCCTTTGGAAAATATTGGGCCGGATGAGATTTTTATTAGGCAGTTAGTGAGTAGAGTTAGTGATGGTGATGGCGAGATAAACGAAGTAATCCTTGCTACAAACCCAACAATGGAAGGTGAGGCAACGGCAATGTACATAAAGCGGGCAATCGGGGAATCTGGTAAACAGGGTAACGGGGACGGAAAGGCTCATTTTTTGATTACGAGATTGGGTGTTGGAGTTCCAACGGGGGCAGATTTGGAATATGCAGATGAGGTAACTCTAAAATTCGCGATAGAAGGAAGAAGAGAATTTTAACAAGCTAAAATTCGAAGCGTTAGGAGATAGAGGCGTTGGAACGTTAGAATGAGAGATGGCAGGTAGTTTTACAGAACTTCGTGTTTGGCAAGAAGCGCACCACCTTGCTTTGGAAGTGTATCGTTTGACTAAAAAGTTCCCACGGGAAGAAATTTATGGATTAACTGATCAACTAAGAAGGGCATCTGTTTCAGTTGTATCTAATATTGCTGAGAGCCATGGAAGACATCACATAAAGGATGTAATCAGATTTTTGATTGATGCTCGTGGGTCACTATTTGAAGTGCAAGCACAAGTGCTAATATCCCGCGATCTCGGGTATTTGTCTGTTAAAGAAGTTGAGTCAGTTTTTGAGAATTATTCTACTTTGTCAAAAAAGATAAACAGTTTGATTACATACAAGAGGAATGTAAAATAAATCTAACGCTTCTAACGTTCAAGCGTTCTATAACCTATCTATGCCCACTCCTGCCCCCATACCTCAAGTTAGTTCCAAACCTCGTCCTCCAAAACTCAAAGGTTTTGAGAATTCCCCAGACTCCCAAAAACAGGAACCAAATGAGCTTTCAGAAATTCTTCGTGCTGCGGGAGAGCAAATTGGCGGGTATAAACCAGAGAGTGTTAATCCGATTCCGGGACACGACACCGTGGACAAACTAAAAGCACAGGATGAAGCATACAAAAAAAGTAACTATCCAACTCTCAAGGAACGCTTGAGACACATCGCAGAGGCAAATAAACAAAGAGTGGCGGCAGGCAAACAGCAGGAAGCACAACAAAAGACGGACGTGGCGAAAGCAAAAAATGTCGCGCCTGTGGTCGAAGCAAAAAGTAAGGGAAGTTTAAGACAAAGGATGATGGGGGCAATGGGAATAAAAAGAAAAGGATCGACTCCATCTTCAGCGGAGACTAGTGCAACACGAGAATATGGGGCGAAGAAAACTCAGTGATGAAAAACCCCCGATCTTTGTAAATTGCTTCACAAAAAGCGGGGGAGAGCGTGCTGGCTATTCGGAAATGGGGGTTTGACCCATCATGCTGTTGACCAGTTGGTCGCCTGCGTCGTCGCCTCCTATGACAGCGTCGGTGAGGAAGCCGAAAAATACGCATCCGACGGCGATTAAGAATCCCCATAACTGCGAGATCGGAGGCAGAAAGAAAACGAAGGCCACAACCAAGATGCATAGACCGACACGCAAGTATGCATGTTTTAAGTCTTTGCGCCTTTTTCTGGGGCCGGTTCTGTGAGCGGCTGATGCGGCGAATCTAGATCCTGCGGCTCCTGCGAGTCCAATTGCCAATAGCGACATTGTGATTCTCAAAACCAGAATAACCGGCCCAGGGGTCGCCGCCAGAGCTGTTTGGATTTGTTCCACAATTTTCTCCTTTTTACTGGTTGTCAGCGAATTGCTTGAGGCCTGTTTGGTTGGGCCTGAAGCTTGGGTCGATGTGACTTCTCCACCAACCAAGGACGAAGAGTCCGACTAGTGTTGCTTCAAGAAGAATTGTCCAAACCTCGTTGGCAGATCTTTGCGGGAAGATAAAGGTGCCCACGAAGATTGCCAGTCCTGCAGTGGCAAGAAACGTCCCGATAGTTCCTTGTGCCTTGCGTTCTTCAATGTGCTCGTAAGCCCTTCTTGAAACTTGCACTGTGCCGCCGGCATAGTAGGCAGCGATGGGACAAAGCAACGTGACCACCACGCGAGTCCAAAACAGCCAGTCCATTTTTCTCTCTCCTTTTTCTAGACCAAACGGGGTTGGTTTGCTCGTAGGGCGTGGTCGACTTTTGCGATAAGCCAGATTACCCAGGGTGATATCCAGCCTGCGACTACCCCTCCGCCATGGGCTTTCCAGACAAGTTCTGGCAGGTTTGTGAGTTCGGGCCACCAAAAGATTGGCGTGCCGAGGAAGATGACAAGGATTGCGACGATCAGCAAGCCTACTTCAACTCTGTCCAAACCCCAGTGGGAGAGTGTGACCGTGTTGTAAATTCCAAGCCAGAGCAGGCCAGACCCGATGTTTCCTAAGAAAAAGGCGCCGATAAAGTGGATGAGGGCGAGTACAAAAAGCATTTCTATTCCTTTCTCAATGGGCTGTGCCTTGGCACGATTGGAGGTATTGTAGCATTTGACAAACTCAAAAGCACGAAAACGGCTCTACTTCAAAAATCGCGGAAATTTATTGAACGGCCGTATAAAAAATGTCGTGTGTGTTGGGCACAGCCGCCTTCTCTTAATAAAGCTACGGCAGGCCAAGAAAACCCCGCTCTTTAGTGTTTGGAAACACTTATGAAAGCGGGG
>CAYIUF010000028.1:0-9798 GCA_964366515.1 uncultured Gammaproteobacteria bacterium
CAATTCTTTTTCCTTCAAAGCTTAATAGAATAATTCTTAAATGTGCATACATTGTTGTGGGGGAAACTGGGTATACCCTTTCTCGTCTTGCGTACTCCATAACTTCTGAGAGATTTACAATTTCGTAATAGACAGATTCTGAAGGGACATACATTATTGCAAAATCCACTGTTCCTTCTTCTGTCAGGATATATTTTTTAGAAATTGCTTCTATGTGTTTTCGGACGTCTCGGGCAAACTCTTTCTTTGCACTATTTCGTTGATCTTCAGTTTCTCCTTTGACCATTTTTTGAAAATTCTCCATTGGGAATTTTGAATCGATTGGAAGAAGGCCTGCATCGGTTTTTAGGACTGCGTCAACTTTTTCTCCGCTTCTAAATTGGTATTGCAGAAGTATCGCTTCTTTTGGAAATACCTGAGAAAGCAGGTCTTTTAAGACTTCTTCGCCTAAGTTTCCGCGAAGTTTTGGGTTTTTGAGAAAGTCTTGGAGGTCGCGCATTGATCTTGAGACTTCGGAGAATTGGCCTGCTTCTTTTTGGAGGTCCCCAATTACGCGGGCTGCTCGATCAAGTCTTTCGTTGATGTCGCGAGTATTTTGAGAAAGTGTGTCTACAATATTTTTGTTGCTTTGGCCAAGCGATTCTTGGTTTGATTTAAGCCACTCTATTATTGCCTGGTCGTTTTGTGGGTTTTTTGTGAGCTTTCTAGAAATCAGCCAATAGAGGACGCAAAAACCTGCTGCGACAAGGAGGACAACTAGGAGCAGTTCCTGAGACATGAGCCGATTCTATCACAATTGTTGATACAATGAAGTGTGAGCCGCGACTTCACAGCTCGGGTCAAGAAAAGGAGAGGATTTTTGCCTGCTATTGTCTTGGGGGTCCTATTTCTTTTGACCTGGATCGTTACTTTATTCTTCTTGCCCCCACAAAACCCTGTCTCGATCGTTGCCTTTTTAGCACTACTTTTTTCCGGACTGTTTTTTTCCACTTCTTTGATCTTTGCAAATACAAGAAGGGGTTTGTTGTTTTCATTTGGTGTAATTGTTTTTTTGATCTTGGGTTATTGGGGGGCCGGAACTTGGCTTAATTTGGTTTTACTCTTGGGGATACTTGTTATTATCGAATACTGCCTGCACAGCAGAAGTTGACCACCGCAGGCCTGACTGCTACACTAGCCTCAACCAAATTCTGCCCAAGAAAGTAGACCAATTGCGAACATCAGCGCGCAGAGTTAATCCACATCTAAAAAAGCAGTTGTTTGGTACCCTGTATCAAACCATTGTTGATCTTAAGAACACAGATGAAGTGCAGTCCTTTTTGGAGGCTTTTTTGTCGGAGTCTGAGCATGAGACTCTTGCAAAACGGTTGGCTGTTTCTTATTGGCTTGATAAAGGTAGGGGGTATAACAACATTCGAGACAATTTGAAAGTATCGAGCGCGACAATTGCCTCAATCCAAAATGCATATAATTCCCATAAGGGGGTTAAGCTTGCTTTATCTAAGATAAATGCCGATGAATGGGCAAATGTTTGGAGTGAAAAAATTAAGAAGTTTTTGAAGTGAACTAGGGTATTAGTGAATTAGCCGGACTGTCTCCTCAAATCTTTAGTATAATTACTCCCACAATGAGCAAATATTACATAACGACAGCTATCCCCTACGTTAACGGCAGGCCGCATATAGGCCATACCCTTGAGTATTTTCAGGCAGACACTGTAAGACGCTACCGCTCGCTTTTGGGCGAAGACACACTACTTTTGTCGGGGGCAGATGAAAATGCCTTAAAAAATGTTCAGGCTGCTGAAAAAGAAGGTCTGCCTGTTTCTGAATTTTTAGATAAGTATTCTAAAATCTGGGAGGATACTTATAAATTTGTTGGTGTGCCTTTGGATGTTTTTCAAAGGGGTTCTGACCAGGAAAAGCATTGGCCGGGTGTTCAAAAACTTTGGAAGCTTTGTGAAGAATCTGGTGATATATACAAAAAATCATATTCGGGACTTTATTGCGTCGGGTGTGAGTCATTTAAATTTGAGACCGAGCTTGTAGATGGCCAATGCCCAGAACATCAGACAAAACCAGAGCAAATAACTGAGGAGAACTATTTCTTTAAACTATCAAAGTACCAACTTCAATTGGTTGAACTAATAGAAAGCAACAAATTAAAAATCACCCCAGCAAATAAGAGAGCAGAGGCGCTTTCTTTTATTAAGTCTGGTCTCGAGGATTTTAGCATTTCGCGTACTAAAGAACGCGCACGGGGTGTTGGCGTCCCGGTTCCAGGAGACGAAAGCCAAAAAATTTTTGTGTGGTTTGACGCTCTTTGTATTTACATGACGGGTGTTGGATTTGGGATTGATGAAGAAAAATGGAAGAAGTGGTGGCCTGCAGATCTTCATATAATTGGAAAAGATATCAACCGCTTTCATACTGTTTATTGGCCAGCAATGTTGTTGTCTGCCGGAATCCCCTTGCCTTCTGAGGTTTTGATCCACAGTTTTGTTTACGCCTCAGGCGGGCAAAAGATGTCAAAGTCTTTAGGAAATGTTGTCGACCCGTATGGGGTTATAGGAAAATTCGGTCTTGAGCCTATCCGCTACTACATGCTGTCTCAAATTCCCATACAAGATGATGGGGACTTCACTTTGGAGAGGTTTAGGGAAGTTTACAACGCGGACTTGGCCAACAACTTGGGGAATTTAGTTTCTCGCGTTGCGAAACTTTCTGAGAATGTTGGCTTATCTGCCTCTGCCCCAAAGGAAGACAGTTTCGACCAAGAATTGGTAAAACACCTTGAAGCTTATCAGTTTAATTTGGCTTTACAAACTATTTGGTCTTGGGTTGATGCTCTTAATAAGCGGATAGACACTGAGAAGTTGTGGGAAGAGACAAAGGACAAACAGACAACATTGGCAGAGATAGTCGGAGAAATTCAAAAGATAGCATTTAATTTACGCCCTTTCTTGCCAGAAACTGCAGAAAAGATTGAAAATCAATTCTCAGGCGAAATCCATGTCAGAGAACCACTATTTCCAAGACTTCCTTAAAAAGGCAAGAAAAAGGGGCACAAAAGATTTTCATCTATTGTGCCCCAAAGGCCAAATCTCAAAGCCCTAGACAGGAACTCCGAGAACAAAGAGGCCGATGTCGTCATCCCAGTGGCGAAGCGGGTAGGTGATGACACCGACGCCGTCCGGGCTACACTCGCCGACAATCCAGACTTCGATGGCCCCACCCAGACCTTCAGACAGCTTGTAGTTGTCCGTCGTCCAGGTGTAGACGTTCGGCAACAGATGTCGCCTGGTGGCTTTTCGGTGGTTTGCGAGAACTCGGCAGACGGTCGCCAAGTTGCCGACAATCCAGCGGAGGCCTTCCACCTCGGGGAGCCTGTTTAGGATGTCCTGTACGCAGACCCGACCATTATTAACTTTATAGCAGGTGCTTGAAGCACTGTTTTCGACTAGTCTCGGGAGGTAGATGACCTCGGAGCCGACGGCAGGCCCATTTAGCTTCTCGGCCACGTCTGACTCACGGCGATAGGTGGTCCAGAATTTGATCTGGTTTCTCTGGGAGTTCGGGGTTTTTCCTCCCGGAACTTGGGTTAGCCGAGCCCGGGCAAACTGGCCACCGAGTTCCTTGACAGTCTCGAGGACGCCTGACTTAAACGAGCGGGTGGGCACCATGAACCTGCGGCCTACTAGGGGTATCCGTGTGTTCACGGGTGTCCCTTTCTTTAAACTTGCCTTGAATTCGTCAAGGTGCGTACTCTCAAACGGTTCGAGAGAATTGTGCTATTGTAGCACACTACAGGCCACAGTACAAGAGCGGAGCTCTGTACGTGGCGCGCCCTTTGTCAAGAGTAATTAGGCACGATGAAGGCAGGAGTGGTACAATCAAGCTTGTGTTTCGCCGCTTTGTTACAAAACACCCTCGATTTTTCCAAAGGCTTCTTGAGATTTTGCCTGGATTTGTTTCTTGGAACCTAATTCTTTTCCCTTATTGGGGAATTTTAGTAATTCCCGTTGCTGTTGCCTACTTTATCTTGATTTTTGATATTTATTGGTTTTTTCAGGGTTTGACGATTGCAATAACTTCTAGCATTTCTCACCTTCGAATCCAGGCTTCAAAAAAGTTTGACTGGCGACATGAGATTGAGAGTTTCCCTGATTGGAAAAAGGTCGCGCATTTGGTTGTTGTTCCAACATATAAGGAGCCTATCCATATTCTTGAGAGGACTATGAACTCTTTGGCGGCACAAGATCTCCCGCTTGGGCAAATACACGTAGTTCTTGCAATGGAGGCAAAAGAGGACCAAAAGCAGAGGGGGGAAAAAGTAAAGATTTTAAAGAAAAAGTTTGGACGCGTTTTTGGAAGTTTTGTTATCTCAGTCCATACCTTGGTTGCCGGCGAGGTTGTAGGCAAAGCGGCAAATGAGAGGTTTGCAACTTTTGTGGCCGAAGAAGAGGTAATCAAAAAAAAGAAGCTTGACTGGGCATATTTGACAATAACTTCTTGTGATGCTGATCATTCATACCATCCCAAGCACTTTTCTTGTTTGACGTACAAGTTTTTAGATGATCCGAACCGTTATTACACTTTCTGGCAGCCTGCTGTTATGTTTTATCAAAATATCTGGAAGCTTCCTGCGATAACCCGCGTAGTTAATTCTCTTTCTTCTGTTTGGAATTTGTCCCAATTGCCCCGTAAAGACAGGCTTATAAATGCCCAAAACTACTCGCTCTCTTATAGACTATTGCGCGAGGTTGGGTATTGGGATGCTGATGTTATTCCCGAGGACTACCATATCTTCTTTAAGGCATTTTATAAAACCAGGGGCAAGGTTGAGGTTGAGGCAATTTACTTGCCTCTTTTTGCGGATGCTCCTGAATCGGACACTTTTTGGGGGACAATTAAAAATCAGTATTTCCAGTATCAGCGCTGGGCTTGGGGGGTTTCGGATGATCCGTATGTTATCAAAAACTTCTTTTTGACTCCTGGGGTTCCATTTTTGCCAAAACTTTTCAGGGTTTTGGCATTGACTCGAGACCACTTTTTATGGCCAGTTAACTGGTTTATTATTACCGTTGGAATTTCTATCCCGGTTTTATTAAACCCTGAATTTGCAAGGACAGTTCTTGGGTATACATTGCCCGGACTTTCTTCAATCATCCTAACAGTTTCTTTGTCTTTCTTGGTTGTAATGCTGATTATCGACTCAAAGCACAGGCCGCCCAGGCCAGATTATGTTCCTAAGTGGCGCGGGGCCCTTATTCCTTTCGAATATATCTTGATGCCTGTTGTGGGACTTTTCTTGGGAGCTTTGCCCGGAATTGATGCACATACAAGGCTGATGCTTGGTAAATATTTAGAGTATCGGGTTACAGAAAAGGTGTAAGAACACTATCCGATCCTATATGAGCTTGCCACTCGTTTCGTAAAACTCGAGGCGCGTCATTGAATATAGAGTAACTGAAAAGGTCTGATCTTCTGGTACACTAAAGATATGATCCTCTACCGGCGTGATGTCACTATTTTTGGCGAGAGGCAGACAGTTAATATAACCCCACTCACTCTACTTGTTTTACTGGCAATAGTCCTTCGAATCCCTAGTCTTTTTGAGCCTTATTGGTACGGGGATGAGGCCATCTACCTAACCTTGGGGGAGGGCATAAGACAGGGTTTGGGCTTGTACAAAGATATTTTCGATCACAAACCCCCTTTGATTTATCTTCTGGCTGCGGTATCGGGGTCTTTATATTGGTTTAAGTTTGCGCTTTTAGTATCAAGCACTATTTCTATTGTTTTGTTTTGGAAACTTGCAAAGAGAATTTTTGAGGGAAAGTTGCCAGCCATAATTCTTGCGACCACGATATTTACATTGCTAGCAACGCTTCCCACTTTGGAGGGGAATATTGCAAACGCTGAGCTTTTTATGCTTGCCCCAACGATTGGAGCATTTTTACTTTTGTCTGACCCTCAAAAAGTGAATCTTAGAAGGACATTTTTTGCAGGACTTTTGTTTTCACTATCAATTCTTTATAAGGTTCCCGGAATTTTTGATCTTGCGACTATTTGTACCTTTTGGGTATTTGCAATCAAAAGTATAAGGGGTTTTGGACGGGTTTTGGGCTACTTGGTTATCCTTTTTGCGGGGGTTCTTTTGCCAATTTTGGCAATTTCTATATATTTTGCAGCAGTTGGGGCTTGGGGGCCGTTTGTTCAAGCCGTTGGGCTTATTAATGTTAACTATATATCTCGTTGGGGGACGGGCGGTGGGGGAGGATCCATTCTTGCTAACGCATTCTTCGTAAGAAGCATGGTGTTAGTTGCAGTTTTAGGAGCAACATACATTTTCAAAAAGTATTTTAGCTTTCAGGCACTTTTTATTTGCCTTTGGATGTCGTTTGCTCTTTTTGCGGCCCTTCTTTCGGGAAGGCCATATCCCCATTACCTTATTCAAATTATCCCTGCTTTTTCTCTTGCCATTGCCCTTCTTACTTTTGGAAAAATCCGAGAAAGGCTTCTTCCCATTCCGTTTCTCTTGATTTTAGGATTTTCAGTCGTTTTTTATAAATTCTCCCACTATCAAACCTATCCCTACTATAAAAACTTTATTCTCATGGCTGTCGGGCAGAGAAGTCGTGAACAGTACTTTTCCTCATTTGACTCTCGTGTTCCTAAGATCTATAACGTCTCTTCAATGCTTGTTTCGAGAACCGCCCCAACTGACCGGGTTTTTATCTGGGGGACAGCCCCTGAGATTTATGCACTTTCGCGGAGAGTTCCGCCGGTCCAGTATGTTACAAGTTTTCATATCGGGGATTTTGGTACGAGTGAGGAAACCATGAGGAAGCTTTCTTTGGATAAACCTAAGTATGTTTTGATTATGCCTGAAGAAACTCGCACTTTGACTGGTTTGCCCAAGTTTCTTAATACATATTACATTTACGTTGAAAATGTCGATGGTGTTGAGGTTTGGAAACTTATGGATCCTACAATCTCCAAGCTTTTAAGGAATTACTAATTTTTTTTAGACAATGAAGCTATCCTTGCAATACAAGAAATTCCTCCCCGAAGAGTCTATAACGCGCAAATTCTTGCTTTTCGGATTCTTTGTGTCAGTTATTGCCCTGGCGGCCGCGGGAGTTTTGGTATTTTCAAGAAGACTTCCCCCCGAAGTTCCTGTTTTCTATTCTAATCCCTGGGGGAAGGACCAGCTTGCACCGCCTTACTTTTTGGCTTTGCCCATTTTGTTGTCATTTGGTTTTTTGGTTTTGAATATTTTCTTGAGCAGGAAGATATTTTTCGACAGTTCCTTTTTGAAAAATCTTCTTGGGATTGCAACAGGCTTATTGTTATTTTTGTCCGGCATTACAGTGTTGCGGATAATTATTCTCATCACATGAACCCTCAAGAGCTTTTTTTGTTACCGTCACTTCTTTCGTTTGCCGCATCTTTCGTTTTTACATTTCTTGTAATTCGCTTTGCGAAAAAGCTTAATGTTTTGGATGATCCTAACCTGCGCTCGCATCCTGCGACTTTGCATTCAAAGCCCGTCCCGCGCGGCGGGGGGTTGGCAATCTTTGGCGCGATTGCACTTGCCTCCTTGATATTTATCCCGATTGATCAGAGGCTTCTTGGAATACTTCTGGGGGGACTGATCCTGGTTTTGATGGGATTTTTAGATGATAGGCGAGATGTCAGCCCGTACTTCCGACTTTTGGGCCAGGTTTTGGCTGCATTGGTTGTTGTTGGCTCGGGAATTGGAATTTCGTTTGTTTCAAACCCAATTGGCGGCGGAATCATCGATCTCTCGCACCCACAGATCACGTTTGATCTATTTGGGGGTACTCATACCATTTGGGTTCTTTCTGCTGTCTTTGCAAGTTTGTGGATTATTGCTCTTTCAAATGCGGTTTCCTGGTCTTCTGGCGTTGATGGACAATTGTCGGGATTTACCGCAATTGCAGCTTTGGTTTTAACAATTTTATCGTTCCGCTTCTCCGCTGATATTACTCAATGGCCGCAAACGTACTTAGCAGCAACTGTGTTTGGGGCTTTCTTGGGATTTTTGCCGTTTCATTTATACCCTCAAAAAATAATGCCGGGATTTTCAGGCGGCACATTGGCAGGATACATGCTTGCTGTTCTTGCAATTTTGACAACCGCAAAAGTTGGAACTTTACTTTTAGTTTTGGCAATCCCCTTGATTGATGCTGGATATATTATTGTTAGGCGATTAATTTCCAAAAAGTCCCCTCTTCGCGGGGACAGCGGGCATCTTCACCATAGGCTTCTTGCAGCAGGCTGGAGCAAGCCAAAGGTTGCCTTTTTTTACTGGGGAATTACAGCAATCTTGGGAGTGGCTGCTCTTTATTTGAACGCAACTCACAAACTCTATACAATCGTTGGTATAGCCCTGGGAGTGGGTTTCCTAATTATATGTTTGACCTCGCGATCGGAATTCTTAAAACTGCAAGACCTCGACAATGGCTAAAAAACTTCTCAATCTTTGCTGCTCTATTCTTCACAGGCGGCCTTTTTGACCGAGAACTTTTCAAGCTAACTTTTTGGGGGTTTATTGCTTTATCAATTCTTGTTTCTTCTGTTTATTTTATAAACGACATTGCGGATATTGAATCTGATAGGATTCACCCCTTTAAAAGAAAACGCCCTATTGCCTCGGGCAAGGTTCCAGTTTCATTGGCCTGTTTTTTGGCGGGTATTGGGATTGTAGCGTCTCTTCTTTTGGCAAGCCATCT
Source organism: uncultured Gammaproteobacteria bacterium (assembly GCA_964366515.1). Classification (GTDB taxonomy): domain Bacteria; phylum Patescibacteriota; class Microgenomatia; order UBA8517; family UBA10165; genus 2-12-FULL-44-25. The sequence goes on from CAYIUF010000028.1 coordinate 8,762, forward strand.
TTCTGACTTTTTATTGTGGGCACTGGTTGGGTATTTTGCTTTGCAGATTGTTTATACGTTTGGCTTGAAGAAACTGGTTATTTTTGACATTCTGGCGATTGCTACTGGGTTTGTTTTGAGGGTTTATGCGGGGGTTTTTCTGATTGACGCTCATTTGAATGTTTGGTTTTTATTGTGTGTTGTATCGGTTTCTCTATTCTTGGCTGCAGGCAAGAGGCGTGCTGAGCTTTCTATATTGGCTGCAAATGCAGCACAACATCGTCGGACGTTATCTATGTATTCAACCCAAGTTCTGGATTCGTACCTGGCGATGTTTGCAACGGCTTCATGGTTTTCTTGGGCTTTGTTCACCTTTTTTACAGAGGCTGAGAAAGAATTTTATGTATCACGCGCGGTTGCTCCCCTTGCCCCCGCTTTGTTATCCAACCTTCCGCTTGCCATCTTGGGGGTTGGAAAGCCTTTGATGATTACAATTCCTGTAGTTATTTTTGGAGTAATGAGATATTTGCAGATTGTTTATGATGGGTCGAGGGCTGAGACACCTGAGCGGGTTTTGACTGGAGATAAGCCACTATTGGGGTCTGTTATTGTTTGGGGTTTATTAGTAATTTTGGTTTTGTATTTCATAAGTCCTCCGGCGAGTGCTTCTTGAAAATTTGGCAAAAGAAAAGGACCCGCATAGAATTTCACTTGTGGTGAAATCCAAATTGGGTCCTTGTGTTTCTCTACGCCACAGCGACTGCCAGGTCAAGCGCCGTGGCCGGCCATGAAATCCAGCCTTGACGTTCGATGAATTTGTCAAGTTTCCTTCGCCCCGAGGGGTTTGCGACGCTAACATGCACGCGTAATCCACGGGCATGCGTCCTGAAAGCCTCATACAGAGGGCTAGCATGGCGGCTGAATATGTCTACGCGCGGATCGTAGGGCCCCGAGAGGCTCAGGTCCCGCCTCCAGACACAAGTGATGTATGCCATCGGTTCCTTCTGGTCGACAGCAAACAAGACTTCCTTAGATCGGAAGAGCACACGTCTGAACTC
>CAYIUF010000029.1:0-1445 GCA_964366515.1 uncultured Gammaproteobacteria bacterium
TATCAGATTGGCAAAAAGAGATGGATGTATTGGGCCGAGGATATAGTGAGGCGCGTGGTTTTAAGACTAACGATTTTGAAGAAATAATGTTTGCTGCCAGGAAAATGAGGGCTGATGCTGATGGTGTAGTTTTGAGAAAACCCTGGATGTCACTTGAGGAGGGTTTGCTTGAAGCACAATATAGCTATATGAAAGCAGAACACGCATTCACGCGGATAAATTACTATAGAAGGTATAAGGTGTTTATTCCATCAAGCACAGGGCAAGTTGGCCAACAAGTCGAAGTTAATTTAGGGCAAATGTGACTGTAACGGTTTTTGAGACACTTGCTGAGCCTGGTTCGACTGAGGCTCCACCTCCGCCGCCTGCTTTTTCTGCTAGAAACATGGGGACTATTCCTCCTCCGCCGAAGCCTTCTGTTACACTTACGACTTTTCCAAGTTTTCTTCCTGAGGCAGTTGCTAGAATTTCTGCTTTTTTCTTTGCGTCTTCCATTGCTTCCCCTAACAACTTGCTTTCTGCGTCTTTTGTATCTTCAAGAGTGAAGTTTGGGCCATAAACGTTTGTTGCCCCGCTTTTTGTTAGGAGGTCTGCGAGCTCTGAGGCTTTTTTGACATCTCTTAGAGTAATTGTGATTGAATTTGAAACATCCCATTGGCCTGGGCGTGACTTTGCAGTTGTTCCTTCATAATATGTATCCTGCCTTTGGTAGATACTCATATTTTGAGTTTGGATATCTTCTGGTTTCACTCCGAAATCTTTAACTTGCGAGATTATTGCATCCATTTTTTCATTAACCTCTTTGACTGCTTTCTCTTTGTCATCATTTACTGCTGAGACGCCGCTTGTGAAGTTTGCTACTTGGTTTTTCTCTTTGGACTCGGCAGAACCAGTTACGGTTACAGTTTTTCCAGGAAGGAGGGCAAGACTTCCCCAATTAACATTGCTCCAGGGAAGAATTAGGGAGGCTCCGAGAATAATGAGAAGGGAGAGGGCAACTGAGACTACAACTGTTAGTAAAGTTGAGCGATTCACTGGAAAACAGAGTATCACATTTGTATTTTTGGGGCAAATGTGTATATGCTGGATATATAGATAAGAACGCGGAGCTTGGAGGTGAGACGAATGAAAGGACTTAATACTTTAGGGTGGTGGTTGGTAGTAGTTGGCGCCATAAACTGGGGCCTTGTTGGACTGGGAGGATTGATGGGATCTGACTGGAACTTGGTTTCAATGCTTCTTGGATCAATGCCAACTTTGGAGAATGTGGTTTATGTTTTGGTTGGCGCTTCCGGACTTTGGATGCTTTTGGCAAAAATGCAAAAGTGATTTTTCGACAAGACAAGGCACGCCCAGTCGGGGTGCCTTGTATTTGTGGTGTTATTCACTTACAATTCTTACAATTCTCTTACACTACAACGCTACAGTACCCTTAGATATGGTCC
>CAYIUF010000029.1:1545-2959 GCA_964366515.1 uncultured Gammaproteobacteria bacterium
ACAATTCTTACAATTCTCTTACACTACAACGCTACAGTACCCTTAGATATGGTCCCAAAAGTATTAGTCGTTGAGGACGATCGTGATCTTCAAGAGTCATTAAAAGAGCTTCTTGGCCAAGAGGGGTTTTTTGTTAAAACAGCCTCCGATGGGGTTGAGGCAATAAAAGCTATAAATAACGGCGAATTTGACCTTGTTATTTTGGACCTTGGGCTTCCTGTAATGAGCGGGGAGAGTGTTGTTATGGAGATTAGGAAAAAACAGCCCGATTTGCCGGTTATTATGCTGACTGCGCGCGACACAACTCCTGATGTTATACGCGGGCTTAATTTAGGGGCTGATGATTATGTTACAAAGCCGTTTGTGGCAGATGAGCTTATTGCCCGGGCAAAAGCCAGGCTTCGCACAAACCAAAACGGTGAACAACGGCTAAAAATCGGAGACTTGGAGCTTGACCCTGCAACATTCGAAGTCAAAAGGGCAGGAAAGCTTGTTTCTTTAACTCCTCAAGAATTTAAGCTTTTGCATTATTTGATGGCGAACCAGGGTAGGGTTTTGACCCGTGATGCAATTTTAAATCGAGTTTGGTTTTATTCCCCAGAAGTTGAGACGAGAGTAGTTGATGTTTATGTTGGATATTTGAGAAAGAAAATTGACAAGGACCAGAAGAAGAAACTCCTAAATTCTGTTAGGGGGTTTGGATACGTATTAAAGGCGTAGGCCCGCCTTCGTTAAGTAACTTCGGCGAGGCTAAGGCGGACTTCTGTCTGATTCCATTTTTTTATTTTTATTCCACTGGTGCTGTGAACAGGGTGAACAGGTGGTCGACCAACGTGTGTTTGAAAAGCTTTTCAGCGGCGCTTCTTACTTTTTTGGGGGATTTGCTGAGAGTTTGGCTCAAACCACCTTGCGAAATCCCCGAATGGGCGAAATCTCGGCCACGCAAATCCTCTTGGCTTCTGGCCATATTGTACGGGAGGTACGATATGTGGGTCGTTGGATCAAGACCCTCTGACAGTAAGGAGAGTGGAGACAGCTTCATCCTGGAGCTCATGTTACGAGATGAATTTAAGAGAAGGCCAAATAACAGGCAAGAGAATTGCAAGAACTCTAGCCTTTGTTTTTAAGTGTCTGGCGGAGCTCTCTTGCAAAGGTGTTAATCAGCATATTCGCCCGATCTACGTTTGATTGTATTTTTGAAGCATACCTTGCTAGTTGGCCATCTTTATCTTGAAGACGCCTTTCCAAAAGATGCCCAAACGTTTTGACGTTTGTTAATGGCGTTTTTAAATCATGGATCGCCCTGTCCAGATCTTCGGCTGTTAGCGGATAATCAAGCATTTTTTTCTTCATTAAGCGTATTGTATATTAGACAGAACTTAATGAGAAATGAGTCTTAGATTGTAGAGCGCGT
>CAYIUF010000029.1:3059-9664 GCA_964366515.1 uncultured Gammaproteobacteria bacterium
GTGAGTGCTTTTCCAACAAACAGGAGAACCATTGAGCCCCCTATTGCAAGGAGAATTGATGGTATGTCAAAACCTGTCACGTCACGTCCGAGAAGTAGGCTTCCAAGGAAACCTCCGACTAGTGCACCTACGATTCCAAGTATGATTGATCCCAAGAGGCCACCCTTTGATGGTCTTGAATCAAGTGCGTTGGCAATCGAGCCAACGATAAGTCCGAATAAAATCCAACCTAGTATTCCAAATTGCATGAATATTTAAATCACCCCCCTTTTGCTTCCTAGTTTATGGTCACATTGGAGGGTTAGAAACGGAACAGTGGGGCGTAAGGGGAGGGTAATAACGGTTAAAGTTAGTCGGTCACGAAGCTGGTATCGGCCACATGCGACGATTGACGTTTGACGAAACGGGCATCGTTACCGTAGCCGTTTAACACTTTTACGTTCTTTAGGTTTTTGGGGTTGGAGAGCCAGCGTTTTAGGATTTTGTAGACATCAAGATCGAATATGGTTTCTGAGTCTTCCTGGATTAGGCACCATTTGTCGACTATGAAGTTTGCTGTCATATCGACTTCGGGATGTTTTTCCTCAATTGCAATTGGGCCCGGGAAAGGCCAGGGTTTGACTTTGGAAGTCGTGAAGCTTTGGGCAAAACGCATTGAGTAGCGCAATGGGTCTTCTTTTTTAATACAGGCCCCAAAGCAGTTTCCCAGGCGATACTGAAAACAGCCCGACTTTGTGTTTTCAAGACTTGCCGAAGTCTTTTCAAGACTGAGAAGTTTGTGGCAAAGATTGTTGTCGCGTGCCAAAAGATGGAGAAAGTCCTTTCCCTGCTTTATCGACCTGAACGTTGCCAGGATATCTTGAGACTCTGACGGGGAGATCTTTTTGGCTCTTTCTAAGTTTATAGTTGGGTAGCCGTCTTTTTCGCTTTTTCTAGCAACTGCAAGCTCGTGTTTTACCCTCAAGGTTCTGTTGTAGAGGGGGGAGAGGCGTTTTATAAGACCGGACTCTTTTATAAGTGCAGACAGCTCGCCCGCGGTTGGGATTAGTTCAATCCTTTGGGTGAACTGGCCAATTTTGGATTCTTGGGTTGAGGTGAGATCTCGCGAAAAATGCGATAGCACTCGATTTTTAAGGTTTATGCTTTTGCCGATATAAAGCGGAGTGTCGTTTTTATCGAGAAAAATGTAGACTCCGGGGCAGGAGGCGAGTTTTGTGTTTAGGCTGTTTCTAAGATTTAGAGGGAGAGATGGGCGTTTTGATATATGTTTGATTGCCTCCAAAAGCCTCTGGGGGCCGTGCAACTTTTCTAAGAGCTGATAGAACTTCCAAAGGACTTCTGCATCCCCATACGCCCTGTGGCGCGCCTCACACTCGATTTTGAATCGATCAATGATTGAGTCGAGATTATGCCTTCTTCTTCGCGGATAAAGGGTTCTTGAGAGTTTGACTGTGCAGAAGTGTTTTGAGCGGAAAAGTATACCAAATCTTTTGAACTCGTTTTTCAAAAATCCATAATCAAAACGGACATTGTGTGCAACAAAAACTGAGTCTTTAAGGAGGTTCTCGACGTCCTCTTTGATTTGAGAAAATGTTGGGGCGTTTTCAAGCTCTTGAGCGTGAATCCCGGTCATATTTTCAATAAAAGGAGGAAGATGGGTTTCTGGATTTATTAGAGTCTGGTATGTTTTGACTAATTTTCCATTTTCAACGCGTAGAATGCCTATTTCTATTATTCTATCTGAGTTGGGGCTTGCGCCTGTTGTTTCAAGGTCGACAAAGGAGATTTTAGACAGGTCCATTAGTTTGAGGATTATATCACGGGGGAAATTTACAATTGACTTTGCTACTGCGAGGTGACAGTCACTTTGCTGCTTTTAAAGTTTGCAGAAGTATCAACTGCTTTTGCCTCAATTAAATATTTTACTCTTGGTTTTGCAGGGACCTTCCAAGCGCAGGTATATGGTGTTGTCCAGTCAGTGCAATAAAGTGTGTTGTTTATTAAGAACTCAACCCTTCTTAGTCCTGAATTGTCTGATGCGGAAGCCGTAATAGTTTGAGTTGAACCCTTTTTAACTGTTGAGTTGTCAAGAGGACTGGTTATGCTGACTTCGGGCGGTGTGGTGTCGGGAGTTTGGGTGGGTGAAGGCATTACAGAACAGGTTACCGTTGACGTCTGTATATCGCTTTTTATTGACCTGTCTTGCGTATAAGCTCTCCAGTAAAGTGTTTTGTCACAGCGGTATTTGTCCCACCTTGTTTGAGTATTATTAATAGTGACAGGAGAGCTTGCGCCAGACGCAAAATCAAGATAAACATCCCAAGACATATCAGGCAGGGTTGATATGTCTATTTTGTAGCCGTTACTAGTTCCTGAAAAGATAAAGTTAAATGTTGCATCATTGTCCAGAAGCTGTGCGGACAAATTGCTGAATACGCCCTGGGGGGGCTCGTTTGCTTTCTGGGGATCCAAGATATAAGTCCACCAGCTGTTTAGTCTACCATCAGGTCCGACACCGTCGTTCTTGGGGAGGTGTGAATACCACCATTTATAGTATCCTGCAGGACTGCAGCCCCAGGCTGTACAGCTTGTATCTTTAAAATTTCCGGAAACATTTGGATAATTTAGGAAGTCGTCGCATTGGGACTTGACTGTTCTTGTGTCTGTCGTGTTGTAGCCTGTATTGCTTGGGGAGTTGACTGCCAAATGTGCATTTCCACATCCTCCCTGTCCCGGGACATCAGCATCCAAGAGGGCAAACTTATTCCAATTGTGAGTGTATTTAGGTTCCCAAGTGCTATAGACTTGTTTCATTGTAGCTTCGACCCTGTGGGCATAGCCTTCAAACATTTCATTTAGGCCCCGCTCATAGTTGAACCCCATTATTGGGAGGGGCTTCTCACATGTTGTACCGGTTGTTGGGTCGGAGTTGTACCAGAAGGATCCCGGGCCCGTAAGATTTGATTCCCAAAACCCAAACCAGGGACCACCCCACATCCAGACCTCGTCTATTGCGCCGCTGTTCCGTTTTTCGCATGCCCCAACTTTTGCGAGTATCTTTAGATAGTCCGCGCCGTCTGGGCTGTGGCAGGCACTTCCTCCTGAGTTTGCGCATTCAAGATAGCCTTCGTCTGTGTATTGGAAACCATCTTTGTTGACCGGTATTTCGTCAAGTTCTATTTTTTCGGCAATCGTATAGTTTGCAAGCGATCCGCTATTTGTAAGTAGTTCGGAAAAGGCATTGGAAGTTAGGCCGTCTGGGTCATTCCAACCTTTTAGCTGGGTTAGTTTTTGTCCGCCTTGCGATTCTATTATTGGGTTAAAAACCACAAGCAATACTTTTGGGGAATATGCTACAGCTTTTACTGTTCTTGAGGATTTTAGATTGTGAAAGAAAGCTGTTCTTGAGAAAAATAGGAAAGTAAGTACGCCAAGGGCAATCAGAATCAAAAGTATAGGGAAAACAACGCCTTTTTGTTGCGACGCAGGCTTGATGCCAGGAAGGAGCATTAACTAATTTGAAACTATTAACACTATTTTGTCAACTATGAGTTTTAGAGGCTTGCTGCTAATTTCTTTGCTCTTGCTGCTTTGAGTCTTGCTTGATAGATTGCCTCTCTTTGGGTAGTTAGGGTATCTCTTTTTTCTTTTTGTTCAAAAAGAGATCTTTCTACTGATTTTTGGCAATTTGAATCTGGGCAAGTTGTAGAACTGTGGGTGACAATAGAGCTTCCGACAGTTTCAGTCCAGGTCCTGCCTGCGACTCTTTCCTTCCCGCACTTTATGCATGGATTTGAAGTTGACACTTGTTTTGGGGCAGGGGTATTGTACCACGTTTCGAGGTGGTTTTCTTGTGGTAAAATAACTTAATGAAGAGAAAGAAGGATGGTATGGTGAACTTGAGAGTTAAATTGTCTCTGGGAACAATAATGCAACTGGAAAAGATAGCTGTGGAAAAGGGGGTTTCGTGGAGAGGTCTTGCGTCTTCTGTTCTTCACAAGTTTGCAAATAAATAAGTTTTTACAGCAAGTGCGGGCCCGCATTTTTTAACTACCTCACTGAGTAAGGTAGTTTGCTGCTTCTTCTAATCTTGCCCTGAAGTTTTCAACATCTTCTGGGAAGATTACGAAAGAACTTCTTTTTCCTTTCTCCTCGCCTTCCTCTGGAACACGCGATTCAGTAACTTTTAGATACTTTTTGTTGTTCACAGATAGATTAACGTCGAAGAAGAATGTTCTTTTGCCTGATTTTAGGCTTGAAGATTTTAATGGTTTCTTGATTTCTCGTTCCACTGTTTTTAGCTCACCTCCTTTCCAAATACGTCGTACCAATAAATAGATTAACCCGAACAATACCCAGAAGTCAATAGGTCGAAGTGGATCAGTTTTAGACCCAAAGGGCGAGGACAACGTCGGTTAGCAGGGGCCGTAAATTATTTTTCGTGCATTTGCCAGACGCCAGCCCAGTTTGGGGGTGATTTGTGCTTTTGAAAATATCTGCACCTATCAATAAAAACATGGGAATAGAGTTTGTTTTTGTCGATTTTTGCAAGCTCCCCAAAAAGCCTTTCCGCCTCTCTCCATTTTCCCGCAAAGTAGGCGTTCAAAGCCTCGTTTGTGGCACTGATTAGTTTTGTGTGGTCCTCTTCCTTGCTTCCAACAACTTCATAGATTTTTACTGGCTTGCTTTTGCCCTTTACAGCCACAACATCCAAAAGCCTTATGGAAAACTCGCTTTCCACTTGTGAATGTGTATTCTCGCTGATAATAAGGGGCGCGCCGTAGTACTTATTTAACCCCTCAAGTCTTGAGGCGAGGTTTACTCCGTCGCCCATGACGGTATAGTTAAATCGCTTTTCAGATCCCATATTCCCAACAACGACCTTGTCGGTATTTATTCCTATACCGATTCTTAGAGGAGGGAGGTCGCCTTTTGCCCAATCGGAATTTAGAATTTCTAGCGCCTGGAGCATTTGAAGAGCGGAGCGGACTGAGTTTTTGGCGTGGTTTGGGTCGTCAAGTGGAGCTCCCCAAAAGGCCATGATTGCGTCTCCAATGTATTTATCAACAATCCCGCGGTTTTGCATGATGATATTGGTCATCGGGGTCAGAAACTCGTTTAGAAGGGTTACCAGCTTTTCTGCTGAAAGTTTTTCGGAGATTGTGGAAAATCCTCGTATATCCGAAAACAAAATCGTCATTTCGCGCTCTTCGCCTCCAAGTTTTAATTTCTTTGGGTCTGATGCTACTTGGGTTATATATTCTGGGGCAAGGTAATGCTCAAATGCCTCCCGAATCTTTTTTCTTTGATGGTCAATACTTACAAAGTTGTAGCCTACGGCGATTATCTCAAGCGCCCAGCCATATAGAGAGGAGTAAAACACATCCAAAGCTAGTCCAAAGCGCAAAACGAAGATAACAACTGAGAAATAAATAACCATCATCGCAATTGGCACAACATAGGCCAAAACCCCGGAGAAATTGTTGATAATAAAAACCATGAAAACTGCCTGCCAAACCAGGTTATGGAAAATTTCGTCTTTTGAGATTAACCTGGCGCCTGAGGATTCTTGGTAAAAGAGGGAATTAACGGTTCGTTGGTAATACTCTAGTTTGTCGGAATAGATTAAACCGTGGACAAGCCAAAGAAGAACGGCGGCAAAAACCGCGTTGACAAGAATTTGCCTATTGAAGACCTTTATTCCAAGGATCTTGAATTGCACTTTTTCAGTCTATTCTTCTTGCAAACTTTAAGTCAAATTGGCATCTTGACAAAGATATACATCGGATGTATACTGCAAATATGATTAGGGCACAAATATATATCCCTGAGACTCTTCATGAACGCGCCAAAGCTACTGCAAGAGCCAAGAAACAAAGCTTGGCTCGCTTATATCGAGGCTTTATTGCTAATGGTTTAAGAGCTTCCCAGGACAGTGGGGGTGATTTGACCTCTCTTGCTAAGTTAAATATCAAAGGTGGGCCCAAAAACCTCTCCCGCGATATAGATAAATACCTTTATGGCGGCGAAAAGTAAGTATTTTTCAAGCCTCGAAGAAGATTTCCTTCTAGAAGAAGAAAAGCCAGGCGAGTCTACAACTTATATAGCTGACGTACTTGTGGATGCAGACGCACTGGTTGCATTGGTTAAAGTTAACGAACCCAATCACAGGAAAGCACTCCAAATAAGCGAAACTTTACAGAAAAAAGGTTGTACTTGGTATGTTTCGCCGTTCACAGTAGCTGAGGTTGTAACCGTAATTTCCCACAAAGTAGACCAAGTTACCGCCAAAAGGGTACTTAAGGAGTTAAGAAAGCAAAACCTCAATACATTGACCCTAAAGGATGAGTATTTAGAATTGGCCGATAACTGGTTTAATAAGCAAAACAAAAAAGGAACCTCGTTTTTTGACTGCTACAACATGGCCCTTTTGGAAAGGTACGGTAAACAACTTAACGCCATCTTTAGCTTTGACGGGGTCTATAAGAAAAATGGTTTCAAGACAGCGGAAGATTTATAAGCAGCCCCCTGCCCCATCTGCTGGCCTGCCTCGCATTGCCTCGGGCATGGCGGGCCTGCCTCGACTTCGACGCAAGGCGGGCTGG
>CAYIUF010000030.1:0-9550 GCA_964366515.1 uncultured Gammaproteobacteria bacterium
CCCGTTCCTGTTGTACCGGTAGTTCCCGTGGGACCGGCACTGCCCGTTCCTCCGGTCGGACCTTGGGTACCGGTTGCGCCGGTTGATCCGGTCGGTCCTCCACCACCCCCGGTTCCGGTTGCACCGGTCGCACCAGCAGTTCCGGAATCACCGGCAGTTCCGGTCGGGCCGGTCGGGCCATTGCCCGTTGGCCCGGTCGGGCCGGTGTTCCCGTTACTGCCACCACTTCCTGCTGCTCCTGAATCGCCCTTACTCCCCGCTGTTCCTGCTCCTCCAGATGCCCCGGTCGCTCCAGAAGTACCTGCAGATCCGGCACTTCCTGTGAAGCCTTGTTCTCCGGTTGCCCCCACGACACTCCCTACCTGATCCGTAGGGAACGTTTTTTTATCCTGGTCACTGGTTACCGGAGGAAAGAAACGGGCAAGAGGAGGAAGGGTTCGTTGCCACCCCGTGGTGATCCCAAAGATCTGGAGAAAGATAAGGGCAACTCCCAGAAGTCCCAGGCATCCGAGACCCAGGAGAGCCCAAGGGGAGTGGAGTAAATGATGGGTAGAGGATAGTTTGACCAGATCTGTTGTGTTTTGATAGGTATTGATATCTTTTGATGAAAATGAAAGGGGTACAGGAAGGAGCGTTCCTGTGTCCTCCTGGTCTTGCGTCTGGGGTGATACTGGTGGGGGAACCCGTTGGAACCGGGTGTGACTTGTCAGAAGATTTGAAAGTTCCTGAGGGTCATAGCGCCTGGCTCCTCCTGCAGTCCGTTTGCTTTTCACAAGGCCTGATTGTTCCCAACGTAAAATCGTTCCTTTTGATACACCAACGATCTTTGCCGCCTCGCTAATGGATACTGGTACTCGGGGAAGTTCGGTGACCCTTGAATGAAAAATTTTTGCGGCATCCGTAGATAGGTGAGTAAGTGATTCTTCAGAAAATAAATGCGTCCCATTTTCGTCTTGGGTCGTTTGAAGTTTTCCGAGTTTCACCCAATTGCGAACTGTTCCCTTGGAAACACCAAGAAGTTTTGAAGCTCGACTTATAGTATAATATTTTTGACCTATTTGGTTTGCCATATGTTATTGAAGATCGTTTAGTAAACAGATAGATTCCTGCGTATGAAACGTACCAGTCTGATTAGTAAGGTTTGTGTGAGTTTGTGAAGCAAAAAATAAAAGCATTGTTTTATTAAGATGGTAAGACAAGGACCGTGTCAAATTCATGCGGAAAAATGAACGTATTGAAGCTAAACTATGGGGTATTTGAATGTAGTAATTATAGGATATATTTTGATAAAATCGATGATTTTTGCACGTATAGACCGTTAGAAAGCCATAATTCATCCATTTTGGAATTGCTCTCAAAAATACGCTTTTTTATCGTACGAATAAACCGAGGGAGTACTGAAGCTTATATATACCCTATATAAAAAAATATTAAGACTAATTTTACTACGAAGATATGACGCTTTTTATCATCGATGAAGAGAGATTTTGAGGTATCGAATTTCTGTTTTTGCAGGTGTTCTTTTTCCTTATCTCTTATCTTTTTCTTTCCAGTCTCTGTTGTATTAAAGTATGAGAAAAAAAACTGAAACTTCCAGACAAAAAAATGGATACGGCGCCCATCTTTATGTCTCTCCTTTATGGAATCTATCTATCACTACTCCCCTCTATTATGCCACGGTTTTCGTCCTTGACCGATTCGTGACTCTCGCACTTATCGATGTAGTATGTATACTTATGATACTTTTTCTATTAGTTAAAAGGAAACCCTACCGAAGCATGATCATCACCTCGCTAATTTATTGTAGAGGCGTTTGTAGGCGCGCGCGCTTTTGGCCCAGGAATGATCCTGGCGCATAACGCGCGTGACCATCTTGTTCCAATTTTCATACCAAAGGTATCGCCCCATATCATAGTAGCAATTATCTATATCAAACCACATGGTTTAAATCGGGACGGGACAACCATGCTCATCGAGAGACTCACGAAAACCAAAAATAACGAAGAATTTCTGGAGTCTTTGATGGTTCACTTGTTGGTTGAACCGATGGATCTGGAGATTATCTCAAAATAGTTTGAGGTATTGATGGTCTCAAACGTATGCGGCAGAGGAAAAAAATCCTTTGTTTTATCGCCAGTTATCTTGATCTCCAAAGCGGTATAGTTCTTCTTGTAATCTTCGATGATTACATCTATTTCCCTTCCACCATATTCACGGTAAAAATAGAGTGTTTGTTTGGCATTGGGTGTTTTTGCGCTGCTTTTCAATTTCTGAAATAATAAAGTTTTCAAACAACTCATAAATATCAACAATATCTTTTAGAACATAGGTTTGGACGATATTTTCTAGCAGTTCAATCCTGTGCTCATCCGACCGTGTTTCATGTATATACACTTCAGGATACGATCCAAAAACCTGCAACCTTTCAAGTAACCTTTTTTCAAAGGCCTTCTCCTCGTAGGCAGGTAATGGGGTATTTGTTTTGATTTCAGCAAGAGATAAAGGTAAACAATAGTGTTCGGTAAACCTTCCTGTTCCACGCCGCTACTAAGTCAGTTGCCGTGGTGGGGGAGTTGATGAACGTTCATCATGCCCATCTTCTGACGGGGAGGTAATCTGGTCTCGAGCACTTAATTGTACGTGACCAACAGATGTGCTTTGTCCGTGGCATTCTCTTTGGAGTAAAAGTCAAGGCCGTCACTGCCGGTTGAATCCATCCCGAGGGACATGATTAGTCCTTGTTTGGATACTACAGCTGCAGTGATATCTACCTCTTTCCAGGTTCCTGACGTACTGTTAGTAAAGCTCGTCACGGTGGTAGAAAATGCCGGCCTATTGTTATACGTCAGTACCGTTTCACTCCAGGAGTTATCATCGACATTTTTGATGACTTGGGTGGAGGATGAAGAGCTCGTGATTCTCATCCGGAGTTTGGCTGAAAGTATGGATTTTCCGGCCAAAGGCCCGAGGTCAAACTTGAGATAGCCGATTTTAACCGGGCTGCCATCAACCTGGACCGTTTTAGCTGTTCCAAAGGTACTATCGGGGCTAGAGAGTAGCGCGTAGGTATCAGCAATAGGAGTCAAGCTCAGGCTGGTGGATTGCCCCGGTGTGGGGGTTGGGGTGGGAATGGGTGTGGGAGACGGGGTAGGTGTAGGTGTGGGGGTTGGTCCAGCGGTGGGGGTAGGGGTTGCAGTTGGAACCGGCGTCGGTCCGGTAGCGAGGGTAATCTCATATATTTTGCCGTCGTTTTCATTGGGGTTGGTGTTGTTGTCGATCTTCCGATCGGCTAAGTATATGGAGTTGACGCTTGGATTGACACTACCCGGCCCGTAGGCGACGCCTGCAAGCGTCTTGGTGTTGAGAAACGATACGTCAATAGTGTTGACAAGGAGACCCGTCGTCGTCGTCTCTGCCAGAAAAGTCGCCTTTCTGCATTCTGTTATTGAGGATATTCATGTTTGTCTTGCGGTTAATTTGCCTGAGATCACGACATGCTCAAGGTAAGTACCGGGAGATACGACAATGGTATCCCCGTTTTGCGCAGCATTGACCGCTGCCTGAATGGTTGCGTACGTGCCGGGAACCGAAAGAAATGCAGCTTTTACCTGGTTCATCACAGCAACCAGACCGACCAGCGTGATGAGAATAAGACCGACAATGAATTGGGGGAGAAGTTTGGAGTACGTGCTGTAGCGGGTGGCTAGATTTTTCATATCAGGTAACAGAATAGATGTACTATAGTAAATTATTTTGGGTTGTCAAGTGGTCAGTTCGGGAGATGATGGGGGAGGGATATATTAAAATGTAAACGGCTGTTCTATCCCACTTGCGTTAAACCACCCACCGTGTCTCATGAGTTGGTCTAGGGTTGGTCCTCCTCCTCCGGCAGCAACTATCGTCAAACTCGGATATGTACAAGTCGCTCCAAGACAATCCGTAGTCCCCGTATCCTGCCTTCTATAATTAACCGCAAGTTCTGTTGTTGTATCGACATCAACAACTCTGAAGTAATAAGTTGTACTATTAACAACATTCTCTGCCTTAAGAGGATAATCAACTTCTATAAGGTCAGTAATCGATCCTGCATCACCATGATCCATTGCGGTATTTCCTGCCGCATCTTTATCCGTAATATAAAATCCAGCTTCCGATCCGGTAAGCCTCGGTGTAGCAACTGCAGTATTATCATTACAACTTGAGCAAACTAAAACTCCGTCATTGGTTTGCGAGGCATATCTCCAAACTGCAGAAGTTTCCGTTACGTCTCCTACATCAGTCCATGTACAAAGAATTTCGTTACTAGCAGTATTAGGAGTACAACCGGAAGTATACTGAAGTTTTTTACGGGTATCTGTCTGAGCTTTGTCCCCCAACTCCACGAGTTGCGCCTTTAATCTGATAAATTCCTCGAGATCAACATCAGTCGGGGTAACATCCTCAGCTGCTCCATTCAAGCCAACAGAAGGATCGTTGACCGTTTCATCGTCATAAAACCTCCAGTTTCTCTGCCAGGGTTTATATGCATCCCAAACAAAAGATTGAACTGTATTCGGCATAAAACCACTGGCGGGATTAGGTGGCATATCAGGTTCACGACAGTCGGTAGTCGTTGCTGCGTCTAGTGCAGTTCCGCTCCACCTTCTATGGAAAAGGTTGCTATCTATATCTGAATGGGCAAACATAACTTCGTTAGAATTCCAAGCACCATAGCCAAAAATGCTATTGCTATCATCGGGAGCTGTGCCGCCAGTACAAGCTGTACTTGTGTCACCATTGTCGGTTACCGTAAAAGTACATCCGGCGCCACTGCAATCCGCGGTTTCGTTCCCTGTACTCAAAGTATTTGCGGCTTCACCGTAAAGCGTTATTGCATCATTACTCGTCCTTTCCCAGACTACCCACGCATTTTGTCCTAAATTTGCCTCGGCAGACAAATCTCCGGTTGATGCAGTCCAGCCTGCTGTTGAACCATCGGCTTTCCAAACTTCTCCCTTATAATCCAGTCCGTCTTCGTCAGACATAGCAAGAGCTATGCGATTACTCGCAGGGTCAGACGCTGTCTGGATCCAAACGGCGTTGGTACTTGTCGCTTTAGTAATGGCACTTGTTGCTTCAGATGCCCAAGAGCCTGTATAACGCCTGTAGTAAATGTTGGTATCTGTGCCAGACCAGGCAACCAAAGCAACACCGTTGGCAGTGGTATCTGCCAATTCCCACGCTCCGTCGGCACACTGATGCATAATGCAGAGCTGAGAATTGGTGGTGGCTGTAATCTGAACGCTATTTCCCCATGCGCTCCCGCTCCAGATGTGAGCGACAACTTCATTATTTACACCGTTGGCCATTGCAGTCAGTAAAATCTGGTTAGTCCTTGCGGTAGCGAGTCTTTCACCCCGGGGCTTCAATGAAATAAAGGTAGGCGCGTCACCCCCTAAATTAGTGTCGCTAACCTGAGTTTCGCCGACAGACTGAGTTCCGTCGTTGTATATCCGGTAGAAAAACGCATCGTTTGTCGCGTTTTTGGCATAAGCAATCATCACTCTACCCGTCAACTGCTCATACGCTATGTCAAATGGCCTATTGCAATCTGCAGAAGTTCCAGTGCAAGTTTGAGTTGGCGAAACTCCGGCTACATTAAAAAGCTCACTCCAGTTCCCGGTCGTTCTGCAAGCTCCGGTACAACGAAGAACATACATAGTCCCGCCTGAGTCAATATAAGCTGTATGAATCTCGGTCCCTTCAGAATCCGCAACGGTTTTTGTCCAAAAGATGTTTGTTGCCCCGCCGCCTAGGGCAGTATTTACTTCAGCTCCCCAGGAAATTGGACTGTTATCCGATAAATCCTGAGTCTTTACTTTCCCGGCATTAGCCGTGTCGCCATAATTAAGCCATCCGGTTATGGGATCAACTGCATCCGCGGCTAGCTGCCATTGTCTTGCCTCCTTAAATATGAGAGGACCTTTAATCCCTTCCCTTGTTTCCCTGAATTCTAATGGTCCTGTCAGATAAAACTGCGGACTTTCATCCGGCATCTTAAATCTATATCCCAAAGTGATAGATTCGCCTTTCGAAAGTTTTACATTCCAAGTGATAATTTGCACACCGCTATTAGCCGAAGATCTTACTTCTGCACCGAGAACTTTTATTTCTTTCTTTTCCAATCCAAGATAAGGCAGGGGGTTTACTTTTCCGTAATAACCGTTTGACACATCGTTCTTTAACGGCTTCACTCCAAAATGAAAATGAGGATTCGTGGATAATCCCGTACTTCCGGACAAAGCAATGATGTCGCCTTTTTTTACTCGATCTGACTCTTTTACCTTAATTTCTGATAGGTGCCCGTAATAGCTTTTTCCCCAATCATGTTGAATGACAACCGTCGTGCCATAATCAGAATTTTCTCTTGCCCGAACAACTTCTCCGTCATCAGCCGCTAGTATTTCGGTACCAGGATCCATTTGAAAATCAACTCCATCGTGTCCAACAACCCCGTAATCTTTGTATTTTTCCCGAAGTAAAGGATCATCATGAAGACCTCCGTATTTCTGAGAAATCGGATATTCTCCCGAAAAAGGCAGCCCGATTTGTACATCGCTCTCGCCCAAAACACCCGGATCGGCAACGTCTTCAATGGTAGATATGTTGTCGTAAGCTAAAGTATCCAAAAGTGGTGTTATCAAAAAATTCTCTGGAACAATTTCCGTAATAACGCCTTCAAAATCTTCATTTGCGACGATATTCAAACGTACCGGATATCGCTCGGGTGGATAAATTCTGGTTGCTGACTCCCTTTCGACATCAAAAGATACTTCATTTTGAACTTCAAATGAATCTGAAATCGAATATGTACCGTTACCCGTTTCAGCTGTTAAAGTCATTTTGTATGTACCGGTTTCTCCAACCGTATATCTTGCTTCATAATCCGGTTCAAGAATCATGGCCTTAACTTTACAGTTAGCATTTACTTTTATTTCTCCTGTATTTGTAGAAAGATTGTCATTAATCTGTAATTCAGAGTTTGTAATCTCAAGGGAAAGAGAAGCGTCACATGTCATATTACCGATCTCGTCCAAAACTGCGATTGCTATTTTCGCTTCCTCAAAAGGTTTATAAATGGATTTATTGGTATTTATTGCAAGAACTCCCCAGGTGAAATGCTGTGTTGTAACTCCCCCATATGGATCAACAATCTTTAATCTGTATCTTCCCGGCTTCAAATTAGAAGGAGGCAATATTTTTACCACCGTCGGATCTATTTCATTAACTATTTCAACCTCGACCGGTACTTCTTCTCCGTCAACATCAAAAAGGGTAATTTTAGTACCCATCGAAAAGGTGTTTTCAACTATGACACTTATGGCCTCGTCTGCCCTGAAATTTTTTTTAGAAAGTCGATTTACAATTACTTGCGGCCTTATGCTTGCAGACGGATCTACGGCTTTTACTTGAGAAGTATATTGAATTCCCTCGACAAGAGCACCCGGAAATTCTTGATTTATAGTATCCGTGGGTAATTGACCAGGAGACAATGACTTGTTACTAGATGTACTCTCATTCACTTGGCCTGAGTCACCTGTTGTCTCAAAAGGTGTGGGTGCAACACCCGGTGTGCCGGCAGGTGTAATTAGTGGCGTCGCAGTTGGTGGTGGCGATGGAATGGGTGGAGGAGAGGGGACAGCTTCCGGGGAAGAGACAGGTGTCTCTAGCTGCGCCGTTTGTGTCGATTCCTGTGCGAACGCCGGTATAATGGTTCCGGTTGAAAGCACGAGGCCCAACACGAGTATTATGCGTAGGGCTTTTTGGAAACATCGAAGTTTATTCATATAAATTTAAAACCTTGCCAAATAATTGAGCACAATGTCGCCAAGCAATACATCGCTCAGGTTTTTCGACGCCATGCGGAAGTAAATAACCGCGACTTCTCCGGCCAGATCCCAGTCGGGTGCCGTGTTGTCATCAATGTTGCTATCATCGATTGTTAAAGTCGTCCATGTTTTTGCCGTTCCCGAAACAGTATTGACAGTTCGATAGACGTAGTTATTGGGCGTATCCGTATCGTTATAAATATAGACATCCATAAGGTTTTCGTCGGTGCTCGTCTGATTGGTGTAGTAGGTTATTTGAAGAGCATTGGATAGTGCCCAGGCGCTAAAGTCTTGCGGAAGCGTCACGCGTACAGCAATGGTGTATTCATTGAGGGCCGCTGTTTGGGTCGTAACCCATTTGTAATAGTTACGCCATGCAGCTGAAGGCGAGGAGTCAGAGGTCATTGAGCCGGTGATATTCGCTGCACTGGAGGCGGTAAGGATAGCGCCCTCAAATTCAGGGGAAAGGGTAACTCGTTTCGATGGTCGAGCGGTTCCTGCGTAGACAGGACCAGAGCCAGGATTAAAGGTAAAGGAGTCGGTAGAGACGCCGAGTACGGTCAGCCCTGCCGTTGTAATCGACCAATCATCGCCACCGGTAAGGGCAAGAGTTGTTGATGTGTTTGTGTTGCCTATAATTATTACATCTCCCGCAGTCGTATCCGTGCCAATATTTATCGTATCGATCCCGGTGCCCGTGCCAAAGTTAAATGTTCTTCCTGTATTATTTCCAAATGTAAGGGCACCGGTACTTGCTGGCGCAATCGTCAACGTCTCGGTATCGGCGGTCGTAATTGTTGCTGTGGTATCGTTACCTTCTCCCAACACAAGATCTCCTCCGGATATTTGTCCGGTCGTTGCATCGAGAATGATGAGAGCGCTCGTGGTTGAGGTATCTGGTTGCGCGCCACCGGTCGTATGACCGAGGGCAAAACTCAAACCCACCACAGGATAGGGGTGAATGAGGCCAATGGTTTTGGTCAGGAGAATTTCGCCGCTAGCTCCTGCCTGACCTCCGCTTCCGGTTGATCCTGTGGAGCCCGAGGGGCCAGCAGCACCAGAAGCACCAGTCGTTCCCGTTGCTCCGGAAGGACCAGCTGCTCCGGAGGCGCCAGTCGATCCGGTATTGCCCGTAGGACCAGCTACTCCCGAAGCGCCGGTGAACCCCGTGGCGCCCGATGGGCCATTAGCTCCGGAAGCTCCGGTTGATCCGGTATACCCCGTGGGACCAGCTGCGCCGGAGGCGCCAGTGGAGCCTGTTGACCCTGTTCCTCCAGCAACACCATTTGATCCTGCAATTCCACTTGCTCCTGTAGCACCGGTGACTCCCGTGGGGCCAGCAGTTCCGGAAGCACCAGTCGAACCGGTGTTCCCTGTTGGTCCAGCTACACCACTAGCTCCCGTAGTTCCCGTGGGACCATTGACTCCGGAGGCACCGGTAGCTCCAGTAACTCCCGTAGGACCAGCAGCTCCGGAAGCTCCGGTTGAGCCGGTTGCTCCTGTTCCTCCCGCAACACCTCCACTTCCAGCAGTTCCACTTGCTCCTGTTGCTCCGGTAACGCCCGTGGGACCAGCTGCTCCGGAAGCTCCGGTTGCCCCAGTTGTTCCCGTGGGTCCATTGGCACCAGAGGCACCGGTAGCTCCAGTAACTCCCGTAGGACCAGCAGCTCCGGAAGCTCCGG
>CAYIUF010000031.1:0-1660 GCA_964366515.1 uncultured Gammaproteobacteria bacterium
GCAGGAGGAGCTGACTCAGAAGGAAGTGTAAGCTTTGGATCAACTGCAGACGTTGGAACCGGTTGTGGCGCAATTAGTGGTGCTTGCTCACCCTCTCCTCGTGTTACAGCAGAAGCTGTTGCCTCCCTTGCCTTCTGGTCAAGCTGTGCTTGCAATGGATCGAGTGCTTGTTTTACCGCGTCATAATCCTTACTGTTTGGTTCAACCAAGGCCAAGGTCTGTTGAAGTTCCAATGCAGCACGCTCAATTTTGCCTGCTTCTCTGAGTGCAATTGCCAAATTGTAATGGGCGTTTGCCAAGTCAGGCTTTGCTGCAACTGCCAATTCAAATGCGCGGGTAGCCTCATCGTAATTCTTCAAAGAATAAAAAACTCCCCCCAAGGCAATCCTAAGATTGGGGTTGGTTGGCTCCAGGGAAATAGCCTGTTGATAAACAGAAACCGTAAACTCATCTGCTCCTTGTACAACCGGCATTATTGTTCTATAAATTTGAGCCAAAGATGCCCAATTCGAACTCTTTGTTGGGTTCAAAGTCACCCCAGCTTTTCCTTGCGCAATAGCAAGCTGGATAAGTTGTGAAACGTCGTTTCTATCAGCATCAGTCAACTCCTCTTTCCTTGCAATCTCCTGCATCAGAGCCAAAGCAACTTGGGCATAATCCGTCCTATAAAAATCAGCATACGGGTTTTTTGTGATCGCCAATGCCAAATTATCCATAACGTCTTTGTATTTCCCCTGCGAGGCAACACTGTTTAATGCCTTTCTATATGAAACATCAGCAGCGTAAACCTTCCCGCCAAAGACAAAGACAATTCCCAATAACAGCAGCCCAAGAATACAAATGCCCAAAGCCGCCAAGTTTATCCCGGCAGGTACCCCAGTCTCTACACTCTCTCCAAGCACAGAAAAATGCAGAGATACGCTTCTTGAGAGCATCGCGCCTAAAAGGCCAAGTAATACAAAAAATGAAAAAAGCAAAGTTAGATTTGCCGGAGCAAACAAAAAGACTAATAAAAATGCAATAAACGAAGCCTTGATATATGGAACATCGCGCGACCCCTTGGGAAGTTTTGAAAAAACAGATCGTACGGCAAGTATAAGAAACATGAATGCCAAAAAGCCAAAGAGCCCGCTCGTTGTAAACAAATCCAGGTACCAATTAGTTGAGGAGCCAAAACCCAAATTCCAAAAAGAAGTCATATTATATTCAACAGGACGAAATCTAGAAAATGCCTCTGAAAAGTCCCCTATACCTACCCCAACAAACGGTTGCCTCTTTGCAGTCTCAAGAGCAATGCTCCAGCCGGACGATATGGGAAGATTCCTAAATTCCCCAATTTTGCCAGGAAGCGCATTATATACCCCAAAAGCAAGTCCCGCGACAAAGACTATAAACCCTGCAAAGTACGCGGCAGTTGATGCAGTCAAACCTCCCGACCTTTCCGCTCTGCCCATTGCCTGCATAACTCGGCCAAACAACAAGGGTGCAGAAACTATAAACAGCAATACCGAAGGCACAACCCCGCCTACCGTCGAAAAATATGGAGCTTTAATCCAAGCTGGCATGGAAACAACTTCAGAAAGTAAAGAAAATAGCCCAACCCCAGAAAGAAGGCTAACCCCCGCGGCGGCAATCACACCCCAAACCCAAGCTGAAACAA
>CAYIUF010000031.1:1760-9331 GCA_964366515.1 uncultured Gammaproteobacteria bacterium
GAAAGAAGGCTAACCCCCGCGGCGGCAATCACACCCCAAACCCAAGCTGAAACAATTCCAGAAACCTTACCCTTTGTCTCGCTCGCCTCGCTGGAGCCCTGTCGAAGCGGGCCAGAGCCGGAGGCGTCGGCGGATCCCAAATATTGAACCAAAACAAAATAAATGACGGACGATGCCAAAATAACAGTTGCCATTCCTGGAAAAACAAATGCATCTAATTTGTTTTGCGTTGCAAAATAGGTTGAAAGTATGGTTGCAGCAACAAATAGAAGAACTCCCAAGTCAAACGGACTCACACGGTATGAAAAATGCCTATGGCGCAATACGGAAAATCCCCACAACAAAACCGAAAGACCAGCCCCAACAGCCAAAATTGCAAGTTTATTTAAATTGAAAAAATCTGAAGTGAAAGGCAAAAAGAAAAGCGGAACTAAAAAAACTAGTCCTCGCAATAACAAACCAAGAGCAGTATTTGCGCCGTTTGGGCGCGCTTCGCTTTGCATAGTCTCCCCAAATCATTCTGAACAGCACTCCCCTTTTTGTCAAGGGGAAAGCACCAAATCACAAATAACAAATCCTAAACAATATCTAATTATAAATTTGACATTTTGAATTTACCGCAAAGCGGCAAGCTTCGCTTA
This sequence comes from uncultured Gammaproteobacteria bacterium, assembly GCA_964366515.1. Lineage (GTDB taxonomy): Bacteria > Patescibacteriota > Microgenomatia > UBA8517 > UBA10165 > 2-12-FULL-44-25. The sequence goes on from CAYIUF010000031.1 coordinate 2,402, forward strand.
TTTAGAATTTAGTACTTAGAATTTGGAATTTCTTACCGAAGGTAGGCGAGAGGATCAATCGCATTTCCTCCTGACCTAACCTCAAAATGCAAATGGGTCCCAGTCGAGCGCCCTGTCGATCCCATCTGCGCTATTGAATTTCCCCGGCTAACTCTTTGCCCCGATTCAACATATACCCTTGAAAGATGTGCATATAAAGTTGTCATCCCATTTCCGTGGTCAATAATAACCCTCAAGCCATACCCTGAGTTGTCAGGCCATCCAGCAAGAATTACAGTCCCAGAATCAGCAGCCAAAACCTCGGGAGCCGCACGATTGGCGATATCAACGCCCCTGTGATACCACTTATACCCCTGAGAAATGTTCCCCGAGACGGGCCAAACAAAACTCCCAGATCCAACTCCCGATCCAGCATCTGGAGTTCTCCTTGCCAAATAGCTTGGGCTGGACGGAGCGTCATGAGGAGGCGTGCCGTCAGGAATTATTAAAACTTGTCCAACGGCCAATGAGAAAGTTTCATCATTAACGAAAGTATTTGAGGGGTATGTAATAATCGGCTGGGCGTCAACGCCATACTTTTTGGCAATAGAGTAAATCGTCTCTCCCCTGCTTACCTTGTGTGAAACCCCAGTTTCGGGCAAAATGCGAAGTGTCTGCCCAGGCTTCAATACTGACTTTTTAGAAAGGTCATTTTCCCAATATACCGTCTCCTCAGAAATTCCAAATTTTTTGGCAACTGTTGAAACCGTGTCGCCTCCTACAACGGTATAGTCTGTTATCTCAATTCTGCGCTCAGAAACAACAGTACCAGTCATTCCTTCGTTCTCAGTTGCAGCAGACAAAACAGAAGATGGGGCAACCCCCAAAAGATCCCTATTAGCCCTCAAGCCCGGAAACTCCTCAGAAACGATAGGAACAAGCATTATTCCCATCGCAGAAATTGCAACCATCCCAGAATGAACAAACGGGCGTGCTAATTTTCCCCTCTGTCTATATAAAAGCTCAGCAAATCCGCCTTTTACACTCTCAAAACCAAAAAACCCGCGCTTTAAGCGGGTTGACAAATAATGCCACCAAAGTTTTAGAAATTGAAAAAAATCAGGGAGAAAGGAAGTCACGGGTAGAGACTGTTTAGCACAAATGCCACTAAACAGTCAAATCCTAAGCACAAATTTCCAAATCCCAAACAACTTCTAAACTAGAATTTTCAAAATCCACAACGTTTGTAATTTAATATTTTGAATTTGCGATTTGTTTAGTTTTTAGTGTTTGCTATTTGGTGCTTCACCCTGTACCCAGGGTGGAGAAGAATTCTTCGTTGCTTTTTGCGCGCTTCAAGCGCTCAATCAAAGTTTCAGTTCGTTCACTCTCAGGAACAAGGTCAAGCATTCTGCGCATAGTTCTAGCCCTATCCAAATATGGACCATACAAAAGTTCTTCTTGGCGAGTTCCAGATCGAGTTATATCAATAGAAGGATAAATCCTGCGATCTGCAAGTTTTCTATCCAAATGAAGCTCCATGTTTCCAGTTCCCTTAAATTCCTCATAAATCAGGTCGTCCATGCGAGAGCCAGTATCAACCAAGCAAGTTCCAATAATAGTCAAAGACGGCGAAACCTTTTGCCCTTCAAGAGGCTCCAGATTCCTTGCTGCTCCAAAGAATTTCTTAGCAGGATATAAAGCCACAGGATCAAATCCTCCGGTTAAAGTCCGACCACTAGTCGGAAGGGCCAAATTATAAGCACGAGCCAAACGAGTTATGGAATCAAGCAAAATTACAACTCGCGTTCCTTCTTCAACCAGGCGTTTTGCACGCTCTAAAGCAAGTTCTGCAACCCGGGTTTGATCATCAGGCGCCTCATCAAAATTTGAGGATGCAACCTCCCCACGACCATTAGTTACGGTTTTTATGTGCTTTAAGATATCAGTTACTTCCTCAGGCCTCTCCCCAATCAAAACCGCCATCAAAAATACGTCAGGATAATTTTCAGCCAAACCCGAGGCAATATCCTTAAGAGTTGTAGTTTTCCCTGCCTTCGGAGGAGATACAACTAAACCTCTTTGCCCAAACCCAATCGGAGATATAAGATCAATTATTCTGTTAGTAAACTTGTCGGTCTCCGTCTCAAGTTTTATTTTCTCGTTAGGGTGAATCGCCGTTAGATCTTCAAACTTGGTTCGCTCAGTCTCAGAATTAGTCTCAACAGCCTCTGCACCGTTTACCTTTTCAACCTTCAAAAGTCCCCAATAACGCTCGTTTTCCTTAGGAGATCTTGCCTGCCCACCAATAACGTCCCCTGATCGAAGATTAAATCTTCTAATCTGAGATGAAGAAATATACACGTGCCTATCGTCTTTTGAGCCAAAGGTTGGTCTCAAGAGTCCAGAGCCTTCCTGTGCAATGTCCAAAACCCCCTCAACAAATTCTGTCGGAAGGTCAGCATCGGGCATATATCGACTTGCCTCGCCGTAGCCTCGCGCGGAGGCGGGGTCTCCATCTGGACGCCATACACTCGCCTCGCTGTAGCTCCGGCGAAGCGGGTTTTGGCGCGAGGAAGACTCTTTTGGAAAATCATCTTGTGAGGATCGTACTGGCATAATTCTAAAAAATTTTTGGAAAACCTATCTTGAAAGAAACTTAAGCGGAGCCTGCAAAACTGTGTCTACTCTAACAACCCGTGTTCTGCTTGTCAATCGTTAGTGGTTGACCACTAGGATGGGAAATAGTTCGCCTGCCCTACAAACTATTCCCCTCGCAGCAGTCAAATCAAGCAACACCCACTATCAATCGTTGTCCCAACTTTCCCATCTGAGAAAATTCTTGCTCGAACGCACGTCCTGCACGAGTTTTCTTCCCACTCATTGTAAACCATCGAGTCAACATTAAGAGAATTCGTACCATATTGCTTTGTTGAATTTCATAATACCACTCCTGTCAAATTATGTCAATCCTATAAGAAACCATACACCCGAAACACTTTATGTATATAGTAATTGTTATTTGGGAAACGAGGCTATTATTGCTAGTTTTTCGGGTAAAAATATAAACTGTGGATAACTTGTAGAGAAGTGAAAATACTACTTGACAAGGGGTTTCAGGGGGTCACTTGGAGAAATATTTTCTGACCAATGGAGATAATAAACTGCCCGTTTTTGCTGTAACTGGAGTACTAAATCCTAAACGCTTTGCTTCCTTAATCCTTCGCTCAAGCTGGCTTACTTCTCGAATCTCCCCAAGAAGCCCCACTTCCCCAACGGCAAAACTGCCCGGTGAAATCGGCTTGTCGTAGAAAGCCGAAGCAATTGCAAGTGCAACCGCCAAATCTGAGGCTGGTTCTTCAATTTTTATACCTCCTGCGATATTTACAAATATGTCATAATCCCAAAGTGGTATTCCAACGCGTCTCCCAAGAACCGCAATAATAAGCTCAAGCCGGCGAGCATCAACCCCAGTCGCACTTCGCCTGGGCATTGCAAGTTTTGTAGGAGACACAAGTGCCTGAACCTCCACAAGGATAGGGCGAGTACCCTCCATGACTACCGTAATAACAGACCCTGATACCTTACCTGCCTGCCCCATAAATAAATTCGAGGGATTTTCAACCTGAATCAGCCCCTTTTCCTCCATCGAAAAAATTCCAACCTCATCAGTCGGCCCAAACCTATTTTTAATAGCCCGAATTACCCTTAAAAGTTCTCGCCTCTCCCCCTCAAACCACAAAACCGTATCTACCATATGCTCAAGTACCCGGGGCCCTGCAATTGTCCCTTCTTTTGTTACATGCCCAACAATAAACATCGGGACATTGTTTGCCTTTGCAAAACTAGTTAAACGATTCGCACATTCTCGAACTTGCCCTACAGACCCAGCAGTCCCAGTCAAATCACTCGTTGTGAGGGTTTGTATGGAGTCAACAATAACAAGATCAACATCTGTTGGAATACTGGCAACAATTGAATCAACATCTGTTTCTTCCAACACCAAAATCGCGGCACTCTTTACTCCAAGCCTAGCGGCTCTTCCTGCAATTTGGGTCGCAGATTCTTCTCCTGCTACATAAATAACAGCTCCAGCCACCTCGCGAGGGGTGACGGGCACAGGGGGACCCCCGAGAAGGGGCCCCTTGTGGGTTTTCTCCGGGGGAAAGTGCCCGACAGAACCCCGAGCAGAAACATTATCTGCAAGTTGAAGAAGAAGTGTGGATTTCCCAATTCCCGGCTCCCCAGCAAGAAGTATCGACATCCCAGGAACAATTCCTCCCCCAAGCACCCGATCAAGTTCAGAAATTTTTGTAGTTGTCCTCATCCCATGGGCTTCTTTTTTGATTGTAGTCAGCCCAACAAGATCTTTTTTCCTTGCTCTACTTGCACTACCTGTTCTACCTGGTCTACTTTTAACTCCCACAGTTTCGACCATACTATTCCAAGCTCCGCAATTTGGGCATTTCCCAACCCATTTAGCCGTGGAAAAACCACATTGCTGGCAAACATATTGGCTTGTGCTCCTTGGCATATGTGTAAGAGTATAACACCACAACAAATACAATCATTATTGACACGGCCGTGGAACTAATGAAGCAAAAAGCACCGGCTGTGAATTGAAATTAATCAAAACACCAAACCGGTGCAAACTCCATCATCCAACTACCTTCTTCTGTCCTGTCTGCAATTGCCGAACATCTTCTCCTTCTGAATCTTCCGGCCTATATATCTTGTTTTGAATCTCTACAAAGTGAAAAGCAAGTTGAGATACAACGTGTTGTATCAACAAAATGCCAATCCCGATCAGCATATAGTGGCTGGTCCACTCATGTAAATACCCCGGGTCATCAAGCTTGAGTGCACCACCTTGTCTCTGAATGTCGATCCACATCCAATTGCCAGCTCCCCACAGAAACAAACCAAGCCCCCAAAGCGCGACCACGAGTCGAAACGCCCACAAGACCATTTCCCATGACCAATAAGACATTTAATACCTCTTTACTTGTGCAATTTGAGCTTGTGGGAAGTGTAACTCTTTTTAACTTGGTGTTCAACCAATATGCGTCTGTTGACAAATGTATATTTCTGTCATATACTATCTTGTGAAGTTGCCTAAACCCATCGAATTTGAGTGGGACCAAGGCAATATTAACAAGAACCTAAAACATGGCGTTACCGACAAAGAATCAGAAGAGGTATTTTTCAATAAGCCTTTAAAAATATTCAAAGACACAAAGCATTCGGAAGTGGAAAATAGACTTGTGGCTTATGGAATTTCAAACTCAGACAGGAAACTCGCGATAGTCTTTACCTTGAGAGAGTCAAAAATCAGAATAATCTCAGCAAGAGATCAAAACAAAAAAGAAAGAAACACATATGAAAAAATTTAAATCCATACCGAAGTTTAAAAACGAGGATGAGGAGAGAAAATTCTGGGCAACAGCCGATACCACTGAATACTTCGACACCAGCAAGATAGTTGAGTTGGACTTGTCAGAATTAAAATCCTCCACAGAATCCATATCCCTACGCTTACCACAACACTTACTTGGCGACATAAAACAACTCGCAAACAAAAAAGATGTTCCTTATCAGTCTTTAATGAAGATATTTTTAGCAGAAAGAGTTGAGGAAGAGTTTGGATTGAGGAAAAGAAAGTAAAACCTCAGAAGAATCCCGTTGTCTACTTTATCTGTATCCTACAGGGACTGACGTCAAAGCAAGAACCAATGAAAGCTTTTTGTTTTTCTTGTCAAGGGAATCAATTATTACCTTAACCTCCTGGCCTTCAGAAAGTTTTCTCTCGCTGTGGATTTTATCAGATCGAATCAACCCCTCGACTCCAGGCTCAAGTTCAATAAAAGCTCCAAAATCTCCAACCTTTGTAACGCGGCCACTAACTTGCTGGTCTTTTTCGTATTTTCCAATGTTTGCCTCCCAAGGATTTTCTTGAAGCTGTTTTATTGAGAGCGCGAGTTTGTCCTTTTCCCTGTTAATTACCACCACTTCTATTTCATCCCCTTCTGCGTAAAGCTCTGACGGATCAGATGTCTTTCCCCAAGCAATCTCAGACAAATGAACTAATCCTTCAACTGGCACTCCGTCTTTAACAATCTCAACAAAAACCCCAAAGTTCATCACTTTTGTAACCCGCCCGGTAAACTTCTCCCCAGCCTTGATGCTCTTCAAAAGTTCTGCCTGTTTTTGCAAAAACTCCTTTTCAGATACTGCCTTTTCCGAAGCTACAACCCGACCCTTTGAGCGATCAATCTCAATTACTCGAACTGAGATATTTTTGCCCACGGCTCCTGCCGGACTTTGAGACAAATCCCCCCCCAAATGTGAACTTGGGATAAATCCCTCAACGCCCATTACATAAACCGTCAAGCCGCCCCGGGTCGCATTTTCAACTTTGGCGTCTGTTTCTTCCCCAGTTTTCAACTTCTCCTCCAAAGCCTTCCAAACAAACTCGTCTCCAGCCTCACGCAGAGAAAGCAAAGAATATCCCCCTTCTCCTTCTGGAGTAACAACAGCTGCAGTTACTGTATCCCCAACTTTCAAAGTCTTGATATATGCGCGTGCAGATTCAAATTCCCGTTCGGAAACGATACCCTCTGATTTTGCGCCAATATCCAAAATCAAAGCCTTTGGACCAATTTCAACAACAGTTCCGATTACAGTTTCGCCGCGAGTAAGGCCTTTTGGGGTATAACCAGCATTGGAGAGGAGTTCCTCCATGGTTTGTGCACCATGGGAAGTATTAGATTTGGAGGTTTGTGAAGATTTTGCTGACACTAGACATTAATTTCCTTTCTGAAAAGACTGTGTGGAGTAGTATACCACACGTTTGTACTTGCTTTCTGTTTGCTGTCCCGGCCTTGTGCCTACTGCGACAGCAGCAGGTCGAGGCCTCTTTATATTTATGTGTGGTGTCCCGGCCTCGACCTA
>CAYIUF010000032.1:0-8709 GCA_964366515.1 uncultured Gammaproteobacteria bacterium
CTCATTACCCCCGGCCCTCCGCCATTCACAACAACATATCCAGCCCTAGCAACAGCCGCCGCAACGTCATGTGCCTGCTGATAAAGCTCCTCCCCAGGCTGAGTATCTGAGTATCCCAGGAATGCAACATTTTTGACCTTTGTCATTAGTCTCCTGACACCTCCTCAAGAGCCTCTCCAACAGCAGCCTCGTCAGCCCCAGCTTCTTCAATTTGCTTGATATTTTGAGAATTTATCCCTCCATCAACACAAATTTTGAATGTTGCACCTTCCGCATCCCTCAATAGCCCAAGTTTCTCAATTTTATCCAAGACAATCGCATTGAATTCCTGTCCCCCAAATCCAGCCCTAACCCCCATCAATAAAATTGTATCAACCTCAGAAATTACCATTGGAGCAAGGTCCTCAACCGGAGTCTCAAGATCAACTGCCAATCCTGGTTTCAATCCTGCTTCCAAAACTTTTTTAACAAATGCCTCTTGATCTCCCATCTTCTCAATCTGCCCAATGACGCGCTCACAAGAAGCTGCAACAGCCCGATCTATCCAAAGTACAGGCTCAGAAACCATCAAGTGAATGTCATATGCCATACTCGTTTCAATTGATGAAACTGCCTCCAAGGAAACCGTTTTGTTCTCGGCAAATTCCCCATCAATAATATCCAAATGGAGTTTTTTGAACTTGCCCATGATCTCAAAAACTCGGATCTTCTCTTCAAGTACTTCAACACTATCTGTGAGAACTGCGGGTACAACTTGTAGCATTATTTTTTCTCCTCATACTTCCCAACCGCTATCGTTTGCTCAATAAGTCTGCTGGAAAAACCCCACTCATTGTCATACCAAGCCAAGACCTTAACCAAATCCCCGTCTTCTACTTTTGTAAATTCAAGATCGATTATTGCAGACTCAGATCTTCCAACAATATCAGAAGATACCAGTGGCTCATTGGTAACTGCAATAATCCCACGCCAACGAGGCTCATTTACTGCGTCTTTGAAGATTTGGTTTACTTCCTCGACAGTAGTCTCCCGTTTTGTAACAAAAGTAAAATCAGTAATTGACCCGCAAGCAACCGGAACGCGAATTGCAATCCCGTCAAACAAGCCTTCAAGCTCTGGAATTGTTTTGGCAACTGTCTTTGCAGCCCCCGTAGTTGTTGGAATAATGTTTCCCAAGGCCCCGCGCGCGCGTCGAAGATCTTGTGAATGCCCACCCGGAGGTGACCCATCAACCATATTTTGCTCCGCAGTCACAGCATGAATTGTCGAAAGCATTGCTTTTTTGATGCCGATCTTGTCCTCCATAAGCTGTGCAACTGGGGCAACGCAATTTGTTGTACAAGAACCGTTTGAAACAATCTCATGTGCTCCTTTATATTCATTAACCCCCAAAAGATATGTTCCAATATTTCCGCCACGGTCAGGCGCCGAAATTACAACTCTTTTTGCTCCAGCGGCAATATGTTGCCTCGCCCCTTCTTCGTTAATAAATATCCCCGTCGATTCAATTACAACCGAAGCCCCATACCGCTTCCAAGGAATTTTTGAAGGCTCGCGTTGAGCCAAAATCGGATATCGTTTTTTATCTATAACCAAGACCCCAATCTCAGGATCTTCCCCAGGTCCCTCAACTGAAATTTCTTTTGAGAATTTACCGTAGACCGTGTCGTAGCGCAATAAATGTGCCCAACCTTCCGCATCCATTGAACCTGAAGTATTCACAGCAACAATATCTATCTCTTTGGAGAATTTCTCAAGAGCAATTCTGAAGGCAATGCGCCCTATCCTACCGAAACCATTAATTGAAGCGTTAACCATAGGCAGTTTCCCATTCTACCTTTTTTTACTCTCCCCTTAAAGCCCGTAAACCCGGAAGATCTCCATATGCTAGAAATTCCAACATGGCCCCGCCTCCAGTTGAAATATGATCAAATTTATCTTGTATGCCTAGCTCATTGATCGCGTGTATTGTATCTCCCCCACCCGCAACTTTAAAAGCACTACTTTCCCCTATCGCACTACCCACAACTTTCGTCCCATCCCAAAAACCTCCGTCAATATCCCCCATAGGTCCTCCCCAAACAATAGTATTTGCACTTTTTATAATTTCTACAAAATTCTTTGCAGAATCAGGGTTAATATCATGTCCTTGTGGAGTAAGATGAGCGCCAACCACACAAACTCCCCCGCGCTCGTTTTCGGTGCAATAGGAAGCAGCATGCTTCGCGAGCAATCCCCCAACCAGAACCCAATCGGCAATCTCTAAAAACTTAGGTATAAAAACTGCTTTATCGACTTTCCCTCCCCCAAGAACTGCAACAACTGGTTTTTTAGGATCCTTAAGTATCTTTTCCAAAGACTCGACCTCATGAATTACTGAAAACCCAGCAGCACTGGGTAGAATTTCAGGCAATCCCACGATAGAAGCATGTTCTCTGTTTGATGCGGCAAAGGCATCGTTTATATAAACATCCCCATTAACTGCCAAATCTTGCACAAAGCTCTCACCAATTGCTTTATCCTGCTGTCCGAGCGTGTCCGCGGAGTCGAAGGACTCCTCACCTTTCATAAACCTCAGGTTTTCCGCCATTTGAATCTCAAATTCATGAAGTTTCTTCTTGCCTATCTCTTTTTCCAAAAGTTTCTCAAGATGTTTTGCTACTGGACTTAGACTCAATTCTTGTACTGTTTTCCCCCCAGGCCTTCCTCTATGTCCCAAAACAACAATGCTTTCTGCTCCTTCCTCAATTAGATATTTTATAGTCGGTATGGACGCTCTCAAGCGTGTGTCGTCTAATACTTTCCCGTCTTCCACCGGCACGTCCACGTCCATACGAAGTAAAACCTTTTGCCCAAATACATCCAGTTCGTCAACTCTCGGCAGATTCATATTTTTCGATTTTCTCAAGCCTTCTCTTGTGCCTTTCTTCTCCTGAAAAAGGCGTTTCTAAAAATGCCTGGACAATCTCCTTAACTGTGTCCTCGTCAACATAATCTGCCCCAATAGACAAGATGTTCGCCCCGTTGTGCTCCCTCGCTTTTCTCGCCATCTCAACATTCGTACAAACCGCGGCACGTATCTCTTTTACTTTGTTCGCACAAATCGCCTCCCCATTTCCAGATCGTCCAATCACTATCCCCATGCTTCCACCATCCCCTGCCACACTCTCAGCAACAGGCAAGATAAAATCTGGATAATCATCCTCCGAATTAAGTTCGCTTGCCCCAAGATCCACTACCTCATGCTCACCCAAATGTTCCTTGAGCATCTCCTTGTATTCAAAACCTCCATGATCTGCACCAATATATATCTTCACGACTTAAATCCTTTCGCAAGTTCCACCAAAACACTATACGGATCCTGTGCTAATACTACAGCAGAAGATACAGCAACCCCCATCGCTCCCATTTTTAAGCTTACTTCAACATCTTCTCGGCTCTTGACCCCAGCTCCCACAACCAAACGCACGCTTGCGTCCCCCATCTTGCCACAAATCTCTGCAGCTTCCTTAATCTCTCCCGACTTGGCCTTTGCAACCGAACTATCTTTTGAAGCAATGAGTTCCGGAGGCTCAAATACTGCAAACGAAGGCTTCAACTCTATTACTTTTTTGAGTTCCTCCAGGTCTGACGCAAATACTGCAGTTTCTATCCCGACCTTCTGGCATTTGTCATTCGTCATTTGTAATTGATCATTGAGTATTTTGTGTTCTGAGTGGTTCAAAAAGGCTCCATTCACTCCAGTCTCAGCAACCGCCTCAACAGTATTCCAACCAGTAGACTTCCCCGGATCCCGACTGTCTATATGCTGTACCCAAACAGAATATCCGGAAGTGTTAACACACAATCTTGCGTCAGTAAGCTGAACTACCGGAATTATTGGAACACCACTCTCCTTTTGGGCATCTACACACTTTTGAATTAGCTCAACGGCATGCGTACCCGTAGCCTCTTTGTACGTTTTGAAATTAACGAAGATCACACTAACAGGATATCAGGAAATCGGGCAAACAGGAAAAGTAAATCAGGGCATCAGGTTACCTGGTATCCCGACATCCTCACCCTGATACCCAGATATCCCGCTATTCTACTACGATTTTGCCTTCCATCCCTAAATCCTTGTGGTTTCCAACCGAGCAATATGCTCCAAATGTCCCTGTCTTTTGAGGGGTTACCTCAACTGTTACCGATTCCCCACCCTTAATCGTAGCCGTTGAAATTCCCAAATCAGGCACAATGTAGTTGTGCGGCGCCTTACCGGTGTTTTTAAACGTTAATCTATATGTTGTTCCCTTTTTGAGTGTTATCGTTGCAGGTGAAAAGCTATACTCATCCCCAGAAACTATAATTTCCTCTATCTGAACAATTGAAGATGCAGAAACTGTCGGAGTTGCCCCGCTTTGGGTTATGGGGATGCTTGTAGAAGAACCTTTATTCATTGTTTTTGTAAAAACAAACCCCGCAATAGCAATTGCAGCCAAAGCCCCAAGACCGATGTAGACCATTTTGTTCATCTCTTTACAAAAGACTGCAGCACAGTCGAAACAAAAGCAATAATTATTCCCCCAATCAAAGCTGCCAAAAACCCAGAAACTTCAAATCCCGGAACAACTCTCCCAGTAAGCCAAATCAAAAACGCAGAAATTACCCAAGAAAAAAGCCCCAAAGTCAAAAGATTTGCAGGAAGAGCCAAAATGGAGAGAATTGGCCTTAAGAATGTATTAAATAAACCCAAAACGATAGCTGCCAGAAGTGCCGATGTAAAGCTGTCGACACGAATCCCAGGCACTAAATATGCAGTTGCAAGAATTGCCAGAGCGTTTGCTGCTAGTATAAAAACAAGTTGTAACATATTTACCGCGTTTTAACCGCACATTTGCCGCTTAGCCTCAGTCTTTTGAACCCTCAAACACCAAAAAAGCTACACCAATAATAATGTAGCATTTTCTGGGACTAGTCAAGGCCTAAGTCTCTTAACGATCGTCGCGTCGTTGGTATCCTCCTCCACCCTGAGGTCTATCCTCACGAGGTCTTGCAACGTTAACAACTAACTTTCTTCCCTCAATGTCGTGTCCATTGAGCTGAGCGACCGCAGCCTGAGCTGCAGCATCATCCATTTCAACGAAACCGAATCCACGAGACCTGCCGCTCATGCGGTCCATAACAACCTCCGCGGAAACGACGGTACCTGCTTGGGAAAAAAGCTGACCTAAATCTTCTGAAGTAGTCTTGTAAGGAAGGTTCCCTACAAATAGTTTAACTGCCAAAAATATCTCACCACCAATCGTAACTAGTCTATTCGGTGGCTTAAAAGACGAAGTGTCTCATATCTCACACGAAACCGACTGACAGCCGCAGTATAACACCACACTGTCAAGAAATCCAGTTTTAGCTCCTGCTAGATACTCAACTGGATATTTTGTCGGGGTATTTTCGCTTTTGAACCCTTATCTTCCCTAACGTCACTTCTTCTAAAAGTTCTGTGTTCATCTTCGCCTGCTCAAACCATTCGTCCGGATCCGGCTTGCCGGATCCGTAGTCGAAGGGCTCCATGATTAAGAATACAAACTTGTCACACCCCAATTTAGGCTCGGTATAGACGGGCAGCTCGCTATTGGGAACATATAAGTATTTTATGGCTTTGGGCATAAACGAGTATTCGCAAGGCAGATATTTATACTTTTCCCTTCCATACCACCAAAAAACATATTGGTAATGGTCATCATATTTATTCGGAGTATACGTATATACCCTAAATCCGTTGTTTTCAGAATTTTGGTATATCCAATCAACAACTCTTATCTGGTTTGTCAAAAGTCCCGGATCATCAGATGGAGTCAGATACTCCTGGTATCTTTGCGAAAATAGCCACAATTGTGAGGCCAACACAACCGCAAGGATTGGCAGGCCAATTTTCCGCGGCATAGACCACAACATTAAAAGTAGAGACACAAACAAAAGAGGCGGCAAAAACAAATCATGCCAATCCTGCCATCCCCTGCTTGCTCCGAGAAACAAGAAGGTAACAACATACAAGGCAATAGACAAAAAAACAAAGCTATGGATGAAGCTGTTTTGCGTTTTCTGTCTTAAAAACAACCCCGCCACCACCAACATCACCAATCCCCCCAAAATCGTGCTCTGCGGGATACTCGCATCCCGCACAATCTCCAAAAATGCCCTCCCCACACCAAAAAAGTTAGTAGCTCCAAAGGTATTCAGGCTGTGTGTGGGCAAACTATGCGTTACTCGCCAAACACGAAGTGCATCCCAAGCTATCTTCAAAACAAAAATCCCCGGCAATAAAAACGCAGACAAAAAATAGGTCCTAAATGTAAGTTTTTTTCTAAAAAACGCCCATGCCCCAACCAAAATGTAAAAAATCCCCATCGCCGTTGCCCCTGCAATCTCGGCATTGAAGGCAAGCCCCACAGGAATTGCGGCAATCACATAGTTTTTCGTGTTCATCGCACCGCCGGAGCCTCGTGCGAAGGCGTGTCCACGAAGGAATGCGGCAAGCAATAAAACCAGTCCAAAAGCACAAGCCACAAGCGGAAATGGGTTAAATCCGTACCGAGATGTATCAAAAAAAGCCCAATGAATTTGAAGCGCCAAACCTACTAATATGGCCGCCCCAGCCGACACGTGCTTTTTTACTTGCCACATTAAAATGGCGCAAACTGCCAAATTCAAGACAATCATCATAAAAACCGCCCCAAATGGGTGCCCTGAGAAAATCTTGTAGCCAATTGACCCAAAGTAATACCAACCAGGCCCCGCAAAAACCCCGCTTATCCCAGTCTCCGGCCCCCGAGTTAGAAGCTGTCCTCGAGCAAAAAACTCCCGTGCATGTATTGCATGGTCTCCTTGGTCAATTGTGAAGTAAAAGTTATTCCCCTGAGTGGGAACAACTCTTAAAACAAATCCAAAAATCAAGATTCCCCAAAACAAAATCCAAAAACTTTTGTTTTTCATCCAAAGTGATTGTATCAACTCTTCCCCAACCCTTACACGTACCAAGATCCACTCTTACAAAACAACGCCACAGTATAAGCTGTGTTCACGCTACTAATAGTAATTATCTTAGGGGTTGGCTTTGCCTTTTTGGCAACCCAAAATACAGTTAGCGTCCCTGTTTCTTTTGGATATGGCCTAACATTAGAAGGCATCCCGCTCTATATAGTTGCACTCGCTTCCCTACTTTTCGGAGTATTCGTCTCTTGGTTAATAAGCCTTTTTGACGGGATCGGATCTTTTTTTTCAGGATATAGAAAAAATGCAAAGATAAAAGAACTTGAGGAAGAAAATACAAGGCTTCGTGCAAAAAATACAGATCTCAAAGCAGAAACAGTTTAAGCAGAATTATTCTCCCACAAGTATAATTCATGAATGGAACTCGCAACTTTAGCGGGAGGTTGTTTCTGGTGCACAGAGGCAATTTTTCAGAGATTAAAAGGGGTTGAGAAGGTAGTCTCAGGCTATACCGGTGGAACAACTGAAAACCCAACATACGAAGAAGTCTGCTCCGGCAAAACCGGCCATGCAGAAGCAATCCAAATCACTTTTGATCCAAAAGTCCTTACTTACAAAGACCTCTTAACTGTGTTTTTTAAACTCCACGACCCAACGACATTAAATAAACAAGGCGCGGACGTTGGGACACAATATCGCTCCTCAATATTTTACCATTCCGATAGCCAGAAAAAGACGGCCGAAGATGTAGTAGCGCAATTCATTGCGCGTCACGAGTTCAAAGACCCAATCGTCACAGAAATCGTCACCTTCAAGAAATTTTACGAAGCCGAACCCAATCACAAAAACTTCTACAACAGAAACCAAGGTTCCTCATACTGCCAAATCATAATCGACCCCAAAATCCAAAAGCTCTACAAAGAGTTTGGAGATATGGTAGTTGACAAATCAATATAATCAGACTAGACTAGACCTAGTCTACTACAAATATGTTAATTAACATTTACCAAGCCAAAACTCAACTTTCAAAGCTCATCGAGCAGGCCCAGGAAGGAAAAGAAGTTATCATTGCCAAAGCAGGAAAGCCTGTAGCCAAAATTGTGAAATACAAGAAAAAAGTACAACCACGCCAGTTTGGACTTTGGAAGGGAAAGGTCTGGATTTCACCTGATTTTGACGATGAAGATGAAGAAATAAACAAACTATTCTACGAGGGTGAAATAGAACCAAAATAGATGCGCTATCTAGTAGATACACAAATCTTCATCTGGTTAATGGAAGGCAACAAAAGACTCGCTTCCAAGCACGTGGCTCTTCTTAGAAACCCAAAAGCTAATATCTATATTTCGATTGCAAGCATCTGGGAAATGATTATTAAACAAAGCTTGGGTCGCTTAAAAATACCTGTTGATTTGGAAGGAGACCTCCAAAAAACAGGCTTCCGCGTACTTCCGGTAGAAATTCCTCATGTTTTAGGACTCAAGAACCTGCCCAACATTCACAAAGATCCATTTGACCGAATGCTTGTAGCACAAGCCAAGAAAGAAAACTTAAAGTTAATTACCTCAGACAAAAAGATAGCAAAGTACAAAGTGCCAGGGACAATGTTGGTTTGATGAACAAAAATAAAGAACCAGAACACATTTATAGCGGCGTCTACCAACATTTCAAAGGTGGAATGTATTTTGTGCTTGGCCTAGCAAGACACACAGAAACAAACGAAAGACTTATTTGCTA
>CAYIUF010000033.1:0-5185 GCA_964366515.1 uncultured Gammaproteobacteria bacterium
AAAATCCATACTTCAATTTTAGCTCATTTAAGCCCAAAAGCGAAAGTAACAAAAAACTACCATCAAGTTCAATTCCAAAAAGTCATCATTGTTGTAACGATCGTGTCAACAATGTATTAAGTGTAGAATCATTAGATTCAATAACAACCACCCACTCCTCAATTCCAAGCCGCCTAATCAATTCTCTTAACTTTTGTGTCACATTTGCTTTCCCAAACCAAACACTTTTTTGCCAAAACTTAAAACCCCAGTCTTTAAGCCTTCTTCTAAGTTGATCTCTCACTCCTCTCTTTGACTCTGGAATATCAAATATCACCATTCTCCACACGCCATCCCAATTATCATCTATACTCGCCAGTTCTCCAAGCGCGTCTTTCCCCAAATTGGTAAGTTTTACAACAATTTGATTCGTTTCGTCTTCTTCAAACTCTACCAAACCTTTCTCTCTCATTCGCTTAAGAGCTATCGCCATTGAGGTTTTTTTCAAAGGGTAGCCATCCCTTCCGCCATAGGCATAACCACGGGGGTTATACGCAAAGTCTAAAAATCTCACAAACCCGTCAATGGACTTTTCCAATGCCAAGAGTATAAGCTCAGTTGAACTACCTTTTCGTGCTTTCATTTCTCTCCTCTATGACTATAAATGAGATTACATTGTTGTAACGATCGTGTCAACATTGTAACGTTTTGAGTGTGTATTTAATGTGCATTTGTAGTTCTTCGGTGTAAATTCGGGGGGAGAAAACATGCTCTAAACACATTCGTCAAAAACTGGTGTAATCTTCTACAAACCATATCAACTAGCCTTAATTAAGTTGTACACAATCTGTACACACATCGTGGAATCTGGAAACACTCCCGCTGTCGGAGCGCCTTCGGTGAATCTAAGTGCACTCGGAGCCCTCAAACTTCAAAACGCCTTCGGCTCTGGTGTTGAAATAGATACCCACGGAAATGTGACAGTAAACGCCACTCTCAAGGCCAAAGAATACGAAGTTGATACAGATAATACCAGTCCCTCCTTTGGCTCGGGAACCCTCCCTCGTGGGCAAACAAGGGTTGTAATTTACACAGAAAGCACAGAACTCGACTCCGCTGTCTTTGTAACTCCGGAGACCTTAATTACTCTTCCCCTTACTGTGACAGACAAAGATCCCGGTGCATCCTTCACAGTCGAGCTTGCCACCCCCCAAACCAAAGATGTAGTATTCAAGTGGTGGATAGTGAATTGACACCACTTGCAGTAAGGGTGTTAAAATCGACATATGACATTAACAAAGACTGACCTCTCCGCCATTGGAACACTATTAGACGAAAAACTAAAAGTGGAATTAAAAATACAAAAAGGTGAAATATATAAAGAATTAGTAGACTTTGTTGAAGACAGAATTCTCCCTCAAATCGACGAAACCAACAAGAAACTTGATAAAGTCCAAGAGACTGTGAATCGCATCGAAAGCCGTCAGGACAAACAAGAGGATCGACTCGACGAACATGCTGTAATGTTAGATAAATTGAACAAAATCCATCCCAAAGGCCAACACACCTCCGCCTAATATTCTCCTGAAGCCAACTATTTTAAGCTAGCTCTCTAGCTCTATCGTAACCTCCAGCTCTTTCCGTCAGTTACTATCTCAACTTCCCCATCCAAATCTGTCCTTAAAGTTTTTGTATTTTTCAAAAGTTCAAGGGTTTCTGGGCTTGGGTGATGGTATCTATTGTTTTTCCCAACAGAAATAACTGCAAGTTCAGGCTTTACTGCATCAAGCATATTTTGAGTTAAACCATTTTTTGACCCATGGTGCGGGACTTTCAAGACCTCGACTGCATTAGCGGAATTTATTCCGCGCGCAATAAATTGCGCTACTTCGTCCGATGCAGGCGGCGCAACATCCCCCGTCAAAAGCGCATCAAATTCCCCATACGAAAGTTTAAAAACGAGTGATGTCTGGTTCACAGACCTATCGTCACGAGGGGCAAATGCCCCCAAAACTTTTGACTCGGGGTCCGGAACTGTTTCCTGAGCCATCCATTCAGTCGTTGGCCACAAGGTTTGCAGTATCAACTCCCCCACCTTAATGTCCTGTCCAACTGTCAAGCTTGAAACACCAACCCGTTCGCGAGCCACCTCCTGCTCCAACACCTCAAAACTTGCATCATCCCGATCTATCCCCGGAGAAACAAACGATTTAACTTGGTATCTGCGAAAAACCTCTGTCATCCCGCCATAATGGTCACGATCCGGATTAGTAAGTATAACTAACTCTATCGATCTATCCCAAAACGGAACATGATCTGAAAGGCACTTCAAATATGCATTCCCTGGCCCAGCGTCAACAACAATCTGAACCGATTTTCTATATATCAAAATCCCGTCTCCTTGCCCAACATCGCAAAAAACCAGATGCAAACGGTTGTCAAAAGTAGAAACAAGAGCTAATACTGTAAGTAGAATTGTGCAAACGAAAAGTCCAATTGTAATTTTCTTTGTCATCTTGTGCTTGTTTTTTGGTGCTTATTTACTCCGCCTGAATGCCACCACACCTCATTATAACGAAGGCGACTCTGTGCGACTCTCTGGCTACATTTCTTCTGACCCGCAATTGTATGACAGGCAACTTAGGCTCCAAGTCGGTGATTTCAGCCTCTTTACCCCCTACCCGCCGGAATTCTCATATGGAGACCGCGTTAGCGTGGAAGGAACCGTACACAAAGGCGAGTACGGCCTGGAACTTAAAAATCCAAAAAATTTACAATTACTTGAAAAATCTCTTCCCTTATCAGGCTTGCGCCAAAAAATCCTAGAAAACTACAGAGCCCTCCTCCCAGAAACCCACGTCGCGCTACTTGCAGGAATCACACTCGGAGCAAAATCAAACTTGGACAAAGACTTTTTTGAAGCGCTAAAAAGAACCTCCACCCTTCATGTTGTTGTGGCCTCCGGAACCAACGTCTCAATCGTGGGAGGTGCAATCCTGGCAATGCTTGCCCCCTACGTTGGAAGGAAAAAAGCACTTGTTGCTTCGCTAGCCGCAATCACCCTCTACACCCTTATGGTCGGCTTACAACCACCCATCGTGAGAGCCGCCATCATGGGCACAATCGGCTTCACAGCCCTCGCTCTCGGCCGCGAATCAAATGCTCTTCGTGCACTTTTTGCCGCTAGTGCAATTATGCTTCTCATCTGGCCTCAATGGCTCTTTGACTTAGGATTCCAATTATCGTTTCTGGCCACATTTGGTGTGATAGTTTTTAGTCCCGTGATTTTAAGGGGACTTGGTTCTGCAAAGCCCAAAGACACGTCCAGCTTTCACCTTGGCACTTCGGTACCTTTGGGGTTTAAGGTACTCTTTGCAACCTCCCTAGGGGCCCAAATCGCAGTCGCCCCAATCCTTTTTGTAAGCTTTGGTCAAATCTCCTGGATTGGTCCCCTTGTAAACGTCCTTGTCCTTTGGACAGTTCCGGCAATTATGGCCGGAGGGTTTCTTCTTGGTCTAATTAGTCTAATTGGACCGATTGCATTTTTAGCCCGAATCCTCGCCCTCCTCCTCTTTCTTCCGCTGGAGTATTTTGTGCGTGTGGTTTCAGCGTTCTGAGCTGAAATTACTTTAGTTCCGCAGCCCGAACCGGAACGTACGGTTTGTTCGCCGGGTCTTTATGAACATACCTTTCCCCGCCGGTAAAAAGCTTGTCTATCCCTGACTTATCAGTTGATAACACCATCAAGCCTGCCCCAAAGGTCGCATCTTGTGGACCAGGTTTTGTAACTCTTTGCCAATTGAGTTTTTCCCCGTTTAAAATCGCGTCCAGATCACAAGCTGCTATATGCTGAGACCAAGAACTGACATACACCTTCCTTGTTATGTAACTCACAACAATACCCCTTTGTGGGGTAATTAAATCCTGACCCAGCGCGCTGCAAAGCCCCTTTACGTCGGTTTTCTCCGAATCATAAACTTTCCCATCTACACATATGAAAAACGACCTGAAGTTGGGGTCATAAGGTCTATCCCCATCTCTCCCAGAACCCCCACCTTCGCAGCCAATAAACATCAACTTTGAACCTCTATAGTCTCCAAGCTCGATCGTGTTACCGTTTACTCTGCCCCTTGAGTCGCGAACTGCTTCAGCTATCTCACCCGCAGGCTGGAAACTCTCTCCGTTGTCCTTACTCCACCAAATTCCAGGACCTTCTTCCATCTGTTTATAATACGGACTAGTTGAGCCTCCCCAGCCGCTTGTGTAAATTGTTCCGTCCTTATCTGTCACCATCGTCCGAATCATGCTCCATTGCGGAATGTTCTGTGACATCTTCCAGTTGTTAGGGTCTTTCAGCTCATTAAGTTTCTCAAGACTTGCCCATCCGATCCCGCCTTTCCCAGCAACAAGAAGCCTGCCGTCCTTTGATAACCTCGCAGTTTGTGCAACAGATATACCTTTGGGCAAGGAATACTCGTCCCATCCGCCACTTGGGCCGCGCCTTGCTACTGCATAGTCAGCAACCAAAAGAACAGATCCGTCCGGAAGACCCAAATAATCGCGCCCAACTCCCCTTTCGTTTTTAAACGGCTTTTCGTCCGCCCAGCCGGTTCTTCCTCCATCAGCAGTAATTTTAAACTCTGCTGTGGGGCCTCCTGTCCAATTTTGTGAGGCTGCCATTGTAAAGTCTGGGTGTTCGGGATCTGCATACAAAGCACGGATCCCGCCGCTAACGTTATATTTCTCGTTGTGAGGATTGTATTTCTCAGGAGTTGGGGGCCCAATTTCTTTCCAGTCTAAAACAGCAGATTTCTCCGGTTCCGGCCCAGCCTCGGCACTTCTTGGAGAAATCCCAGCTTTTGCAAGCACCCCGGTAAGTACAGAGCCCGCTCCCCCATGCAAAACATCCCTCCTAGAAATCTCCGGCTTAAATGATTGCGGTCCTCCTGTTTGTTGCTCAGTCATTGTTATTTTTATACCATATTGAACACAGCTAATGCTCATCTAGCTTCAAGAAATCTCTCAAAAAGCAAATTCCGTAATGAGTAATAAAGTGGGAGATAAATTACGGAGCAATAATCTGGGCCTGAATTTTCTCAAAAACACTCTTCGTCAAAACTTTCTTTGTTAACAACTCTTCAACATTACTGTATGGTCTATTCGAAATAATGCTTTGCGCCCTTACCGCTCCAATTCCTGGCAATTC
>CAYIUF010000033.1:5285-6514 GCA_964366515.1 uncultured Gammaproteobacteria bacterium
CCCGCTATCTGCGAATTATCTAGAATTTCTACTTTTGTAGGTTCAAAAACACCAGAAGAATATATAAAAAGGCCTCCCCCAATTAGCAGAATACCGACCAAACTGATAATTACAATCTGTCTATTCGCAAAAACCCACTCTTCGACTGCCTCCCACCTTTCTTTGAGATCAAAGCCACCTAACATACAACAATATAACCATGCTTCTACTATAAAATCCACTCAATCTTGACAAAAGAAAAATGTACATGTAATATATGTACAGTGTGGTCAAGCCATCTAAAGTTAGCATCTTCGAGTGGGACAGAGGCAATGTCGACAAAAGCCTCATAAAGCACAAAATAAAACCCGCCGAATCAGAAGAAGTTTTCCAAGATGAAAACCAACTAATACTAAAAGATATCAAGCACTCACTGAACGAAGAAAGGCTTGCAATAATAGGCCAAACAACCAAACGTAAAGTTTTGTTTGTAGCTTTTACACTAAGAAGCGAAAAGGTCAGAATAATATCAGCAAGACCGGCAAACACGAAAGAAAGGAGGCTGTATAAGAACCTGTCATAAACAGGACCTTGTTTCGATAGGAATCAAAATGAAAAAACTTAAGCAGATACCATATTTCAAAACAGAGAAGGCGGAAAGAGACTTTTGGCAAACCCATGACTCTACTGAGTATGTCGATTGGTCCAAAGCACAAAGAGGTGTTATGTTTCCAAACCTAAAGCCAACCACGCGCCCAATTACGATCCGCCTACCAGAGTATGTGATCAACCATTTTAAAGTCAAAGCAAACAAAATGGATATTCCCTATCAATCCTTAATCAAAAAGGTTCTTTTCGACGCGATTTAATTAAACAAATGAAATTTATAGTCAAACTCACCTCCCAAGGCCGAATTACTATCCCCATCAAAATTCGCCAAAAGTTGGGCATAAAAAAGCGAATACAAGCAAATGTTTGGGAAGAGAATGGAAAAGTTATAATCAGACCGACAAAAGACGTCCAGACATCCTAAACTACAAAATTCAAAAGTTTCCCCGGCACAAATATTACCTTCTTAATCTGTTGCCCTTCGATATGTTTTGCAACACTTTGTTCCTCTTTTGCCTTTGCAACAACGGTGTCCTCCTGCTTTCCACCATCACTATCCACCATCACTGTTCCTCGTAGCTTCCCATTAACCTGCACTGCAATCTCAACTTCCTCGTCAACAACCATCTCAGGATCAAACT
>CAYIUF010000033.1:6614-8682 GCA_964366515.1 uncultured Gammaproteobacteria bacterium
TTAACCTGCACTGCAATCTCAACTTCCTCGTCAACAACCATCTCAGGATCAAACTCCGGCCAAGATTCTTTGTGAATTGAGTCTTTGTTTCCCCATGAATGCCACAATTCTTCTGTAACATGTGGCGCAAAGGGTGCAAGAAGTGTTACAAGTGCGTTTTTCGCCTCATCCCACTCCTGTTTTGTGCCTTTCTCGCTAACTTTTTGTTCTTGCAATGTGTTTACATACTCCATTATCGCCGCTATGGCTGTATTAAAACGTAATTCCTCAATATCCTGCGTAACTTTTTTTATTGTTTGGTTCATTTTTCTTTTTATGGTTTCATTAGAAATTAGAAATTGTAAATTAGAAATTTCCCAGACGAGCGCCCATACGCGTCTCACAAAACGGTTCATCCCCTCAACACCGGTCAAACTCCAAGGTTTTGAGGCATCAAATGGTCCCATAAACATCTCATACATGCGCAAGGTGTCCGCTCCATGCTTTGGAATAACATCATCAGGCGTAACAACATTCCCCCAACGTTTGCTCATTTTTCGAGAATCTGGTCCCAAAATCCAACCTGGAGCACGCAATTTCAAGAAAGGCTCATCTCCTAAAGCCTTGTCGATAAACCCTTGATCAAACAAAAACTTCCAAAAAAACCTTGCAAACAACAAATGCTGAACAACGTGCCCTCCTCCGACATATACGTCAACCGGCAACCATAGCCTTGTGATCTCAGGATCCCAAGGAAGCTCCAAATCAGAAGCATCAAATCCTAAATGTTTAGAATTTTTGTTATTTTTATTTTGTGCTTGTTTGGGATTTGGAATTTGTTTCTTGGAATTTCCGGTACCCACACTTGGGTACCGGATGTAGTACCAAGAAGAATCAAAATAACCATCCATAGTATCTACCTCACGCCGGCCGTCGCCTCCACAACCTGGACAAACAACCCCTTCTTGAAAAGACTTTGATCTAGCAATCGGTGAGTCTCCAGTAGGCTTAAAATCAACGTCTCTCGGCAATAAAACCGGTAAATCTTTTTCAGGCACAGGGTGCCAACCCGCCATCATTGCATCATTGTTGACACGGCCGTTGAAGTAATGATTTGCTTCCTCGGTCGTAAACCAGGATTTTTTTTGCCTAGCACAAGCCTCACAATAAATCATGGGTATAGGCGTGCCCCAGTACCTTTGGCGCGATATAAGCCAGTCCCTAATGTGGTAAACCGATTCCTCTGCTCCCAAACCCTCCTTAGCCAACCATAGATTAACACGCGCAATAGCCTGCGTATTATCAAGACCATTCAAAAAGTCAGAATTTATATGCTCCCCGTCTCCTGTGTAAACCAGCGAAAATTGAATTTTCCCTTTCAGATCTAGTGTGAAATCCTCTCCTTTTTCAATACGACTCAGATCTTTAGTGGTAATTTGGTATTTCTTCAAAACTTTCACCAGCTTCTTTATGCTTGACCTAACTAATTCGTAACGCTTCGATACCGGACTAATCTGTTCGCGTGCTACAGCTAGTTTTTGGATATCTAATGCAAGCTCCGAAACGTCCCCATCAAATATCTCGATAGAAACGACTCGGGTGTTCTCTGGCTTAGCCACCACAGATATAACCGGCAGGTCGAACTTCCTTGCAAACTCAAAATCCCGCTGGTCGTGTGCAGGGACAGCCATAATAGCCCCAGTTCCATACGTCATCAACACAAAATCTGACAAATATATCGGCAACTCCTGCCTATTTAAAGGGTTTATGGCCTTAACACCCCTTAGTTCAATTCCGGTCTTTTCCTTCGCACCACTGCGCTCGAAATCCGGCTTGCTCCCCATCTGCTTTATGTACTGCTCAGCCTCAGAATAGTTAATGATCTTTTCGTGTAATTCCTCAACCAAAGGGTGCTCTGGTGCCAGTACCATAAATGTACTTCCAAAAAGCGTGTCTGCCCTAGTCGTAAAGACCGCAAGCTCCTTGTCTGAATCCTTAATTTTAAATACAACCCGAGTACCCTTAGCTTTCCCAATCCAATTTTTCTGTTGAACCTTAACTTCTTCTAGCCAATCAATCTCGGTCAAAC
>CAYIUF010000034.1:0-7023 GCA_964366515.1 uncultured Gammaproteobacteria bacterium
GCCTATGCAAATTAGCCCTGGGAGGATGATTCGATTCTTGCCACGGGAGACATTTGAAAGGTTGGTTACCCAAAGATTGGGGGCGGGTTTTACAAGAACTGCAACATCGTTGGGCCAAAATGCTTTGTCTCGAGGTGCAATTGTTGGTCGTGGTTTGGTTGGCGGGGCGATGCGCGGTGCTGGCGGATGGCTAGGAAGAACATTAGCACTAACGGGTGCTCGCCTAGCTCTTGCAACACCCCCTGGGGTCGCAATAGCCGGAGGAGTTTTAGTTGCAATTCTTATTGGTGTTTTGATTTTTTTCATATACAACCAGCTTCTTGGGCCTTCGCCGGCGAGGCAAGCTGCATTTGTTGGCACTGGGGGTGCTGGAGATTTGTTGGCACAAGGGAATCAGTATGTTGCCATTGAGATTATTCCATCAAAAACCACCTTGAAGAACGAGGATTTGCCGACTGAGGTAACTTTTAAGATAAACATCAAGGAGAGAAAAGAGAAATTTACTTCTGGGCCGAATGCGACAATTACAGTAACGGTAGGCGGTAGAACCTTGGCAAATGAGTCTTGGAGCGAAAGGACACATGAGACAAAAGTCACTCTTGGCGGCGACCTTAAAGATTTAAACATCATTGCTATTGTTCGGGCTACTGCAAGTGTGGCGGAGCAGCCAAATGAGCAAACCTCTGCAAACAATGTAAGTATAAGGATTGGTAACCCACCAGATGAGTGTCCTTCAACCTGGCCAACGGCTTTTGGTTTTATTTCTTTGGGTCCAAACACATCGGGTACGCACGCTTCAGCAGAAGCAGTAGACATTGGCAACGGAGGTTCGCAAGGTTTAATCAGGGGTACTCCCGTGCTTTCTACGACCAAAGGCAAGGCTTCGTATGATTGCTATAGTTCCTTATATGGTACATGCGTTCGTGTCACCGCTCAGTGTCAAGGCAAGACTGTCCAAATAATATATGCCCACATGCAAGACGGATCTCGAATCCCTGAGGGGCAAGATGTGTCTGCTGGCACTGTCCTTGGAAAGGTGGGCTCTACCGGAAACGTGTTTTGTGTACCATGGCCTAATTGTGACGCAAGCCATTTGCATTACGAGTTCCTTAAAGTTGGCGGCCGGGTTACAATACCCATGAGACCCGATTTTATCCCATCAGGGAACCGTTGGTAGCTATGGAACCCAATAACCCAACATATCAACCACAAGAGAACTTGTCCCCGCAACAGCCGCCTAAGACGGGTGTTGTCGTTTTTTTAAAAAAACATTGGTTTTTGTTGTTTTTGGCTGCATTTGCTACTTTGCTTTTGATTCTATGGATTGACGGGAAAAATAAAACTGGAGTGGTGGAAGACCTTCCAAACCTACCCCAGATCACCTATTCTCGATTTCCTGCACAAATTCTGTCTTCTGGTGTTCCTGTCACACTTCCTACCAATCTTTCGCTACCTTTGCGGGTTAATTTTTACCAAGCCACTCCAAAAGCTCTGGATCGAGAGCAGGCCAAGGCGCTTGCTTCAAATTTTGCATTTCCCAAGGAGCCGTCAAACATTTCAACTGAAGCAGTGCTTGGAGACCATTATTTGTGGCTTTCTGGGGCTCAAACTCTATCTGTCCGCCTCTCCCCTCTTGAGGTCAAGATAACTCCGGATTCGTCTGTTTCTCTGCCTCCCACAGAAGGACAGTTGCCAACGGAGCAGGCGGGGGCGGAATTTATTAAGAATGTTTTATCTTTGAATGGCCTTTTGGGTGTGGGTGTAGATTATTCCCAGGTGTCCTCACTTCCTATTGCTTTGGGAGATGTCTTGGAGGTGGGACTCACACCGCGGGTTGAGGGTGTAGCTGTGGTAGACGCAAATCCAACTACCCCACTTATTGCCGGATATATTCAAAAAGACAATAAGCTCTATGCACTTTTGTATCGAGCGGGTTTTGAAAAGCCTGCTAACCCTGTTTCTTATCCAGCCAAGAACACAAAACAGCTTCAGGAGTCACTTGTATCCGAAGGTAAGATTGTCCTACTTGGAGATCCCAAAACTGAGGCTGAAATACTAGTTCCAACAGCTATAAGCATTTCTACGGTTGCCTCAAGCCTTCTTTTTGTTCCACAGCAGCCGACAACACTTTTGCCTATTTATATCCTGAAGGGGGTTGCAAGAACTGATCAAGGCGAGGTGCCGGTTTATATATACATTCCGTCTGTTAACTCGAAATACGTACGGGCATTATGATGTGGGTATATGAGGGGTCTTTGGGGTCTTGGAAAACTGCTGGGGAGGTTGGCCCTTGGGTTTTTATTTCAACAGTATCCCCGTCTACAGAGGCTAAAAATTCCTGTAAATACTTATAGTTGAAGGCTGATTGGGTGTCATCCCCCACAACATCTGCTTCCACGACTACTTGTTCTTTTCCGAAAGCCGCGCTTTCGCTGGTTAGCACCATTCCACTTTTCCCAAAGCTTATTTTTACAATTCCAGAGGATTCCCTTGCAAATACACCTGCTGCTCTTACGGCTTTTGTGAGTTCGTCTCTTCCGGTTTTTATTACAGTCCCGTCTGCTTTGGGGACTACTTTTTTATAATCCGGATAGTTTCCTTCAATAACTCTTGATGTTAGAACAATTGATTCTGCGTCAAAAATTAGCTGGCTTTCTTTTTCTTTCATTTCGACTTTTACATTTTCTGCGTCTTTTGGGAGCGACCGCTCAAGTTCTTCAATTGTTCTTGCGGGCAAGAGAAATGTTTTTTTTGATTCTTTTCCAAATTCAATCAAGCCGCCTTTTGTTAGGTCTTTTGTTGACATTCGGAAGCCATCGGTTGCAACTGCCATCGTCTTATCTCCTACTTCAATATAAATTCCAGTCAAAACAGGTCTTGTCTCGTCCATGCTTGAGGCAAAGGCTACTTGCCTTGAAAGGACGGAAAAAGCGGGCTTTTTTACAACAAATGTTGGGTTTTGTGCGCTTTCTGGAATTTTGGGAAATTCTTGTGCTGGGAGTCCGGCAATTGATGCTGAGAATGAATTTGAAGATACGTTTAGATGGTCTTTTTCTTGCTCTATCTCTACTCTACCTTGAGGCAGACTGCTTACTAATTCACTTAAAATTTTTGCAGGCACTGTTAGTTCTCCTTCTTTTTCAATTTTTGCGCCGATCGGCACATGGATTCCGGTTTCAAGGTTTGTTGCTTGAAGAATGAGTTTTCCACCGACTGCTCTTATTAAAATGTTTCCTAAAACCGGAATCTGGGCGCGGCTTGAGGTAAAGCGGGATGCAAGCGCTGAGGCGAGGGCGAGGTCTTCCTGAAGAACAGAGAGCTTCATGTAGGAAAAGTAGCACAAGTAGCACGAGTAGCACAAGTAGCACAGGAATTGTTGTTTCGTGTATTTTGGGGGTTGACGTACTGTGGATAACTTTCTAAATTGCAACGACCCCCAATATCCAACATGGACAACAATAAACTTTGGAAAGATGTTATTTCTGCTTTGAGGGTTTCGCTTTCTGCGCCTACTTTGCAAACTTGGTTTTTGCCATCTCACATAGTTTCTGTAAAAAAACTATCAGATGAACGGCAAGTTGTTGAGGTTGGGTGCCCTTCTTCGTTTATTGCTAGGGGTTTAGAGGAGCGGTATTTTGATCTTTTGCGCGATACGTTAAATGAACAAACTGGAATTAAGAATGATTTGCTTGTTTTGGTAAAACAAAAACCTGTTTTGGAAAACCGAGACACTGGGCCACTTTTCTCAGCAAATGAGCCCGTAGAAAGCGACAACACAGAGGTTGATGCCATTCTTAAA
Organism: uncultured Gammaproteobacteria bacterium; assembly: GCA_964366515.1. Classification (GTDB taxonomy): domain Bacteria; phylum Patescibacteriota; class Microgenomatia; order UBA8517; family UBA10165; genus 2-12-FULL-44-25. Next base: position 3,800 of record CAYIUF010000034.1, read on the forward strand.
AAAGCTCGTGTAAGGTCTGGTTTTACGTTTGGAAACTTTGCGGTCTCTACAACCAATCAGATGGCACATGCTGCTGCGGAGGCCGTATCCAGAACTCCTGGAAGCGCTTACAACCCGTTGTTTTTGTATGGCGGGGTTGGGGTTGGCAAGACCCATCTAATGCTTGCGGTTGCCCACAGGCTTGTTGAGAATAAACAAGACTCTTCGATTCTTTATTGTATGGGTGAGGAGTTCACAAATGAGATTGTTGAAGCAATCCGAAATAAAACCACGCAGGCTTTTAAGAACAGGTATAGAAAGCTAAAGCTGTTGATGGTTGACGATATTCAGTTTATTGCTGGCAAGACCGCGGTTCAGGAGGAGTTTTTCCACACGTTTAATACTCTACAAAGGGAAGGTGCGCAGATTATTCTAACATCGGACCGCCCCCCACACGAGATTGAGCGGCTCGAGCTTCGCCTAAGAAGCCGGTTTGAGGCGGGGTTGATTGTTGATATCTCACCACCTGGTTTTGAGCTGCGTGCTGCAATTGCTCTTATTAAATCAAAAGAGCGAGGAGTAGAGCTTCTTCCCGAGGCTGCCCAAATGATTGCTGAGAAAATTGATAGTCCGAGGCGTATTGAGGGATTTATAACCCTTCTTTTAACTCAGTCTGCGCTAACTCATACACCAATTGATTCCGAGATGGTTTCGCAAATGCTTTTAGGGCAAAACCAGGACTCTGAGCGTCCTGCGAAGGCGGTATCGCCGCAGGTTGTGATAAACGCAGTTTCTGAGTATTACTCTTTAGGAAAAAGAAGCCTTTTGGGGGAAAGTCGAGTACAAACAGTTGTAAGGCCAAGGCAGGTTTTGATGTATTTGCTGAGGAATGATCTAAATCTCCCCTTGCAGGAGGTTGGAAGACTTGTTGGGGGTCGAGACCACACAACCGTAATACACGCCGTTGCAAAGATATCCACAAATCTTGTGGAAAACTCCACACTTCGTGAGGATATCTTGGGGATAAAGCGCCAGTTTTCTTGATAACTTGTGGGGGACTTTTTGGCTTCCCACATTTTTAGAAATTTGCGTTGATAAGTTATTAGTAGACAGTTTGTGGCTGGCGTTAACACCACCTTAGGTTTGTTGTCCACCTTTCAACATTCTCTACTACTGCAACTAGTTTTATAAATAAAGAACACGCTCTGGGTTTTTGTGGTAAAATCTCGTATGTCTACAAAAAGAACATATCAACCAAGCAAGAGAAGGCGAAGGAATAAAGTTGGGTTTCGCGCAAGGAACAAAACTGCCGGAGGCAAAAAGGTTTTAGCAAAGCGAAGACTTAAGGGTCGCCATAATTTGGCCAAGTAAACCAACCTCATGCTTCCCCGAAAAAACAGACTTGTTTCTAACCAGGACTATAAAAAGGTTCAAACACTTGGAAAATCATATAAAGGTGACTTTTTCAGACTCTCTTTTCTTTTGTTCGCAAATGAAATGTCCCCTGCTGTTGGGGTTAGCACGAAAGTAGGTGTCATAGTTTCAAACAAGGTTTCAAAAAAAGCCACATTGCGGAATCTAATAAAGAGAACCGTTCGTGATTTCATGCACGAGAAACTTGGCACTATACCCGCGGGGAGCAAAATTGCTATAGTTGCTAATCCGCGAGCGGTTGGGAGAGGCAAAGGAGAATTACTCTTGGATCTGGAAACACTTTTTGCCAAGATATAGCAAATGACAAATCTACTGATTGGAACGATCCGAATTTACCAAAACACGCTTGGTGGAAAACGCGGACTATTGTCATTGCTTGTTGGTGGGGGCTGCAAGCACTCCCCTACTTGTTCGCAGTACACAATTGACTCTATAAAGAAACACGGAACAGTAAGAGGTTTATCGTACGGGCTTGCCCGTATGTTTGCTTGTTGGTAACACACATGAACTTAAATTTTATTTCACAACCACTTCTTAATCTAATTGCAGTCTTTTACCATGTTTTTGGCGACCTTGGAGTAGCAATCATTGTCTTTACTTTATTTATAAGGCTGGTTTTGACCCCATTGGTTTTGCCTTCAATGAAAATGATGCAGAAGATGAAGCAATACGGATCCGAGCTTGAGAAGATAAAACAAAAACACAAAGGTGATAAACAAAAGCAAATGCAGGCCCAAAGAGATTTTTATAAAGAGAAAGGAATCAACCCAGTTTCCGGGTGTTTGCCGCAGATAATAAACATGGTAATTTTAATTGCGCTTTTTTCAGGGTTTAACAGTGTTTTTAGACAAGGTGAGGATGTTACCGCTAATTTAAACAGAATTCTCTACCCTGCTTTAAAAATTCAAGGCCAACTCAATCAGTATTTTCTGGGACATGACTTGACAAGGCCAGACACCGTCTCGGTTTCGGGTCTTCCTTTTGCAATTCCTGGATTGTTTTTGATAGTTGTTGCTTTTGTGCAGTTTTTGTCTTCAAAGATGATGATGCCCAACGTTGAAGTTGCAGAGAAGGTTGCAAAAAAAACAGAAGGAGAGGCAGATGATATTGCAGCTTCCATGCAAAAGCAGATGATTTATATGTTTCCCTTGATGACCTTGATTATTGGGCTTAAGTTTCCATTAGGGGTTGTGGTCTTTTGGGGCGCGCAATCGCTTTTTCAAGGTATTCAGCAGTATTTTGTTTCAGGGTGGGGTGGTTTGACCCCCCTGGTTCGCAAGTTTGTCCGATCCTAAGTTGGCTTTGAAAATTCCTCCCTCCTTTGGTACAATATCCAACATGGCAGCAAGGAAAAAGGTAGAAAAAGTAGATCAAGTAGAAAAGGTAGTAAAGGAAGAAGCGGACAGACTGCTAGAGTTTTTGGGTATAGAGGGCGCTGTTGAGGTTTTACAGGACAAAGATAACAATTTTTACACAGTTCAAATCGAAACGGAACAAGCAGCGATTTTAATAGGACACAGAGGAGAGACTTTGGGGGCACTCCAGACCATACTTCGACAAATTGTTTTTGGAAAAACCCAGGAGTCTGCACAAGTAATTGTTAATATTGGAGACTGGAGAGCAAAAAGAGAAGATACACTGACTACGCTTGCCAACAACGCTTCAACGAGAGCTAAAAATACAGGACAGGAACAACACCTTTACGACCTCTCCCCCTCTGATCGCCGATTTGTACACATGCTGTTTTCAGAGGATTCCGAAATTGTCACAGAATCAGAAGGTGAGGGCCGCGACCGTCATCTTGTTGTTAA
>CAYIUF010000034.1:7123-8618 GCA_964366515.1 uncultured Gammaproteobacteria bacterium
AACACGTTTTTCCAGGTTTTTGCAAAAGTTGTTAGTGTTGTGGGTGGAATTACACTTACCTACGTTTTGGGTCAACGGTTTGGAGAGGAAGGGTTTGGAGTTTACACGTTTGTAATGTCTTTTGTTTTGTTTTTTGGGAACTTGTCAGATTGGGGCACCCCCTTTATTACAATCCGGGAGGCTTCAAAAGTTGAACCTTCCCAGAGACGAAAGATTTTTTCAACAGCATTAGTCGTACGACTTTTTTTGGGGATTGTTAGTGTGCTTTTAGTAAACACACTAATCCGGGTTAATCCTTCTTGGTCGGTTTTTATAACCCCGGTAAGCGTTGCTTCTCTGGTTTTGGTCTTTCTCTCCCTAAAGACCTCTTTTTCCGTTATTTTCCAGACTAACCTAAGGTTTGGAAGAGCCGCGATTGTCGAGATTGTTTCTACGCTACTTTTTGTGGGCTTGTCTGTTTTTCTTGTGTTGGGAGGCGGAGGGGTCAATCATGTCATTTCATCCTGGGTTTTGGGGACAGCTGTTTCTGTGGTTGTTGGGTATTTTCTTGTAAGTAAACACATCTCCCCCCTGTCTTTTAATAAATCGGCAGCAACGAAACTTCTGAAAGAAGCTTTCCCTACCGGAGCTCTTCTGATAGTTTCGACAGTTTACAACCGTGCTGATATTTTGATACTTCAATATTTCCACGACACACGAGATGTTGGCATCTATGGAATGGCATATAAGGTTTATGACACGGCAGTCTTTGGGGCCTCTTATCTTATGAATGCAATGTTTCCCCTGATTTCAGGCTTGTACTCGGCGGGGCAGATTACCAACAGTTTAAGGGCTTATTTGAGACGAGCGTTTTGGACATTGCTATTATTCGGAGGTTTGGTTTCAATGTTGGTTTTTGTTACTGCTCCCTATTTGCCCTTGGTCTTTCACGGAAGGTTTGATTTTTCAGTTTGGCCCTTGAGAGTACTTTCATTTGCTTTGGTTTTTTCATACCTAAACCACCTTATCGGGTACACGCTAATTGCTCTTAGCAGACAAAAGATTGCCTTGGCTGTTGCCGTGACGGCTCTTGTTTTTAATCTCTCCCTAAACTTCCTTCTTGTTCCGCGTTTTTCATATCTGGCATCTTCATATTTAACTGTTGCTACCGAGGCCTTGGTGTTGTTATTATCAGGCTTCGTGATTTTGAAGACACTCTCAAATGCAAAATGACCCCGTTTTGAAAGTTTATTGTGACGGTGGTGCTCGTGGGAATCCGGGACCTTCTGCTTCTGCTTTTGTGGGCTTCGGCGCAAAAGGCCGACTTGTCCACGAGGGCTCAAGAACGCTAGGTACGGCCACTAATAATGTTGCAGAATATACGGCGGTTTTGGAGGCGGTTGAATGGTTGACCAAAAACCACAGAGGAGCGGAGTGTATTGATTTTTACCTAGACTCACTTTTGGTGGTTAACCAACTAAACGGAGAGTTTAAAATTAAAAAAGATCGGAAGAGC
>CAYIUF010000035.1:0-8518 GCA_964366515.1 uncultured Gammaproteobacteria bacterium
TTCATTAGTATTGCCGAGTGAGTGGGCTGTGGAACTAAACAAAATGCTTGATAAAGACGAACTAGAAATCACTCATTCCGCGGCGGCGTCTGTCCAAGTATTGCGAGCAAGTGTTGCCGAATTGAACGGCAAGATTGCTCGCATTACAGACCTCTTTGTGGAGCAAGACATTGAGCGTGGAGAATATTTGGAAAGAAAACACGCTCTAATGTCTGAAAAGAGGTCTATTGAGGAGCAAGTCCTCAATCTTGAACGAGACGCCGCTAGGTGGCTCGAACCGATGCGAGAATGGCTAATTGTGGCTTCTGGCCTTGCAGAAGCCGCGCAATCGAACGACCTCCCCTCCAGAAAATCACTCCTCCAGAAAATCTTTGGCTCGAACCTCACTCTCGACTCGCGCGAAGCGCGCGGGGCCCCGCAAAATCCTTGGTTTTATCTCCGCCAAGCCAAGTCCGAAATTTCGGATTCTAATCTTTACCTACCTCTAGTGACTCTATACGATTCTGCTCGAACTTACTTTATCAGAAATTCCTAACAACTAACACCGCGCGCCTTCGGCGCGCTAACGCCTCGCTTCGCTCGGCGAACCCTCGCCCCTTTCCGCTATCATACTCTTAATGTTGGCGGTGATGAGACTTTTTTGAATGGAATGAGCGGAAAGGGGCGAGAAAAATTTTGAAATGAATACACCCGCTGAGCCGAAGCCCAGCGGGTGCTGATGTGATGAGCAGGAGACATTACATCACCTGCTGTGTGACCACGAAGTTCACGACGTCGACCGGAATGGCAGTCTTACATCCGGCGAAAGCATTCTTGGTGCGATCGCCGAAACCTTGACCACCACCGAAGCCGTTCCACTTCGTCTTGATATCGCGGCAGATGGCGCCACGACCGAAGTAGTAGACTTCGCACTCGGGTCCATTAGTGTCACAGACGACAACGAGGTTCTCCTTGCCGTCTTCCCACTGTGAGAAGAGTCGGTCAGTGACCGTCGAGAACTTGTTGTGTGGAATGTGTACGATGATCACGCCACGAGCTTCCCTGTAGTTGGAGACAGCTTCTTCAGCCTGTTTCTCCATCTCTTCGGTCACGCCCTGTGCCTCGCGATCTCGCCGACGGATATTCGCGACCGCTTCCAGACTCGCTCCTTCGCGGAGCATGGCCGGGATGTAACCGCTGTCATTGGCCGCGACTAGCTTCTGGTCCCAGGTTGGCGCGCATCCGAGGATCCGCACAACCTGAAGAATCGATGCCTCTTCGCTGGAGCGGTCTCCGTGATGGTCAATCACGAGTGCCGTCTCTGGCAATTTGATATCAATCTCCAGTTCGACGAGAACCGGAACCCCGCCTTTGCTCCAGTCTAATGTAAACTGGATATCTTCGGCGTACGCTGAAGCCTTAGCGCCCCACTCGAGACCCTTGTCATAGAACTTCTGGCCGGTGCGCTCCAGAAGTCCACGAATGGTCAACATCTCGAGGTCTTTACCGCCGAGAAAGAATACGTAGTAACCCACTCGCCACCTCCTGAAGGGACTAGCCTTAACTCTACTTGTATTATAACATATCTAAATAAATATTGCAAGTATCTTGAGTGGCCTTCTTGCAGGGCTAGATTGTGCTAAATTAAAACCATGAAAGGTCATTTTGATTCTGAAAAAGCTGACAAAGAGTTAAGAAAAAGATACAACATCCACTTCGTGGATCTTCTCATTCAGAAAGGATTTAAAACCTATTTGTTTGGTGGTTCCCTACGAGATATGGTTTTGGGCAAAGAATGGAAGGATGCTGATATACGTGCCTGGATACCACTACCTGCAAAAGAGCGTGATGAGAAGATGGAAGAAATATTAAAAGAAGCGAGGATAGATATTAAGGCAAAGATAATTTTCAACGAGAAATTCACCATCTATCGCTTTCTTCCGGAGGGTAGTAAATCAGAGGGAGTAATTGATTTTACTGTAGTTACAAAACAATTTGAGGTAATACCAGACTTTACTGTTAATGGCCTCTACTTTGATATCGGAGCAAAGGAATTAGTTGACCCACACAATGCTTTAGAAGATATTGAGAAAGGAATAATAAGTACTGTTCTACCACCAGAGGAACAATTTACAAACGAATCTCAAATGATTTTTAGAGCAGTTAAATGTGCGTGTCAGTTTGGATTTAGTATTGAAGAAAAAACACTCGAAGCCATGAAAAAACTATCGGGCTTAACTGAGGGAATACTTGAGGTAGTCGCGAATGATAAAATTCCGGGAATGACAGAGTGGTTTATAGGAAATATATTTAGAGGGTTAAAATACAATCCAATATTATTCACACAACTTTGGAACGACACTGGACTTACTAAAATTTTTATCGAATTTGTTTGCAAGAGATTAAATTTACAATCTAGTTCAGAAGTAGTGCCTGAATCCATATTTAATAATAAGAGGTATGATTATGAAGAATCACTAAATATATTTATAAGCACAGTTGCTAAAGAGATAGACAATGAAGATACAGAAAATACTTTCCATAAAATTATTGAGTTGTTCCGCTTAAACTTACCAAGTGTTTATGGAGATTTTGTTGTGGATTTATCTAATATAAGATTTCAAAAGTAAACAAAAAGGCCATCGCAGTGAAGCAATGGCCAAGGTGTTGGATTTGACGTATCCAATCAAGAGGTGTATTCACTCTTGTTACGCCTGATTCCACCAATCAGGAAGGCTCATCCCCGAGCCGGTGCTTGCTATTATATAAAGAGCGAAAGAATAGATACTTCCTCTTATCGGCAAGCGCGTGCGTCGCCGATAGTCTGCGTAGCCAAATTCCGCTAAGCAAACCTCTGTCTACTCTCGATCGTCGCCGAGAGACCCTGGGCTCGCAGAACCTGTCGGGCGCCAGCACGGACGCCAATTTACGTCTGCGTAAGGGGCTTCAACTGAGCCGTCTCCAGTGCCGATAACAATCACATGCTGTGGGGCCGAAACGACGGCGCCGGTGCGATGCAAATGTCTATAAGCATGCTGGACTATCTATTCTTTCTAACCTTAATCTTATCATGGCTGACTTCATTTGTCAAGCCAAATCTACTTCTATATTGAGCCGTTAAAAAAGCTTTGAATATAGGGCTAAAAATGGTAAAGTCCTGATTAAATTATTATGGGTAAAGAAAACAAAAATCATAAGGAAAAAGAGAGCGCTGAGAGTATTATAAATAACAGTGGACACAAGCTTCACTTAAGAGTGGCATCCTTGCTCGAAAATGAGGGCTGGAATGTATCAATTAGTCCTTATTATATTGACGATCTTACTGATAAACCCCGTGAGATAGATATAATTGCTAGCAAATATTTCACTTATACTAGCAAAAGTGATAATGAGCAGAAGAGATTTTACTTTCTTCTCGGAATTGACTGTAAATATTTAACAGAGAATGTAGTGATTTGGGCAAGAGACAATAAGATTAAGGCGGAGGCTTTATTTACAAATGTAGATTCATATTTTAAGCCGATGCTGGCCACTCAACAAAGTTGGTGTGCTTATTCCCGATTCTTGCATGTTGGTAGACTTATTTCAGAAGGAGGTAAATCTAGTCTTCAAGAAGGAATTCTTCAAGCAGTAAAGGCAATTTTAGATGCATACACTCGTAGCAATACCCTAACAATATTTTTCCCGTCAGTAGTATATGAATTAGGTAATGGGGTAAATATATACTCAATTGGAGATGGGATAAAACACTCAAAGGAGCATACTCCTATTAAGGGTAACTGGATATACCATGTTGATTATGCTTATAGGGAAAATAATAAACCTCGCCAAAGACAATTTTATGTTGACTTAGTGAATGAAAAAACTCTTCTGGACTACCTTCAAGTATTAGAAAAGGATGGGCGAACAATCGCGCAAGAGTTTGAATTTTATTCAAAATGAAAGAGCCAGCGAAGAGATCGCGATTTCGCTAACTCCTCCACCGGCCCTGTTGCCTACTTACCGACGGTTTTCTTCGGGATGTCCACAGAAACTTGACGCGCCACCTGCCAGATCCCTTTGATAGAGATATCTGCGGCTCCTCTGCGCGCCTACCCTCTTGATTCGTAAAACCATTAGCCATCTCGCAAGCGGCACCATCATCCTTGGCCGAGAAGGGAAGAATTGTGTCCCAACTCTCGACCGAAGTGATGAGCTCCTTGACCTTCGGATTCTCGCTGCGCCTTTGATTGGTTTTCCTGTAGTGCAGGCAGACAAGATACTTCTTTTCCCTCGGCATGTTAGCTAACCCTTCTTTCTTCTGAGTCGTTCCCTCATCCCGATATAGAACCCGGTCACCTGATGAGCCGTGAGACCCAGTTCAGCCGCGATCTGTTTGGTAAGCTCCTTCGGTACTGTGTAGGAATCGACTCCCTTGAGTTTCTCCGCAATTGCCGCTCGATCCTGTTCCGTGAGAGGCCGTGTTGTACGCTCAACTTCGCACTTCTTGGGGAACTTGTATGCGGGCAATGGAGCCAGAATACGATGTGCCTCCATCAGATTGCTGGAGACTCCACCATAGACCGTCACCATACAGCACAGCTCAAGTTCTTGCTGGTTTGGATGAGTGTGCTTCTCTGGGTCCTTGATGATATCAAGGAATCTTCTCTCAATATCAGCGGCAACCGCTTGGAATGCAGGGTGATGTCCCGTATCGTCCATTGATACCTCCAATCTTTCTGCTTTTATAATACCACGAAACTCATTGACACGCAAGTGTTTAAATGATATTTTACTTTTGGAAACTTTCCACAGAAAGGTGGTGTCAGGATGGGAAAAGAAATATATGAAGCCGCCGTCAAAGGTGTCTTCATCAAAGCCATGCAGGCGGGCTACGCAATAGAGGGAGTCAAGAAAACCAAGGTCGCCAACATGCCCGGCTACAAGGAAATCCGGTATGAAGATGGCCAGTGGCTTCTCGTTGATCGGTGGTGCGTCCATCCGAAAACCGAGAAATCTGCGGGCACAACCACCATCTGGCATGATGGATGGCCTGTGTGGTTCATGAGCTATGGCGGCCACTACCCGGAGTCGGCAATTCCGTTCCTCAAGGGAGCCCTTGGACACCAGTATTGTTGCGAGGGTGTCTTCCTGGGCGGTCGCGGTCCCGCGAGATGTCTGGTTTCCGACCTCCCGCTTTCTGACGGCCCAGATCTCATCTACGTGAATGAGTGGTCAGGCGATTTCGAGCATTTCAGTGGGAAAGAGAAGATTCTCGCTCCGCAACCACTCGCTGGCGAGGTGCTGATCGGTTACCACGAATACTGGGGCATGGGTTTGTACTAGACTGTTCTACGGGGCGCACGATCTTCGGATCAGTGCGCCTCTTGTTTTATAACCCCCACGGTTCCCAGCTTTGTGGAAATGGAATATCGTGAGTTCTTGCATAAACAATTATTTCTCCGTTATGCAAATTATTATGATCAGCAAGTGCTTGCATGTGATCAATTAAATTCATCTGGTCCATGCTCCAATGCGTCCAATCAATCATATAGTTTTCTGGGTCTTCGATTGAGTTAAGTATTTTAGTAAATTCTTTTTCAGTATTATCAAAAATCTTTAATAATCCTTCTTTTGATTCTGCAACTGATTTATCTAATCTGCCTGGTTTAGTATCAATTTTCTTACTTTTAATAGCGTCGAGATATTCTAATTCAATCTTTGCTATGTGCCTAAACTGCTGACCTAAAGTTCCCATATTTTTACCTACAGTAAGTTTCAATTGCTCATCTGTAAGAGACCTCAAAATATCTATAGCTAGTCCTCTATGAAATTTCCACGCTTGGAATGGAGAGATCAGTTGTTTATTCATATTTTTAAATCCATTTATTTTCCTCTAAAAACCATTTTACTTTCTCAAATATTTTACGATGCCCTTCTGCATTTGGATGCAACCCATCGTCAAAGTCTTCATTATCAAGCAACCCAACATCTAGAAAAGGGATATTATTTTCTTTGCAGGCATCTTCCATGATCTTGCTATATTTCTCTATGTTTTCATTCGTGTAATAAATTGGTATCCAAGATACAGGAGTTGTTTTCGATTCATCGCAGTTTTTCAAATCCATGAATATGATTTTATCCGTTATCTTTTTTGCTCGTTCGATTATCTCTTCAAGATTACTTCTAAATTTCTCTGGTTTAACCATAAAATTACCCGGCTCGTCATAGGAAGCATCGTTGCCTCCAGTTTGAAATATAATTGCGTCTGCCCCTCTTATTTTTGCCTCACTTTCAAAACGCTCTAAGATAGTTTCTGTAGTTCCTCCAGAGATACTTTGATTGTATATTTCTACATAATCTTCATCTCTTTTTGCAACATAAAACCAAAGACGATTTATCCATCCACCCTTCTCCATATCCCATGCACCCCAAGCAGTACTATCTCCAAATATGCAAATTGATTCAGGTTTTTTCATTTTGTTATATCTCGAGCACCTAGATAAATCTTTAATGATTCAATAAATCCACCACAAAACTTACTCTTATCTTTTTGCATTTCACCTAATACTTTTTGCGGATCTGCCCAATATACACTTTTTACTTCATCTGCTTGGAGTTCTCCTGGTTCACCAACACAAGCGAAAATATCAAATGTATGAGATGCTATTCCATTTTTATATTTCTCCCCTATAGTCGAGGCATGACCGATGCGGTTTAATTTAACATCTTTAATGCCAAGTTCCTCGTTCAGCTCTCTCTTTGCCGCTTCTAGGTACGACTCTCCGGGATCCACATGTCCAGCAGAAGAATGGTCGAGGTACCCATCAGCCCTATTTTGGACTAAAATTTCTCCCTTACTATTTTCAACATAAACAACAGCTATACGGTGCAGAACGCCATTTTTATGAGCCTCTTTTTTGGGCATCTTGCCAATTACTTCATCATTCTCATTTACGACTATAACTTCGTTCATATTATTCAAATCTATCAAAAGTAAACCAACTCATCTTACCTACAGGAATTTTATATACGTTCTCAATAACCCATCTAGCATTATGAACATCTGCGTCTTTCCAGTCATATCCAACCGCTTGGGCCGCTTTCTTTAGAGCCTCTTCTGATTCTCCTTCAAGTTCTACATAAGTAGGTATTCTCGGCCAAGTATCAATATCAAAAGTGACTCCATTTAGTTTGAAAGTATGTCGCTTCTTTTGCTGGTGTCTTGAAGGAACTAATCCAATCTTTTCAAAAAGTAATTCTGCTTTATCATAATCTTCAATTTCAAATTCTATCTCGTACGTTCCATCAGCAGTGTGCGACTGGTGCTCTTTATAGGTGAGCTTTGTTTTGTCTCCAACCTGACGCAATCTCACAAATCTTTGCTCTGTATCTCTCCACTTAAACTCTGGGTCGTATATTATTGTTTCTTTAATTAGTTCTTCACCCTCATCTTTTGCCCCAAGTTCAATAAGCTTTTTAATCAAAGCTTCCTTGTCTATCTCCAAAAATCTACATTCAATTTCTCTCATGTCATTTAAGTGAGATTACCTGCAAACCGTTTTTCTCAATATCTTCTTTCGGCCAGAACTTAGCTAAATCATCAATTTTCCACTTTCCTACATATCCAACCTTTCTTTCCAACTCTCTTCCTGTGTAGGCTTTTGTGTCTGGATTCCACTCTTTCAAAACCAGAGTGTCTCCTTCAGCTATATTAAAATCATTCAGTCTCAACTCAAAAGTTTTTCTACCGTCTAGTATCTGTTGGAAGTATTCAGGCCAGACCTTCTTTTCTATTTTCATATGTAGGAAAAATATAGCATTTTTAAGATATAATTTCTTCATGACTGAAAACTCACCAGAAACCCATATTCCCGAAGAAACCTCTCAACCTAAGGCACCCCAAGAGCCCATACCCGAAGCACCCATTCCTCCAAGCACTTCTGAACAAGTCGAGGTGTCACCCGTGGCTCCAGAAGGCCCTACGGAGGCTGAAAGTGCCATTCCGGTCAATGTTGATAATGAGCAAATAAGCCCTGTAGAGCTTGAAAATCCAGCTCCAGAGCAAACGGCTCAAACTGATAAATCAAGCTTAAACCAACCAGTTTCAGAAGCTCTAGAACCACCAACGGCTCAAATACCAGTAATTGAGCCGTTTGCGAAACTAAGTCTTCTGGCTAAAGCTCGAGAAGCGATCCAGTTTAGGAAAAGAAGAAAACTAGAAAAAATCATGGGTATGTTTCTGAAACAAGCGAGTATTACAAATGATGAAGTAGAAAAACTCCTGCACGTCTCTGACGCTACAGCAACAAGATATCTGGAACAGCTAGAGAAAGAAGGCAAAGTAAAACAGAATGGAGTAACTGGAACTGGAGTATCGTATTCGAGAATGTAAGGGAGTTCTGCCGCCCCCTCTTCTACCTCGCGGCAGAATGTGCGCGCACGGGTGGTGTGGGGCAAGCACAGAAACTAAAGAGTCTCGGGCTGTTACTGCTAGGGCGTCTATGACTAAAGACGAGCGCCGACCCGAACGAAGATACTAAACTCGAAAGCGAAAGCG
>CAYIUF010000036.1:0-7998 GCA_964366515.1 uncultured Gammaproteobacteria bacterium
TTTACGGAGGGTACTAGGAACAGAATGCAATCAGGCTACGAAAGAGCGGATTTGGCGCCGATTGAAGTGCAAAAAGAAGCAGTTCAAAGACTGGTCTCTGTCTCAAATATCTACGGTCAATTCCCGGCCTGCTCCCGCAGAATGCAATCTCAAGGCTTACTCTAAACAAGAAGCTATTATTTTGGCATCAGAGGCGCAAAACATTGCGGATCCTCTCCTAACAATTGTCCGTCTTTAATTTGTCCACCATACCCTAAAACTGTTGCCCTGCATGCACCTCGACATTGCCTCATATAAAATTCACAGTCTGTGCAACCGACTTTGGTAGCCGATCTGAATTTTTCAAATTGCGGATCAAACCATGCTTCATAAGCTGTCACATTAATCATATTTGGTCCCATAAACTCTTCCCCCGGATCAACGTCTAAGACAAACGGGCAAGAATATACTCTACCATCCGGAAGCATACTTATTGCAGTAGTAAGCGCACTACATTCCGAATAGTTAAAAGGGAAGGGAAGTCCGGAAGCATCCGGATAGTCTCCACAAAATAAGTCTTTATATTTTAAAATAATCTTAATGCCCGAGTTCTCAATTTCGGATAAATCACGCATTTGTTGAACTTGTTGAGCAAACTGCATATATTCTAGAGGGCTTAGGTAGATACCTGTTAGTAAGTCCCTAGCTCGACCGCTTGGTTTTAGGGGCATAAAATTAATATCAACTCCATAACGTAAAGCAAGTCTTACAAGAAATTCTACCTCGCTGACATTATCTTTACCTATAGCTGCAGCAATAATTCCTTTAATACCATCTGCTTTCCCCCGATTGTGTTCGCTTATTCTTTCAAGCGATTCAACTGCCTTAGCAAAAGAACCGGGTTTTCTGCGACGATCATTTATCTCAGGTCTGCCTTCGACACTGATAACTATTTCATCTAAGTCCGCCTCTAGCAAATTGCGAGCTGTCCTCTCTGACCACCAACCATTTGTGTACAAACCGACATTCATCCCTAATTTTTTTGCGGCAGCAATTGCATCAATTAAATCTGGTTGCGTAGTTGGTTCGCCTCCGGTGAAACGCCACTCCATTGTGCCCACCTCAAAGAATTTCTGCATAATATCAACTGTTTGCTCAAGGGTTCGTCTATTTTCCTTTACTTGATTACTTGAAGAAAAATAGCACTGCGGACATTCAAAGTTGCAAAATTGAGTTACACTATCAAAAACCCGTATTGGAGCAGTGAGCATTCCTTCCGGTAATGGCTCAGGAGCCGGCACTACTCTTACATTTGTAAGGGTAAGCCGTCCATCTGAATGGCTATCGATAAATCCTATCTTCCTGAAGACCCTTAGTCGCTTGGCCATTTCCGGATTTGATTGTAGTTGAGTCTCAAACACTTGCTCTTCTACAGAAGCAAGTCTTTTTATTAAGTCATATTCCGGCTGGTGCAGTAATTCAACCCTAGCTCTTGCAGAATCATAAACCAATCCTCCAAAATACTCTCTACGTAATGTAAATCTTTCAGGACGACTTTCTATCATGCTTTAAACTATTAATTTTTCTAAAAAAATTAGATTTTTTCTTTTTTTGACTACTACAACGAAATTAAATCTATTCAGGTCGAGGCTTAAGTAAAAATCTTTTCTTGAGTATTCGGTCATAGGATTCCCTAAAAATCCTTGAGCGGTAGGGTGATGAATTAAATGTTTTTTAATATATTTAAAATTTAAGGGTTTGCCTTTGATGTGACTTTCGACAAATCTCGCATACATATAGTCCTCATTATCTTTATATCTGCAGTCTGTGATGATAAATGATACTACTTCTGGCTTTTGTTGTCTAATGAAATTGATTGCTGCTTGAGCGTTGACAAAAGCTCCTGTAATCACCATATCGGCATTAGTTGCGTTAACTATTCCTTGAGTACCAACGGAGGTAGTTAAAATAACTGTTTTATCTTTCAAATCGACATTTTCAATTTCTGCGGGAGAATTATTATATGTAAAACCGGGAAGTTTTAATCCATTCCTCTCACCAATTGAGACAAAATCTGGATTGTCTTCAATCAATTTGTACGCTGTATCTGTATCGGAAACAGGTATTATGGTTTTCGCGCCGTTTTCAAAAGCAAAACAACAAGTGGTAAAAGCCCTCAATACATCAACTACGACCGCTAATCCCTCGGCCTTATCTGCATTCTGATATGAACTGATTGTTTTTATTTTCATCTTTGAAAATTAATATTTACAATCGGATTTTTACCATTAAATTGATTAGCTGCAGATTGATAAATACCGGCCATTAATTCGGTAGATCGCTTATGATCTAGCAAATCTGATGTTGGCGTTATTTTGTCTCCGTTCAAAAATTTAAAAAATTCAATTATTGCTTGTCTTCGTGCATCCTCTTGATGTCCTCTTGATTTACCAGTCATAGCTTTATTATTAAGGTCTCGGATGCTTATCTTTTCATATGTCTTCCATTTTGGAAATAAACTGCTATTTCTGAAGACGTGAATATCCAGGTTGTATTCACCGCCAACTTCATAAAGACCTTGCATTTTGTAAGGATCAACTTCCCTTGACTGATAGGATACAAAAGAGATAGCTTGAAACGGTCCCTGTTCAATAAAATGGCTTTCATGTCGAAGTCTCCCATTACCCTTGTATAAATCTTTGCCAACTACAGACGACCAGCCTCTTTGAGAATAACTATTATGCGCCAAGTTTATACTAGCCAAAGTTTGAGTTTTGTTGCCATGTTTAAAATTTAAAGAGGTGAACGCATCAATTTCGGCATAATTCTCAAATAACTTCAGCAAGCTATCCTGGGAATATTTATTTTGTTTATGAAACTCTGGAAATATTTTCTGATAATCTTTCAAATTCAATTGGTGAAGAAAATCGGCTGGCCTTAAAAAATTGGTAATGAGATCTACATTATTAATTGACTTCTCTTTATTTTCTGCTGCCTCAAGCAGCCATAAAACAATATCAAAAAAATGGTACCCTGAATGAGAGCATTTCCCAAAACCCTGATTGTATCCGTGATAATCAATATCAACGATTTCTGAAGGCAAGCGCCATTGGCCGTCGGCATGAAAAGTTTGGATCGAAGTTACCGGACAATTAGTTTTTTCAAATACTTCAGCTATTAAAGACTTCATTTTTATAAATGCTGGATGCCACCGTCTTTGCGCCATTAAGCTAAAAAGGACTCTTTTATCTTTTCGTCTTGAAGCTAAATAGACAGATTTTAAATCTTGATAATCAGTGATTAGTTTTTGTGGTATTTGCGGATCGGTGGATATGTTTTCATGAATAGATAAAGGTTTATCCATAAGTACACTTAAACCGCGTTTTAAAGCCCACTCTGCATACATTTTATGCACCCGCGGTTCTGTAGCAATAATTACGCCCTTAATATTAAATTGATTGACTATCTGATTTAATTTCTTTTTAACCATAGTTGATAGTTTATTGAAGGTTCGATCTTGAGGTCGAATAAAAAAAGCTTGCGTTTTTATATCATGTTTTCCTGCTAAGTATTTAGAAATATCAGACCGCTTTTCCTCCAAGTCAACTGCATAAACAAGTTGAATATTGTAGACTTTACCATCTCTCTCACAAACAGGATAATAAATCCTTTTTGCGTGCGGTCCAAAACCGATAAGAAGCAGATTATTTTTGTCCATGCTGAATGATTGTAATAATTTTTAGCCAATCCGACCGACTTAAATCCTGCAACAAGATTGACTCAATTTTTTGCTCCAGGAGTGCAGTTTGTTCAGCGTCCAAGCCCGTAGGATACGAAATGATGCTTCTTAATCGATAGAGCATAGTTCCCAACGCTATTTTTTTAACGACAGACTCATCAAAGTTTTGTTGATCATATCCCTGAACATAACTTTCTACGGCTAATATCGCATCTTGAGATACCAATGAGTGAATTAGAATATGTCCAAGAAAATATGCGTAATCAAAAACCCTATCTCCTTGGTGAGCTGTTTCTAAATCAAAGAAAATAAAAAGTTCTCCATCGTTATTAACACCAATGTTTTTAGGTGAAACATCGCCAAGTATAAGTTGTTTGTAACCCAAAGTTGATAAGGATTGAACTAAATTGTCTAATACCGGATTTCGCCTGTAACCAAACCTGTGACCTAATACTGTTTGATAATACTCATCATCTCCGTCTGGTCTTACCGCTTCATGGCACGAACTTGATGCTTCATGAATCTGCGCAAGCGTTCTACCCAGGTTAAATAGCATTTTTGGTGTTACCTCTCTTTTCAAAAATAAATCCTCCATTTTTTCACCATTCGGCATAGCATCTGAGAGAATGAGATAATGCCGATCTTTGTTAAAAGCAAAAATTTGGGGAAAATTATCCGGCGCTATCTGATGAAATGCGGATAAAGCACGATATTCAAATATGATGTCCTCCGGATTACACATAATTTCCGGGACAGAAGCAAATCGATCTCCGCGTATTTTTAAATAATACTTACTAGAATCTGACATTATCTGAAACACGCGGTGAGCAACACCCCCAACTACAGGAGTAATCTCGTCAATTTTAGGAAGTGTTGCAATAAAAGGTTCGTAATCAAGTATTGTTTCGACGTCTGCAGGAATTATCTGAACTCCAACCCTTGATTCTTTACTCATATCAACTTATAGATTGATTACTATAACATCTTTTTGATGGTTGTATTATAATACTCCTACCAAAAATAGGAAACAAAATACCATGGGTAGAGTCGAATACCAACCTTCTTCATCCGCCCATCAGGTGCTGATTAAAGGCAGAATTATTGCTCCGGGCGAAACGCCACAGCAAATGTTTGATAGAGTAGTCGATGCTTTATTTGCAGCTGAAACCACCATGGGCATATCTGAAATCGAAACAGAGCAGGCTAAGCAGCAATTTGCCCTATTTATGGCAGAAAAAACATTTACTCCCGGTACTCCAACACTCACGAATGCTGGTAGAGAGGGTTACGAGAAATCAGCTCTTTGCTCCTGCGCCCTCATACCAGTAGACTTGCGTGAGCGACATGCATCAGCGGAAATAATTAGGGCATATTATCAACAAAATATGGGTTCTGGGTTCGATCTCACACCTTATGCTGATCCTTTAGGTTTATTGTTGTGGCTTAACGATTTAGCAGCTTCCGAAACAGCAACTGGTCGGTATGATCGCTATATTGGTAATATGGCTAATCTACATATAACTCATCCACGAATTAGAGATTTTATTGAAGCAAAAAACAATAGGCATTTATCTTATTTCAATCTATCTGTAATTGTTACCGATGGATTTATGGAAGCGGCCAAAAAAGGGGAGAACTTTACTCTGCTCGATGATAGTGAAATTTCTGCATACTACCTATTAAAACAGATAGCTCAAAGTGCATGGATATCTGGTGATCCAAGTATTTTAAATCTGGAACGAATGAATAGAGATAATCCTTTGCTTCATATTGCTCCGTATGTATCTGCGCCGCCATGCGCCGAGATGGGACTATCCGAAGGCGAGACGTGTCAATTTGCCTATATTAATATATCTAAATTTGTAACTCCTGATGGTATCGACTATAAAAAATTGGCACAAGTAACGCGAATTGTTACAAGGGCGTTAGACAATGCGGTTGAGATTGGAATAGATAACTTTCCTCATCCCAAAAGCACGGAAATTGCAAGACTTAAAAGAAAAATCGGAATTGCCGCATCAGGACTAGCTGATACGCTCTTATACTTTAACCTAGCCTATGACTCTGATGAGGCAAGACAGTTAGCAAAAGATATATTGTCATTTATTACTTACACTTCAAAACAAGCCTCAGTTGAATTAGCAGAACAACGAAGACCATGTGAAGCCATGCTAATCAAGGATGGCAATAGGTATTACCAATCATACTTAGAGGACAGATATGCGACCGGAACCAACACAGTTACTCTAAGTGAATGGCAACGACTAGCTGAACATATCAGAGTAACCGGTCACTTAAGGAATATTTGCACAACGACATTACCGCCTGCAGCCAGGGTTTCAATTCTTATGGATGCGAGCACAGGGATCGAACCTCTTTTTGGAATACCCGAAGATGTTGATAAGATAAGACCATCGATTGTTGATTTTGTAAGACGACATGCGCAAAAAAAGGCAGACGCAATTCTTCAGCAAGCGACTGATGATGGTACTTTTCAAAATACAGATCTGCCAGAAAGACTAAAAGAATGTTTAAAAACCGCAAAAGAAATTTCTGCTCTCGGTCATTTAAAGATGGTGGCTGCTTTAGTTGGAACAGATGGGGTAGTTGATGAAGCTGCGTCTAAAACCGTTAATCTCCCACATGACGCGACACCCGATGACATTTTACAGATCTTTTTGCTATCACATGAATTAGGTTTAAAAAATATTTCGGTTTACCGCGATGGTTCGTACGAAGGACAACCTCTAAAGCTATAGGTCGCAGGTTTACTCTGAGCGGGCGAAGGGAATCGAACCCTCCACCTTCTCGTTGGCAACGAGACGTTCTACCGATGAACTACGCCCGCGATCGTTTGAGTATACCAAAAACCTACAATGGCTTCAACGCTTGACAAAAAACCCTTCTAAATGGCAGAATAGGGTGAAGTCATGAAGAAAATACTTGCCCCAATAGGTTTCTTTGTGATAACCCCAGTTTTCCTCATTTTTTGCATGTTTTACCTCTCATTATTGAGCACAAACGCAAGACGCGCGGTGCTTTCGGCAAATACGGAAGCCTACGCAGCTTTGCCGAATTACAATGCTATATCCTCTGAAATCGAATCGGATGATTCTAAAACCGAGATCGTAAGACAGTTTTTCGCAAGATATAGCTCTCCTCTGGAGGAGTTTGCCCATGATGTAGTTTTGGCTTCGGAGGAATTTGGGATTGATTTTAAACTTGTTCCTGCTATTGCAATGCAGGAATCCACGGGATGTAAGAAAATCCCCGATGATTCACATAATTGCTGGGGATTTGGAATATACGGACAAAAAATTGTAAAGTTTGAAAATTATAAAGACGCTATTTATGCTGTTTCAAAAACACTGTCCGAAAAATACATACAGCAAGGATTAATAACTCCCGAGCAGATTCAGACTAAATGGACTCCATCAAATGACGGATCATGGTCCGAATCGGTTAATCACTTCTTGGAACAGCTTCAATAATACCCTATAGCGGGGACTTGACAAATCCTATAGTCTATAGTAGAATACCAAACTAGATCCTAAGGTATGCCGTCCAAATGCATACGTTAGGATTTTTTTATTGCCCTGTCCCGATGAAAATCGGGGCCCGCAAACAAAATGAAATACCTTATAACATTTTTCGTTGTAATCTTTGTGGCTTTAAGACTGCCTACTCCGTCCTATGCATCACAAAATGCATCGGCTTCTTCGGCAAAGCTTACTTCGGAATTTGGCGACAATAGGATTGACAAGCGCGAGGAAGTTTTAGAAGACTTCTTATTCTTATATGATTCTCCTTTGGCGCCATATGCTCAGGACTTTGTAGAAAACGCCGATAAGTATAACTTGGACTGGAGGCTTGTAGCATCAATTGCCGGTCTTGAATCTACTTTTGGAAAACAAGTTCCCTTTAACTCTTATAACGCATGGGGATGGGGAATTTATAGCGATAACGTTATTAGATTTAATTCATGGCCGGAGGGAATCGAGACTATCTCAAAAGGTCTTCGAGAAAGATATTTAAAGGAATTGCCGGAGTCCAATCCCTATGTCATAGGGCCTACCTACGCAGCTTCGCCTACGTGGGCTCAGAGAGTATCTTATTTCATGGCTAGAATCGAGGATTTCGAAAAGGCTGAGAACGCAAAAAACCTTCCGCTATCGATCTAAGCTTGAGGCTAAACCTTTCATCTGGTATACTTACAGTTGCTCGACTGGACCGCTCGCTTTGAGTTTTCCGGTCTAGAGCAACCTATAAGGGAAGATCGT
>CAYIUF010000037.1:0-2082 GCA_964366515.1 uncultured Gammaproteobacteria bacterium
TCAGACGTGTGCTCTTCCGATCTTTCTTTTCTTTACTCCAGATCCATATAAAAGAGCCCAGAGAACGCTGCTTCTGGCCGACGCAAGGCTTGTTATGGCTCGGGATCTGGCGGCTCGTGGGAAAACAGGGCTCTCAGTCTCGACTGCCGCGAAGGCTGAGGGATATTTAGAGGAGGCTTTGGCTTGGGGTAAGGACGCTGGGGTTCATGGGTACGACGTCTTGGGTTTTTACGAGACTCTGACTAAGGCTGCTTTGGTTCATCGGGAGATTTTGGAAAAGATGATGCTTGGGGCGCCTGAGGAGGCAAGGCCTCTTATCAATCGTGCGGTCGGGAAGTCTATTAAGGTATATGACGAAACAGTGCTTGCGTTGTCTGAAAGAGGGAAATATTTACCTAAAGAGGGGCATTGATCTTGGGGTAAACGCTTCGTATCCTCGTGTTAATTGGCGTTTTTGAATACAAAGTATGATTTGCAGCATTGATAATGAGATCTTTGGGTGTTCGTTTTTAGGCTGGAGCAGTTTTTGGCAAGTTGAAAACGGGGTTAAATCCTGCTTCGAAAGCGTTTTAAAGTGACCCCCTCTGATACAAAGAGTTGTATTGACATGCCTCAGGGGTGTGTGGAAATATTCCCCCCAGGACACATATAGTCTATGTCAGAGAAACTTCTTAATCCAACCCTAGTACGAGTTAACCCAGAGCCAGTTCCCTCGGGCACAACATTGACTGGCGTTTCCCAAAAAGTATTTATGGATCGTTATTCTCTTAAAGATGAGAAGGGCGATTCTTTAGAGCTTTATCCTGAACAAATGTGGAGGAGGGTAGCGTGCGCAATATCTAGGGTTGAAAAGCAAGACTTGCAACGCGAGTGGGAGGAAAAGTTTTACGGGGCGATGGAGGGTTTTAAGTTTGTTCCGGGGGGAAGAATTTTATCAGGCGCTGGAACTGGATTTTATGTGACTTACTATAATTGTTACGTATTGCCATCACCGCGCGACTCAAGAGGCGGAATTTTGGACAACTTGAAGGAGATGGTTGAAATAATGAGCAGGGGTGGGGGAGTTGGAGTTAACCTTTCATCTCTTCGTCCAAGGGGAGCAAGAGTCGAGAAAGTAAATGGTTTTTCTTCAGGGCCAATGAGCTGGGCTGAGCTTTATTCGGTTGCGACACATGACATTATTCAACAGGGCGGCTCAAGACGCGGCGCGTTGATGTTAATGCTTTGGGATTGGCATCCTGATATTGAAGAGTTTATTACAGTTAAGCGAGATTTGGCAAAGATTAAGGGTGCAAACTTATCTGTTTGTGTTTCCGATAAGTTTATGGAGGCAGTAAAGGCAGATGGAGATTGGGATCTAATATTTCCTGACGTTCGCGACCCTGAATATGATGAAAAGTGGGATGGAATTTTGGACCATTGGATAAAGCTTGGCAAAAAACCAATCCAATATAAGACTGTGAAGGCTAAATATCTTTGGGATTTGATCTGTGAAGCCGCCTGGGCATCTGCCGAGCCCGGGCTGCACTTCATGGAGAGATCAAACAAACTAAATTCAAATTCGTACTTCAATTATCTCAACTGCACAAATCCTTGTGGCGAAGAACCGTTACCAGATTATGGTGTTTGCAATCTTGGTTCTCTTAATTTGTCGGTTTTTGTAAGTGATGAGGGAGAAATGGACTACGAATCATTAGCAGAGCATGCAAAAGTTGCAACTCGCTTTTTGGACAACGTCGTTTCTGGGGATATTTATCTTTTCCCCGGAATCAAGAAGACCCAACTTGAAGGGGAGAGAAGAATTGGGGTTGGGACAATGGGACTTGGGGATGCATTGATTAAGATGAGGGTAAGGTATGGCAGTGAGGAATCTTTGCCGATAATTGAAAAGATTTACAGAATAATTCGAGATGCTTGCTTTGATGCATCATCTGATTTAGCAGTAGAGAAGGGTGCTTTTCCAAAGTTTGATTCAGAAAAGTACTCTGAGGGGCCATTTGTTAAGACAATGCCAAGGCAGTTGCAGGAGAAAATCAAGTCTCAAGGGGTGCGTAATTCTGTAATTTTGATGCAGGCCCCGAC
>CAYIUF010000037.1:2182-4740 GCA_964366515.1 uncultured Gammaproteobacteria bacterium
AGAAAATCAAGTCTCAAGGGGTGCGTAATTCTGTAATTTTGATGCAGGCCCCGACCGGGTCTACATCTTTAATGTCAAACGTAACTAGTGGAATCGAGCCTGTTTATGAATTTGCGCTCATAAGACGAGACAGGCTTGGGGAGCACAAAATGTATCACCCATTGTATGAGGCTTGGATTGAGAAGCATCCGGGGGAAGAGGTTCCATCATGGTTTGTTTCTGCAAATGATTTGACCCCGGAGGAACATGTAAAAGTGCAAGCCGCAGTCCAAAAATATGTTGACGCTTCAATCTCCAAAACCGTCAACGCTCCAACTGCCCACACAGTTTCCGATGTCAAAAGGCTTTACACATTGGCCTACGAGTTAGGGCTTAAAGGGATAACGTATATGCGGGATGGGTCACGTCCTGGAGTTTTGTCTCGAGACACTGTACACGCTCCGACGGCGGCAAGCTCGGCACAAGTTGTGGAGGCTCCAGCCTCGCCTAACTCGCCTCGCGGCGAAGCGGGCGGCGGTCTAGGCGGGCCAGCTCCGGTTTTTGCGGGGGCGGTTTTGGAACGCCCCGAGAGTTTACAGGGGGTAACTTACAGGATGGTGACTCCGAATGGCTCTGCCTTTATAACAATTAATGAGGACTTGTCCGGTAACCCGCTGGAAGTTTTTGTGAATATTGGGAAAGCGGGATCGGATTTGTCCGCAATGGCAGCTGCCCTTGGGCGTACCGTTTCTACCCTCCTTCGTCTAAATTCACCGGTTAGTTCCAGACGGCGGGCGGAGGAGGTTGTTGACCAATTATCGGGAATCGGTGGAGCAAGATCTGTTGGATTTGGGCCAAACAAGGTTCGGTCACTCCCAGATGCAGTGGCGCAAGCCTTGAGAATGCACCTTCAACGGCAGAATTTTGTAGAGCGCGTCCTGGAAGGAAATACACAAGAGGAAACCCAGGAAGATCCGGCAGATGAACATGTTGGGACGACAAACGGGAATAACCAGGGGAATGGCAATGGTCATCCAAAACTCGCCGAGTCTGGCGAGACATCACATATGCAAGCTGGGGCTGTCATGGCGGCGCTTAACCCTGACCCCACGCCGGCCCCAGCAGATGGAAATTTAGCGGCCGGAATGTTGACCAGTACTGGACTGCGGGGGGCGGATATTTGCCCTGCCTGCGGCTCTGCAGCATTGGTTCACGAAGAAGGCTGTGCGAAATGTTACGCGTGTGGACACGCGGAGTGTTAGTTTGATCTCCTTTTCTTTTTTCTTCTGATACAATTCCCCCAAATGATTACAGAAAGGTCTGTTTCTGCGGAGGCAATCGCAAAGGCAGCTCAATTAACAGAAGTATTCAAAAAGTGGGGAGTAGATGTTGTTGCTTGTGATTTTGATGACACATTAATCGGGACGAGAGCCTTGTTTTATCAGGCGTTTGTGGATATTGGGAGTCTTTTTGAAGATGCGACTGAAGGAAGGATTGCGGCGTCACAAATAAAAGATGAGATGTTGAATGTAATTATCCACGATCTTCGTCCGGAATTTGGAGTTCACCCTGCAATTTCAGAGATGACAGTTTTGACTTGTGCAAGATTAGTTGGTTTGTCGCCTTCTTCCGATGTTGTAGAAAGAGCTGTTGAAAGAATCAAGGATGTTTACAGGAAAGATGTGCCGGAAATTTTTGAAGGAGCTGTTGAGACAATTGGTCTACTTAACGCCACAAATGCGAGAGTTGTTTTAATGACACATGCTGCAGAAGAGTGGACGTGGCACAAAAGAGTTTCCACGGGATTGGTCGGAAAGTTTGATAGAGTTCATTGTTTCTCCGTTGTTAGAAATAAAGCCGTGCAATGGGAAGAGAAATTGAGAGAAGCGAGAATTGATCCTAAGTATTTACTTGTAGTAGGAGACAACAAGGATAGCGATATCCTGCCTCCGGTTAGAATGGGGGCGATGGGTGTTTGGGTTACTAATGGCGGAAGAGCGGTTTTTAGTCTAGATCACACAACTGAGGAACACCCCTTTGACCAGACAGTGATGGAAGCAGAGTCGATAAAAGTTGTACCGGAGGTTATTATTAAACACGGTTTAGGATTTTAAAATGGCAATTTACACAAAAAGAGGGGATCAGGGGACAACTGGAATTTTTGGGTCGGATGAGCGAATCTCAAAAGAAGACCCGCGATTTGATGCTTTGGGCGGGATTGACGAGTTAAATTCCCAAATAGGAGTTGTTATTAGTTTGTTAAGTTCCGAACAAGGATCTTTGCGGGAAGAACTTTTAGCAATACAGGAGGATTTGTTTGAAATTGCAGCTGAGATTGCAACGGCAAAAGGGCTTGAGCCCCCATATCTTTGCGACTCAGATAAGACGCGGCGCTTGGAGCGATTTATTGACCTTCAGGAAGGGGGACTTCCAGTCTTGGGGAATTTTATCTTTCCCGGTGGATCGCCATCAGGGGCCGCCCTCCACATGGCCAGAAGCATATGCAGACGGGCCGAGAGGTCTCTGGTTCACTATTCCCATTACCAAGACGTAAATTCCAATGTTGCGAAGTATTTAAA
>CAYIUF010000037.1:4840-7414 GCA_964366515.1 uncultured Gammaproteobacteria bacterium
GCCTATATGGCTGCTGCCCAAGAACTTGAAGTTAGACCTACTCCGGAAGTACCGCCAGCTACCCCCACAACGGATGCTGGACTTATTGAGCGTGCAGAAGTTCCTCAGAGTTCTCCTGTGACTTCTCAATACGTACAGCCTGTTGTTACCCCACAGCCCCAATTTGTGCAAGACGACCACGGAAATACAATTCTTGCCCCTGCAGGGGAGGAGGTAGTTAATGTGCCGTACACGCCCGCCCAAATAAAAGAAATTGAAAAAGAACCAGTTGAAAATTCAAAGCATTGGTTGGGGGTATTTTGGGAAAGGGTTGTAAAGCGAGCACTTCTTTTTGGGAAGAAAGTTATTTATGGAGGGAGCGCGCAATGAATTGCGCCAATACACTATGGATTTAACTTCCGCATTCTTTTTCCTACTTTTTCTTTCTGTTTTTGCCCTTATCTTGGGAGTTTTGGGATATGCTGGGTTTGTTGCATTCAAACACAGAGGGAGAGAGCGAAGATCATTGGATTCGGTGCTTTTGGAGGTGGCAGTACCCAGGGATAATGAAATAAAAATAGACGCGGGAGAGCAGATGTTTGCGGCGCTTAATTCCATACGCCGCGGAGGCTTTATGCAGAAGTTTAAGATCCAGGATACGATCTCTTTTGAAATTGTTGCTAGGCATGAGGATATTAGATTTTATGTTTGGTCCCCAAAACGCCTTCAGGATTTGATTGAAAAGCAAATTCATGGGGCTTTTCCTGATGCGCAAATAAATAGCGTTCCTGAGCATAATATATTCACAGAACATGGGAAGGTTTCGTATGCCTCACTACAGCTTAAGGCACCTGTTTTTTATCCTATTAAAACCTACAAAGATCTTCCGACAGACCCACTTTCTTCTCTGACTTCGTCTTTGGCTAAGATGGGAACAGATGAGGGGGCTGCGGTTCAGATTATTATTTCCCCTGCTGACAATATTTGGAAGAGTGCGGGCAAATACTATCTTTCAAAAACTAAAAAAGATGAATCTGATCCAAGTAAGGCTTCGTATAAAGTAGACGCAAAGACTTTTGAGGCGATTGATAACAAGACTTCAAAGCCTGGGTTTGAGACTAGTATTCGAATTGTTGTTTCTTCAAGTACTGAGGAAGCTGCAAAAGCACACTTGGCAAATATTAAGGCTTCGTTTGAACAATTTTCTGGAGAACTTAACAACTTTAAAAGCAGAAAAATTCGCAACAAGGGATCTTTTGTTGATGATTTTTGGTATAGGTACCATTCAATGTTTGATGTCTTTGGAAATCAAAAGACGATTTTGAATTCTGAGGAGCTTGCGACGATCTTCCATTTCCCAAACAAACAAATTACAACGCCTCATATTTTTTGGCTTAATGCAAAACGAGCCCCGGCGCCGGCGCAGATTCCAACCGAAGGGCTTCATATTGGAGTTTCTGCATATCGTGGGATAAGACGCGAGGTTTTTATATCGGATGAGGACCGTCGGCGTCACATGTACATTATTGGAAAAACAGGAACCGGGAAATCTGAATTTCTAAAGGACATGATTATGCAGGATATTGCCGCTGGCCGCGGGCTTTGCTTTATGGACCCTCATGGCGACGCCGTTGAGGACATATTGAAGCTTATTCCGCCAGAGCGTGCAGAAGATGTGATTTATTTTAATCCGGCAGATGCCGAGAGGCCAATGGGGTTAAATCTATTGGAGGCAAAGACGATTGATCAGCAACACTTTGTTGCAACTTCGGTTATCAACATGATGTACAAGCTTTTTGACCCTTATAAAACCGGAATAGTTGGTCCTCGTTTTGAGCATATGGTCAGGAATGCGGTTTTGACTGCATTTTCTTCTGAGGGGGCAACATTCGTGGAAGTGGTGCGTCTGATGACTGACCCCACACTCGTGCAGGAATACTTGCCAAAAATTCAGGACCCCATGGTTCGCAGGTATTGGACAGACCAGATTGCGCAAACTTCCGAATTTCACAAAAGTGAGGTCTTAGATTACGTAGTTTCAAAGTTTGGCCGATTTGTTACCAATATTATGATTCGAAACATGATTGGGCAGTCTCAATCTGCTTTCAATTTTCGCGAAGTTATGGATTCGGGGAAAATTTTGCTAGTCAATCTTTCAAAGGGAGCATTGGGTGAGGAGAACTCAAACTTTTTGGGTTTGGTTTTGGTTCCAAGAATTCTTATGGCCGCTATGAGCAGGGCAGACATGCCAGAGGACCAAAGACGAGATTTTTATTTGTACGTTGACGAGTTTCAAAATTTTGCAACGCCTGATTTTGCACAGATTTTGTCAGAGGCCCGAAAATACCGCTTGAACCTTGTTGTTGCAAACCAATTTATTGGGCAGGTTGACGAGGAGGTTAAAAACGCAATTTTTGGAAACGTCGGAACGATTATGTGCTACCGGGTTGGAGTAACTGATGCCAACTATTTAACTCGCGAGTTTCAGCCTGTATTTGACGAGGATGATCTTTTAAACATTGAGCGGTTCCATGTTTACATGAAGACAATTGTTAAGAATGAGCCGGTTCAACCTTTTTCAGTTGATTTGACAAA
>CAYIUF010000038.1:0-7351 GCA_964366515.1 uncultured Gammaproteobacteria bacterium
AGATACGACGATAGGTATAACAAGAGGTTTAGCGAGAGGCCTCTCGGATCCAAGAGGTTTACAGCGGCGCAACAGTCGGATTATAATGAATACAAGGCAACGCGAGATAAGATTCTGAACGCGACTAAAAAGAGGGACGGGTCAACCGTTACGGCAGAGGAAAGAAATGCCGCCCTACAGTCTCTTGATGACGAGGCAAGAAATGACGGCTTGGTTGAATAATGGGTAAGTATTCTCAAATAGGAGAAGGATTTTTAACCGGAGATACCTCTAAGTACTCGAAGTTTGGTGAGGACTTTGAAGATCCGACAACTCCAACTCCGCCGCGGCGTTGTGCTCTAAATGTTCCTGGAGCAACTCTTTTTACATATCCGGTTTTTGTAATTGTTACTATTGATTCTTCTTGTGCAACCAAATCTTCTTCTGAGATTTCTCCAATTGGGGCTTGCACTATTTTTGTTCTTCTTTCGTCTCCGTAATTCTTTCTTAATTCAACAAGCTCGCCATTTATAACTTTCAAGATTTTCTCAGGGTGCGTTAACAAATCTGTTAGATAGTCAATCAAATCTCCAACTTTTTTGTATTCTTCTTCAATTTTTTCTCTTTCCAGAGCTGATAGTTTCCTCAATTGCATATCAAGAATTGCAATTGCTTGGATTTCTGTTAACGCGAAGCGTGTCATTAAATTTGTTTTTGCAGTTTCTGCATCTTTTGACTGCCTAATTGTTTTTATTACTGCATCGAGATTGTCTAGGGCGATTTTAAGCCCCTCTAAAATATGCGCTCTTCTTTTTGCTTCTGTTAGGTCATATAGAGATCTTCTTGCGATTACTTTTTGTCGATGCTTTACATACTCAACAAGAATTTGTTTGAGGTTTAGCGTCATTGGGACGCCGTCAACCAGACATACGAAATTTGCAGGGAAAGAATTTTGAAGATCTGTATGTTTATAGAGGTTGTTTAATACAGCTTTTGGCTTTGCGTCTTTTTTAAGCTCTATTACAACTGTCATTCCACGTCTATCCGATTCGTCTCGAAGGTCTGAGATTCCAACTAGCTTTTTATCGCGAACGAGTTCTGCAATTCTTGCAACTAGGTTTGCTTTGTTTGTCTGGTACGGAAGTTCTGTAATTAATATTCTTGTTTTTCCACGCCCGGACTCTTCAATTTTTGCAACCCCGCGAACTACGATTCTTCCTCGTCCAGTTGCATAAACTTCAGGCAAAGTTTTTCCGCCGTAGATTACTCCTGCAGTTGGAAAATCGGGTCCTTTTACAATTTTTGCAAGCTCTTCTATTGTTATGTCTGAATGGAAATCTACAACGGGGGCTTTTACGGATTCTTCTTTTAGGGAGGCTGCGCGTCCTGTTGAGACAGCAAGGTCAATCTTCTTTATAACAAACTCTGCAGAGTCTGCAATCTTTTTTGCTTCTTTTACTTCACCAACAGGTTGTGTGTCCTCAGTTTTTAGGGGTACTACTTTGCCCTTCTCAATCATCGCCATTACTGCGTCAACCACTTCTGTTAGATTGTGGGGCGGGATTTTTGTTGCCATACCGACTGCAATTCCTTCTGCGCCCATTAGAAGCAAATTTGGAAGAAGGGAGGGAAGGTACTTTGGCTCGTTTAGGGTTCCGTCGAAGTTTGGCTCGACTTCTACTGTTTCTTTTTCAATATCGCGTAAAAGTTCCTCTGTTAACTTTGCGGGGCGGACTTCTGTATAACGCATAGCGGCTGGGGGATCGCCGTCGACGGAGTTGTGAACAAAGACTCCCACCGCTAGGGCGAAATTGTGGAAATTATCAATTGTAAGGTCATACACGTCCTCATTTTTGACGATTTTCTCGATTTTTGTTATACGATGGTTACCGTTGACTGCTAGTCTTACTAGGTCAGGATTATTAAAAAAGTAGTTCTTGAGTCCAGTTTCCCAATAAGGCGCAGAGCCGTAAGGGTAAACTTTGTTCCGTAGCTTGTTATAGTGTTCTTCATTTAAAACTGAAAACTGATTAGAGACCTCTTTACAAATATTCAAAAACTTCAGTTTGCCAGTGTTGTTGGTAGTGTGGTTTTTGTTGCCCTTTATGATTTTTTCTCGCATTAAGACTTGGTATTCGGGGGTTTGCCATAGTCTTTTTAGTGTTTTGTGTGCTCTTTGCCTAAACTCCTCTCGTTTCTCGGGGTGTGCCTTAATATACTGAATGTTAACTTCACTCAGTAGTTTGCGCATTTTCTCTCTATACACAGGGTTTTGCCAGTTTTTGAGATTTAGGTTAGACATTCTAGACGCTTGGGTTTGGCGTGTGGTAGGACTATCCCAATATTTGGCGCGCCCCGTTGCGATTTTTTCTCTGTAATCTGGGTCTTGATGTTTTGTGTGGGCGTTTTGGTAGTGAACCTTCCAGTGTTCTTCCCACGCCATTCGGAGAACGTTTTCAGGATTGTTGTTGAGTTTATTGAAATTTACGTGGTGACGCACTCTTCCAGCACTTTTTTTGTATATATTGTTAGTTAAATTGAAATTGTCGGCTAAGTGATGAGCGGGTATCCACGTATTTGTTTTGTTTTGAAAAATTAGAACATAACCCTTTCGGTTAATCCGATCCGTGTTTTGGGACAGCTTTTGATAGAGTGGCATTAGCGAATCTTTTTTTGTTAGGTTGGCTGCTTCTTTGTAATTTCCGTCTTTTGTCATAAAGAGGTGGTTTGGTGTGCATTTTATTTCTTCGCCGTTATCTAGTGTGACTTTGACAATCTCGGCTTTCTTAATTGTTAATCTGGGATTTTTAATTTCTGTGATACAGATGAGACCTTTGCTGTTTACGGAGTAAGTATAATTTTTCTTCCCCTGTTTATATTCTTTTACCAGTTCACCGAAGCTTAGGTTTCTTCCGTCTGTTAACTTGACTTGGGTGTCTTTTGTAAAGCAGCCGAAATTACCTTGCCCATCAACCAATGGATAACGCATCGAGAAGTCTTGGGCTAATCGAACTATTGCATCATAAATTGGGCCGTCGCCATGGGGATGGAATTTTCCCATTGCTTCTCCGACAACTTTTGCGGATTTTGTGTATGCGCTGTTGGGGCGGAGACCCATCTCATGCATCGCAAAGAGAATGCGTCTGTGGACTGGCTTTAGGCCATCTCGAACATCTGGAAGAGCACGCGATACGATAACGCTCATTGCATAGTCCAGATAGTTTTTGCGCATCTCTTGGACTATTTCTGCTGGGATAACTTTACCGATTTTCATAAATTCAAAAATAATTTTTAATTCGAAATTTAAAATTTGAAATGAAGGTTTAAAATTTAAATGTTTAAAAATTCACTATAAATTAAAAATTGAAAATTTCAAATTCTGCGAGCTCACGTAAGGAACGGAGCGAGCAGTAACGCTACAATATTTGCCACTTTAATCATTGGGTTTATTGCTGGGCCTGCTGTGTCTTTATATGGATCCCCTACCGTATCGCCTGTTACTGCCGCTTGATGGGCCGCTCCGCCTTTTCCGCCGAGGTGTCCGTCTTCAATATACTTTTTCGCATTGTCCCAGGCGGCGCCCCCTGTGGTCATAGAAATTGCGACAAAAAGCCCGGTTACGATTATTCCCATTAAAAGTCCGCCAAGTGCCTGGGGGCCTAGGGTAAAGCCAACGATAATTGGGGCAATAACCGGAATTGATGCGGGGATGATCATTTCTTTAAGGGCACTTGCGGTTACTATATCAACGCATTTTGCATAATCTGGCTTTGCAGTTCCTTCCATTATTCCTTTTATAGTTTTGAATTGGCGTCTAATTTCAGTTACAACGGCTTGTGCTGTTTTTCCAACTGATTCCATTGCTAGACCTGCAAAAAGGTATGGGAGCGCGCCTCCGATAAATAGACCAACCAAAACTTTTGGATCAGAAAGGGAGAAATTTAGGATTCCGCGGCCTGATGCCAATTCTTGGGTATATGTTGCAAACAAAACTAAGGCCGCAAGACCTGCTGAGCCAATTGCATATGCTTTTGTAACTGCTTTTGTTGTATTTCCAACTGCATCTAGGGCGTCTGTAACTCTTCTTACTCCCACTTTTTGATTGGACATTTCGGCAATTCCCCCCGCGTTGTCTGTGATTGGACCAAATGCATCGATTGCAACGACGATTGCAGTTTGTGAGAGCATCGAGACTGCGGCGAGCGCTATGCCATAAATTCCAGCAACTTTGTATGAAATTAAAGTACCGATTGCTATCAATAGAATCGATGGGAATGTTGATTTCATGGAGAGTGCGAGACCCGCAATTACATTTGTTCCATGGCCTGAGGCCGAGGCTTTCGCGAGGCATTTTACTGCATTTGAATTTTTGCCAGTATAAAATTCAGTTATTGAAACTAGCCCTGCAGTTGTTGCTATCCCAACAAGGAAAGCACTAAACAGACCTCCTATGTTGACTCCTGCCAAAACTGGCGGAAAGAGGTTTATGTATGCAACAAAACCTAAAATTGCCAAAACCCCCGTTGCCGACAATCCTAGGTATAAAGCCTGCATTATTTTTCTATTTTTAGGGAGCTTTACGAAGACAGAACCAATGACCGAGGCAACCAGAGAAATTGAGCATATTACCAAAGGCAGAAGATGGGTGCTGCCAGGTTGAGGGAAAAGCAAAAAGCTCAGCAGGATTGCTGAAACAGATGTTACAACATATGTTTCGAAAAGATCTGCTGCCATTCCGGCGTCATCTCCGACATTGTCCCCTACTAAATCTGCAATTACCCCAGGGTTTCTTGGATCATCTTCGGGGATTCCTGCTTCGAGCTTTCCAACGATATCTGTTCCAACGTCTGCGCCTTTTGTGTATATTCCTCCGCCAAGCCTTGCGAAAACTGAAATAAGTGAGCCGCCGAATGAGAGTGCAATAAGCGGCGTAACTGGGGAGAATTTATAGACTGCGCTCGCAGCAAGTATGCCTGCTATAGATAGTATGGCAAGACCGCCGACCATAAAGCCAGTTACCGCGCCCCCTCGGAATGCTAGGGATAAAGCTTTCGCAAGGCCTGATTTGGCAGCTTGCGTAACCCGAACATTTGCTGAGACTGCAACCGTCATTCCGATAAAGCCTGCAAGGCTTGATGCAACTGCTCCAATTGCAAAGCCTACTGCGGCCATTTGGCCGAGTCTGAAGTATAAAAATGCTCCCAAAAGTATTGCAACTCCCAAAACGGTTATGTTTTGTCGAAAAAGATAGGCGTTTGCACCTTGGCGGATTGCTACCGCAATTGCAATCATTTTTGAATCCCCTTGAGGTTCCTTCAGAATTTGGGAAATTAAATAGAAACCATAAATGATGGTCACAGAGCCTGAAATTAAAGCGAGTAAAATTATTGGATCCATTTGTATTAAATTCTAAATTCGAATATCGAAATTCGAAATAATATCTAAATTCAAGTGTTTAAAATTTAAAACATTTATGCTTCGAATTTATTTCGGATTTAGTGCTTCGGATTTCGGATTTTGAGCTAGTTTAGATATCTAAACTAGCGAACTGCGCGTATGTCTGAATGAATTTCTTCCTTGAAGGAACGTCTTCGCCCATTAGAGTTGTAAAGACATTGTCTGCCGCTTCAACGTCGTCTATTGTTACTTGTTTTAGTGTTCTTGTTTCTGGGTCCATTGTAGTTTCCCTCAATTGGTCTGCGTTCATCTCTCCAAGCCCTTTGTATCTCTGCATTGTGAACTTCTGCCCATTTGAGGCCAGAAGTATAGCATCCTTTTCTTCGTCGTTGAAGGCATATTTGATTTCTTTTCCAAATTGGATTTTGTAAAGAGGAGGAAGAGCAATATATAAATATCCGTTTTGGATAACGTGCGGAAGATGTCTGTAGAAGAAAGTCATAAGAAGAGTTGCTATGTGAGAGCCGTCGACGTCTGCGTCTGTCATTATAATTATTCTGTGGTACCTAAGTTTTTCAACATTGGTTGTATCCCCTATTCCAGAACCTAAAGCAATTATTAGGTCTTTTAGTTCTTCAAACTTGATGATTTTGTCCAAATGGGCACGTTCAGTGTTTAATATCTTTCCACCAATTGGAAGGATTGCTTGGTATTTTCTATCGCGCGCCCCTTTTGCAGTTCCGCCTGCTGAATCTCCCTCAACAAGATAAATCTCGCAAAGGCTTGGGTCTTTTTCAGAGCAGTCTGAGAGTTTTCCAGGGAGGGCTGAGCCTTCAAGCGCACCTTTTCTTAAAACTGCGTCTTTTGCGGCGCGGGCGGCCAGGCGGGCGCGGGTTGCAAGGGTAACTTTTTCAAGAATTCTTCTTGCTTCTGAGGGATTCTCCTCAAAGTATGTTGAAAGGCCTTGGTTTGTCAGCTGGGCAACAAACCCTTGGGCCTCGGGGTTGTTTAGTTTTGTTTTTGTTTGAGATTCAAATTGGATTGAATTTGTTGGGATTTTTACAAAAATTGCTGCTGTCAACCCTTCTCTTGTGTCTTCTCCAGTTATTGCATCCAAAACTTCTTTTTGAACGCCAATCTTTTTGGAATAATCGGTAATTGCGCGGGTCAGGCCAATTCGAAAGCCGGTCATATGGGTTCCGCCGTCTGGGGTTTTTATGACGTTTACAAAAGAGTCTACAAATTCTTGGATGCCATCGTTGTATTGGAGTGCAATTTCCGCAGAGATCTCGTCAGAATCCTTTTTCAGATAAATTACTGAATTTAGGGTTTGTTTTTCGCGATTAATATGCGCAACCAAACTTTTTATTCCGCCTTCAAAGTAAAAAGTCTTTGATGTTCCGTCTGGAATAGCTAGGTGGAATTTCAACCCCGCAATTAAATACGCGCGATTTCTTATCGAGTCCTCGATTGTTTTAAAGCTCCAATCGATTGATGTAAATACTGTTTTGTCCGGCAGAAATGAAGTTTTTGTGCCGGTGCCTTCTGCCTTTTCACCTTTTATTACCTTTGTTTTTGCAACACCCTTTTCATACTTTTGAGTCCAATAAAAGCCGTCTCTTTTCACCTCAACCTCACACCAATCGGATAGTGCATTTACAACTGAAGCTCCAACTCCGTGCAATCCACCCGACACTTTATAGGCGGTTTCGCCGAACTTTCCCCCTGCGTGGAGCTTGGTCATTGTTAGCTCAAGGGCCGAGACTTTTAATCTTGGATGGATATCAACGGGGATTCCGCGGCCGTTGTCGGCGATTGTGACCGATTTGTCTTCCTTTACCTCAACCCAAATTTCTGTGGCGTATCCAGCAAGGGCTTCGTCAACGGAGTTATCTAAAATTTCTGTTAATAAATGATGGAGACCCCTTGAGTCTGTGGACCCAATATACATTCCGGGGCGTTTTCGAACAGGTTC
>CAYIUF010000039.1:0-7012 GCA_964366515.1 uncultured Gammaproteobacteria bacterium
AGACTCCGGCGGAGACCCCTTGAACCCAAAGCACGTACTGCCTTTCCTGCTGATGAGACCATTTTTCTCCCCTTTTTTAGTGTGCTATCAAGTCTTTTGCAAGCTTTGGATAGTTTATCACACCGATTAAAGAACCATGAAATAAGAACCTGGCTTCGCCAGAACCTTGCGACTGTTTTGTTAAGAAACGACACAGTCGTAGGATTTTTTTGCACAAGTATTGAAAAATATGCAAAAAAAGGGACCCGCATCGAATTTCACTTTGAAGGTGAAACCCAAATTGGGTCCTTGGCAAATCGCCGGGTCTTTTGGTTTTAGCCGGCAGTCAGCACTGGCTCGTGTGTCTCGGACTCGGAGTCCTCAACGTTCCAGTCGGAAAGCTTGCCGATCTGAACCAGCCACTTTACGAACAGAAGACGCGGCGTCGGCTCGAGGGGCTTTATTTCCTCCTCGACAGCAACTGGCGGGCGCGCTTCCTTACGTTGTGCCCAAGCCTTGCGAGCCTCCAGAACCTCGAATTCGGCTGCGCGGTATGCCTGGACCGCGAGGTCAAACTCGGTTGCGTCGTAGCTACCGTAAAGGGCCGCGCGGCGAAGTGCCGAAAGCCGTTGTAGCGCTCGACAGAGCTTAGTTTCTGCGTCAATGAGCTGGCGCTCGGCAGGGTCTGTGTTCATCATTGCTGATCTCCTCTTTTTAGGCGCGTGGGCCGGCGTGGTGTGGGCTCGTCGGGTCGATCTCCGGCAAGGTCGCGGCTGCACGCTGGGCGGGATCACGCAGATTGGGGTAGCCACCCTTGGGGCGCATGCCCTGGTCTTGGATCACCCGACTCGAGACCGGCTGTGGTTGACGAACGACCGGGTGGGTTTCGGCTATGTCCTCGTAGGTCTCCGCGTTGCTGGGTACGACTGTGACACCAAACGCAGGCCACGCATCCTCGATAGTCGTGAGGGACCGAAGCTCCGCCAGAACGGGCTCACTCGTGGGGTCACCCCATTGGGTGCCGTTGGAGAACGGAACGTACAGGGCGGCCTGCTCGACTTCGTGGCCGTTGAGCAACTTCTGCAGGAGAGCCCTGGTCCCCGTCACGTAATCCTGCAGATGCGCAGAGTCGGCGAAGGTAAAGGTCGGGCCTTCCTTCACGAAAGGTTCTTGAAAACCTGACGTGCGATAGGCCTCCCACATCTTCTTGTTCCTCAGATAGACGTTCCATGGCATAACAGCCGTTACGCCATTGTTTGTGCAAACAGCAAACTTAGCCAAAGTAAAATCCTCCTTGGGTCCTCCGTACTAAGACTCGGGTCCCGGATTACAGTCTGTACGACCACAGACAAGGTTTGCTGCGGCGGATCTGTCCAAATCGCTCAACTTGCAAGCAAGTGAAGCCTTTTTTCAAGATTGGCAGCAGCCTCAGGTCGAGCCTATATCAGGCTCCACACAAGGGTGCTGCCAACCTGTTCCTTCGACAGGCTCAGGATCAACGCAAAACCGTTGATTTTTAAGGTTCAAATACGCCAACATTATACCACGGCAGCGTTGAAAAGTCAATGTTACAGGCCCCCCCTGGGGCTATGAAGTCTTTTTGGCAAATTCTGCGGACACCCAGCCGGTTTTGCCTTTTTCGTACTCAATTTTGAACCATTCCCCGCTTTCACTTTCCTCGACAAATGGGTACTTATTTCCAGGCGTTACGCGGGCAACCTCTGTCCCAGCTTTTGAAGGCTCAGCTCGCACACGCAAGAAGCCTGTCCCTGTCTCGAGAATCTCAACCTCAGATGAGGCTATTTTCTCTTCTTGTGCTGAGGCTGTGGCCTCCGCTTCTTTTTTGGCTCTTTCTGCTGGGTCTTCTGCCAAATATACGATTGCTGTAAGCCTGTATCCCGGCTCGGGCCTTATGCCTTCGATTTCTCGGGTTATGTAGCCTGGGTGGGAGACTGTTAGCGTATGGTCATCTGGGGCCGCATTGGCTATCGGAAGGGGTGTGTAGCCTCGTATGTCTCCGTCAAACTGGACTTGGGCCGCGTCTGGGATTGAGACAACCGCAAGTTCGGCCTTTTTGCCTCCAATTTTCTCAAATGATAGTATCTCGCCTTGGGATTCTGCGTCTGTTTGGCCAAACTCACGCCTGACTACTGTTGAAACCCCTTCTGCAAGCGTTACTCTGGTTTCCCAGATAGCCAGAGGTTTGTCTGAACTTATGGGCACAAGCCTAAGGGTAATTTGGCCTGGTTTTCTATATTCTTCGTATGGGGTAGTTTGGGATACCTGCTGCCCGTCTATAAAGACTTGGGCTGGGACGTTTGTTTGGGCTATTTCGAGCTTGGCCTGAGGGGGTTGTAGGCGGTCTTTGAATTGAAAAAAGATGCCCACAAGGGCAGCAATGACGACTAGGCCAACTATAATCCATTTCTTATTCACAGGTGAGCACCAGGATACCAGAGGCTGGATTTAAGCACAAGTGGAGGGTTTTGTGGTAGAATCACACATTGGCGTAGTGGCGAAGTGGTAACGCGTTCGTCTGCAAAACGAATACGCGCGGGTTCAATTCCCGCCTACGCCTCCAGGCTCGAAAACGAGTCCTTGGCTTGACTTTTGACCCATTTTGATATATAATGCCTCTTGTAAATCCTGAGAACTAGTTTTCCAGGGTTTTTTCTTTTTTAAGTGTAATCTCTTTACAAACCCAACCCTTCTTCTGATCCTACTTACCTCTTGGATCAAACCCAATCTTCAAGCCTGGAATCTGCCTATGGGTGTCTTAGGGATGTTTGTATCAAGAAAAATTTCGTCTATTTAGGCGCGATCTTTCATGAAACAGCTTAATATCAACTTTGGTAAATCTAGAATCCGTGTGCAGCTCTTGAAGAGGCACGGGGGTGATTCTGTATCAATTTCTTCATTCATTTCTGAGCTTGGAACCTTGCGCTCAGGAAACAAATTCTCACGCGTATTTAGGCACGTTTTTGAGAAGTTCAATATTCGCGGCATCGTTGGGCGTAATTTAGTTGCGTTTGTTGTTGCAACTTCTGTTATTACGCCTAATGTTGCGGCTTTATCTACAAATGGAGGTTCTATTGAGGCTAATGCTATGGCTGTTCCCCAAGAGACTTTTTCAACTGATGTTGTTGTTCAGTACCCTGTTGAGCTGGTGCATATTAACCAGGGTTTTAGGCTTTACCACCCTGGGGTCGATTTTGAGGGAGTAACCGGAGATGCTGTCCGCCCTATTATGGCTGGCCACGTGTCAAAAATTGAGAAATCTCGTTTTGCCTACGGAAATTCTATTATTGTTGACCATGAAAACGGGTTTTCTTCTCGATATGCCCATTTGTCCTCAATGCTTGTACGTGAAGATGACTTTGTTGATACAAGAACTGTAATCGGAGCTGTTGGTTCAACCGGACGTTCTACCGGGGACCATTTGCATTTAGAGGTTTATAAAGAGGATAAGACTGTTAATCCGTTGTCTGTGTTGCCTAGGTAGGGTTTTCTTGTGGTGGATTCTCCGTGTTAACAAGCACAAAAGTGCCGTCATCTAAAACGTCAATTCCAATAGTTTTTCCAGGCTTGATCCAATCACACTTATCTCTGATTTCCTTGGGAATTATAAACTCCCATTTCTTATTGATTGTTGCTATAGCCATACTTATAAATTCACCCTGGCTGCATACCCCACAGCCGCTCATATATCAGCCTCTTTTAGCTGGGGAAGGTCGTCTCTGATTTCTTTGACTGTGAGCTTCTGAGTAAGAAGGCGAAGAACTTGTTCCACAGTAATCCTCGTCCCTGCGACTGTGGGTTTGCCGAGCATGATCTTAGGGTTGGTTACGATCTTTACCATGGCTTATTGTAGCACGAAGAGTAAAAGTGAAGTTAATAATCCATACCCATTCCGCCGCCACCCATTCCTGGGGCTTTTTCGGGCTCTGGTTCGGATGCTACTAGGCACTCGGTTGTTAGAATCATCATCGCAACTGATGCTGCATTTTGAACAACTGAGCGTACTACCTTTGCAGGGTCAAGGATTCCAGCTTTTAACATATCTGTGAATTCTCCTGTCATTACGTTGAATCCATAGCTTGTATCTTTTGAAGCCAAAATCTTTTTTACAATGGCCGCTACGTCTTCGCCTGCGTTTTTAAGAATCCAGGCTGTTGGCTGGCCTAGGGCATCATATAGAATATCAATCCCCGCTTGCTCGTCTGGGTTTTCTGCTTTGACCTTTTTTAGGACTTCGCGAACACGAAGGTAGGTTACTCCTCCTCCTGGGACAATCCCTTCCTCTCTTGCAGCTTTTGTAGCCTCAACTGCGTCTTTTACGCGTTCTTTTTTCTCGTTTAACTCAACTTCGGTCGCCGCTCCTACATTTATTTGGGCAACTCCCCCTGCTAGTTTTGCAAGCCGCTCTTGAAGTTTTTCTTTATCAAAATCAGAAGTTGACTCCTCGATTGCGCCTCGCAATTGATTGACTCGGGATATGATTTTTGCCTTGTCCCCTTTTCCGCCGATGATTCGGGTATTGTCTTTGTTTGCCCAGACTTTGTCTGAGTCCCCCAAATCTTCAACCGTCACAGACTCAAGTGTGCGGCCTGTATCTTCTGAGATGACTGTGCCGCCTGTTAAGACTGCTAGATCTTCCAGCATTTCTTTTCTTCTATCTCCGAAGCCTGGGGCTTTGATTGCCAAAATAGAGAAGGTTCCTCGGAGTTTGTTGACAACTAATGTGGCCAGCGCCTCGCCTTCAATTTCATCTGCAATTATTACTATGTTTTTTGAGACTTTTACTGTGTTTTCAAGAAAAGGCAGAAGGTCTGCAATTGCTGTTATTTTTTTATCAGTTATTAAAATTTTGGGGTTGTCTATTTCAGCCTCCATTTTTTCCGGGTTTGTAACAAAATAGGCTGAAGCATATCCCCTATCAAACTCCATTCCTTCTTTGTATTCAATATCAATTGTTAAACCTTTTCCTTCTTCAACTGTTACGACTCCTTCATTCCCTACTTTTTCCAGGGCCTCTGCAATCTTTTTTCCAATCTCTGGGTTTTGGGCTGAGTTTGTTGCAACCTGTTCAATTTCTTCTTTGTTTTTTACCGGTTTTGCAACTTTTCCAACTTCTTCTAAAACTGCGGCCACCCCCTTTTCAATTCCACGTTTTAGCACCATTGGGTTTACTGGGACTTTTGCATTGTCTACTCGCTTCATTCCGTTTTGGGTTATGACTTGAGCAAGAAGTGTTGCTGTTGTTGTTCCGTCTCCTGCGACGTCGTTTGTTTTTGAGGCAGCCTCGCGGACAAGTTGGGCGCCCATATTTTCAAATGGGTCTTTTAAATCTACTTCTTTTGCAATTGAGACGCCGTCATGCACAACATGTGGGGCTCCCCATTTTCTGTCAATTGCAACATTCCGCCCTTTTGGACCTAAGGTTGTTACAACTGCTTTTGCAAGTTGATCAATCCCAGAAAGTAGGGCCTCACGTGCGGTTTTGCCGAATTTTAATTGTTTTGCCATATTATTTATTACTAGTAAGAGCTTTGCTCATTTTGTATACACCGCCAAAATATCGTCGAATTTTACAAACAAGTAGTCTTTGCCATCAACTTTGATTTCGTTGCCGCCCCATTTTTTGTAAATTACCCTGTCTCCGACTTTTACCCCCGCTTCGCGTTTCCCACCATCGGTTATTTCTGCGTCTCCGACTCCTAAAACTTTTCCTGATTGGGGTTTTTCGCCTGCTTTATCGGGTAATACAATTCCTGAGGCTGTTACTGTTTCTGCTTCTTCGGGCTCAAGAAGTAGATATCCTGCTGATGGTTTTAAATTTAGATCTGCCATGTGAGTGCTTGTGTTACCGCGCAGCGGCAAGGTTACGTTCAGTATCTTATCACTTATGAATAGCGAGTGCCAGTGTAAAAAAAGATTTTTGTCTTGTCAAGAGGTTTTAGCAGGGTCGAACTTGCTTACAGCCTTGGCATATTTGACCGATTTTTACATAAACGACCTTTTTACAATTGGGGCAGTTGACTTTATCTGCGAGATTCACTGTTTGTTCGTTTGATGGCGGACAGCTAAGAGAGTATGGCCCAAACAATTCAGGCGGGGTTTGATTGGGATTGTTTAGATCTGCATCTGCCATTATGTTTTCGTAGTTTTTGTCAATTTCTCTCAATGTATGCTGCTTTATTTTCCAATCTGCTTTATTTCTAACTTTCTCTAGGTTTTCATCTTCCGCCCACTCCTCTACTAAACGGGTCCAATGCGGAGACCTTCCTTTGAGAAAAACAGGCTTTGCGCGAAGTTCTATATAAGAGCTTCTTTCCCCCTCCCCTGCTTTCTCTGCTATGTAATTCCCCATTTCAAAAAAGTATTCATTCTCCAAATCAAGCACGATCGAGTGGGCAAAAAGAATTTTAACAGTCTTTTTCCCCTCTTTTGAATTTACTTCTCGGGAGTATATTTCGTATCCTGTTACTTTTGGTATTTCACCAGCCTGGAGGGCATTGCTTGCCCAGACGATAGTCCCAGATTTTTCTCTTTTTGTTATCTCTTCAATGACAATACGCGCGTCGTCGTCTATTTTTCCGATAGGGGTACTTTTATCAACTGCGTCTTTTACAAATTGCTTTAGAGCCGGAGAGTACAAGCCGTTTTCTGTGAGGATCAACACAAACGGGTCTGAGACTCTTCGAGATTCATGAGAGACAGAAGACATGTATTCGACTACTTGCGGACGAGGAGTGTTGTTCCTTTTGTGGACTGAAGTATAGGCTCGGAATTGTTCTGTATACATAGGTTCCTGCTCGGGATAGCGTCTGCTTATGATTGTGTCGCGCGTCTTGCGCAAAACAATCGCTGCTGACGTAGTCTGCTAATTTTCCGGCTCTACGGTTGCGGCACAGCTTGGGAGTTTCACCCAATTCCTTAAACACAACCCTTTAAAAAAATAGTTTAACTTGAGTTTGAAACCTGACGAATATCTGAAAAACAGGACTTGATACGCTTTTGCAAAAAGTATTTT
>CAYIUF010000040.1:0-7011 GCA_964366515.1 uncultured Gammaproteobacteria bacterium
AGATAGCGCCGGTTGCTCCGTCTATAGAGAGTGCTGAAGTGGTGGTGGTTGAAAGACCGTCAACTGTCGTGGTAGCAAAATACAAGTTCCCTCCTGCGTTGCGCATTACCCATTGTGAAATTCCAGCCACTCCCGATGAAAGTGAAAGTTGGGGTGCGGTGGAGGATGAGACGGTCAAAGTGTAGAGATTAGAGGTGGTGGTGCCGATAGCCAAGCTAGAGGTGGTGGCTGATTGGCCGATCCAGTTGTGGGGAGACCAGGCATCGTATGAAGCTAGAGTGCAGTTGCCATTAATTGAGTAGCAGCCGTTAGTTAAGTTGATACCAACATTTGAAGTGGTAGTGGCTTGACCGGAAATGTCCAGACCGGATAAAGTGGTGGTGCCGAATCCGATAGCCGATACGACTAAGCTGGTACCGCCGATGGAAATATTTTGCCCGGCGCCACTGCTCAAATCAAAAGCGCTTGCCGCTGTAGTATTAATGCCGTCTTCCGAAAGATAGACGGAGTCCGTGCCTATTTTCAAATTGCCTTTAACATTTAGATTGCCTTCAAAAGTAGAGGTGGCATTAGCTCCGGTAGCCGAGACATCCAAAGCCCAGACAGTGGTCGTGCCTGATGTACCATTTATTGATAGGGCCGCAAGAGAGCTTGTGGCGGTACCGGTAATGGTGGTACTGGAGAGGTAGAAGTTGCCACCGGCATTTCTCATTGTCCATTGTGAAATTCCAGCCACTCCGGTTGCCAGTGATAGTTGAGGACCGGTTGATGAGGCGACAGTGAGTAAATATTGAGGAGTGGTGGTGCCGATACCAACGCCTATGCTACCCACCCCTCCGGCCGAGCCGACAGCTGTACTATATATAGTGAGCACCGAGCTTCCGCCTATTCTCGCAGAATAACTTTCGGCAGTGCCGGCTGTTGGCTGGTCTGAAACCGACATATCAATCCAAGTGACTTCGCCACTATCGGCGGCGAAGCTCATAGCTCCCGCAGCCAAATTGCTGATTGAAGTTTCGCCGGTATACCAATCGCTTACGATAGCGCCGTTGTTGACACTAAACCCACCGGTCACAGTGGTGGTGGCAGTAGAGCTACCCATCGCGATAGTTCCATCATTTAGAACTGAGAACAGAGTAGTTGAAGCTGAATTTGTTAGTGCAAACAATCCTGTTGCTGCATAATCACTGCCCCAGACTGAAAGTTTGGAATACGGAGTGGTGGTGCCGATGCCGATGTTGCCGGTGCTTCCGATTATGGTCAGAGCTGATGCGGTGGTAGTGGCAGTACCAGCAACAGTGGTGGTGGAGAGATAGAAGTTGCCTCCGGCATTACGGAATGCCCATTGACCTACCCCTGCTCCGGCTGAGAGAGTGAGCTGGGGAGCAGTTGATGATGCAACAGTGAGAGTGCTGAGTAATGATATGGTAGAAGTGCCAATAGCGAGTGATGTAGAGGTAGCTGAGAAGCCGACTAGAGGATGATCAAACGGATCAGAGCCTCCGCCAGTAGCACATGTTGCGCTATACAAAAGTCCGTTTGCAGAAGTGTTGAGACAGCCAATAGTTGATGTGGCAATTGAAATTGCTCCGGTAGTACCATCAATTGAAAGTGCTGAAGTTGAAGTAGTTGCAGTTCCGGCGACAGTAGTAGTGGCGAAGTAAAGATTTCCTCCGGCATTACGGGTCACCCACATTGCTACCCCGGCTCCG
This sequence comes from uncultured Gammaproteobacteria bacterium, assembly GCA_964366515.1. Taxonomy (GTDB): domain Bacteria; phylum Patescibacteriota; class Microgenomatia; order UBA8517; family UBA10165; genus 2-12-FULL-44-25. Next base: position 1,713 of record CAYIUF010000040.1, read on the forward strand.
TCAGTCAGCGCAGTTGATGAGGCGATGGTTAATCTGTATGTAGGGGTGGAAGTGCCAATGCCGATGTTGCCGGTAGAGGAAATTCTCATTCTTTCAACGGTACTTCCTGCTGTTGTAACTTGAGTTCTAAAAGTCATCGCTCCCGCTTGAGTTGTTCCGTCAAGGACCATTCTTATATAACCAAGGGTGTCGTCATTATTGGAAAAACTAATCCCACCCACAGATGTATCAGAAACTGTCTGACTGCCAGAGAGATTAAGGACAGATTCACCACTATCTGTTTCTATGTCTTGCCAGATGTCTCCCGACGATGTATACAAGTGCAATATATCTCCGGGATTCGCTGTCCCAATCCCCACATTCCCTGTAGAAGTAATTATGAAGTTGGTAGTGGTCGCTCCAGTTTCTGTTGAACTTGCGACAACAAAGAGAGGGTTGGTATTGATGCCATCGGAGTAAGAGCTGACTGAGAATTTAGCCCAAGCAGATGAGGTGCCGATGGAGAGAGCAGATGTGGTAGCTGAGTATCCTGCGGCAGGATGTGTCCATGCGTCATAAGATGAGAGGCCACTTGATGTTCCGCAGGCCACGCCTTTGGAGAACAAAAGACCTGATGATGTGGTTTCCAGACATCCGGCAGTGGATGTGGCGATAGAGATGGCTCCAGTAGTACCACTAATGGAGAGAATGGATGTTGATGTGGTGGCAGTACCAGCTATGGTAGTAGTAGAGAGGTAGAAGTTGCCACCGGCATTTCTAAATGCCCATTGATTCAATCCAGCTCCGGCTGAAAGAGTGAGCTGGGGAGCGGTTGATGATGAGACAGTGAGAGTACTGAGTAATGATATGGTTGAGGTGCCTATGGCCAGTGATGTAGAGGTAGCTGAGAAGCCGAGGAGAGGATGATCAAATGGATCAGAACCTCCGCCGGTTGCGCAGGTCGCTGAGTAGATAAGACCGCTTCCGTCAGTGTTGAGACATCCGGCGGTTGTGGTGGATATTGAAATGTTGCCGTATGCATCAATCATAAACGCTGTTGAAGTTGCACCTGCTCCGGTTGATGATGCAACTACAAATAGTGGGTTTGTATTTATGCCATCGGAGTAACTAGAGACAGAGAACTTAGCCCAAGCTGAAGATGTGCCGATGGAGAGAGCTGATGAAGTTGCGGAATAGCCAGCGGCCGGATGTGTCCAGGCGTCATAACTGGCGAGAGGAGTGAAGCCAAAAATTGATGATGATGCTGCTGTGTTAAGAAGATTGCCAGAGCCGACATAAGCAACGCCTTGAGAGAGATTGGGGAAATTGGCTGAACCTTGGACGGTGAGGTTGCCGCCGAGGTAAGTGTTGTGGGCGATGATACCATTGCCGACGAAGTTGTGGGTGCCTTCCACCTCTATATCGTAAACTTTCTCGGCTGGCATTCTTTCTATTTTCACTATTTTATCCCAGACTGCTTTGATTCCGTCTCCTTCTCTTGTTGTAAGAGACCTGCCCGCCTGCGGCATTCGGGCGGGAGGCTGGGATGAGTTATTAGTCACTGCAATATATTCCCCCTCTTTTATGCTTTTTACCTTTGTCCACACACCATTTTTAATATCCACAGCGGGAGCGCTTGACAGACCTAATAGGCTTGCTATACTAGAGGCACAGTTCTCCCATACCCGTTCAGCCTCGTGTTGGACGGGTGTTGGCTTTTTATAAGAGCCATCTTCTCCAATTGGATAGACCAGATCCGGTAGTATTTTGACCAATTCTTCAAGCTTAGCGTGAGTGCTAGCCGCTTCTCTCAAAATTGTAGCTAAAAATTCTTTGCCAGAGATTATGGTAGTTTTTTTACCGACCTCATTTAAATGCTTTATAAGAGGGGCAAAATCGCCATCGCCAGAAAACAAGACCATGTGATCAAAATCATTTTTATAAAGCAGAGCATCCAACGCAATTTCAACATCAAAATTGGCTTTGGGAACGAGCAAATTTAAATGCTCCGAGTCAAGCCGTTTTGCTTCTGTTATTAAACTTTTTCTAAGATTCTCACTCAATGCTTCCAGCCATCGTATATTAGCAGACTGATTTAATAACTCTGTTAAAGTAATTCTGAAATATTGCATTGGTTTGCTGATAATTTTGTAGCCAAAAATGTTTAACCTATTCAAAAACTTTGATATTTTTTCATTCTTGGGGTCGGCGCCATAATACAGTGATACATTTGTGATACCGACAAGAGCCAAAAGTTTTTTCAATAATTTCAAATCAATCGCAGAGCCCCTACTTCTTGCCCAAGCTTTTATATTTGCGTAATCTATGAACGCAAAAACACGGTTTGACTGAGTGGGTTTATTTGATATAATAGACTTCATTAACGCTGCCCCGCCCGCAAGGTCGGGGTTTCTGTTTACTAAATACGGATGCTCGCTCGTGGTGCGGATGGATTTGCCACTGGCGGTAGTTATTTTATAGATTTCTTTTTCGCCCATATACATCAGTTTGTTCACTTTACTCCAGACGAGCTTGCCTGTCTTTTCATCCAGAGATTGGATTTCGTCTCCAACTTCAACATCTTTGATTTGAACTTCATCATAAATATACTCAAGTGAGTTGTTTTTTCTTCTGCGTCTTCGCAACTTAGTATCTCCCGTCACGCAATGAGTGGCCACGGCAAAGCCGGCAACAGGCGAAGTTGTGGCCACTCCCACGTTGCCGTTTAAATCAATGGTGAAAGCGGCGAGAGACGATGTCGCTGTGCCTGCGAGTGTGGTGGTAGATAAGTAGAAGCTACCTCCGGCATTGCGCATTGTCCATTGAGATATACCACCTGCCGCACCCCCATCTGATAATGCTATTTGGGGACCAGTGGTAGAAGCGATGGTGAGGTTGTAATATGGAGTGGTCGTGCCGATACCGACGCCCGCTTCACCAATTTTCATTTTTGGTAAACCATTAGCATAGAATGAAATACTGTTGTAAGGAGTACTTCCTCCATAACCAGCAATATAAGTATCTCCGTCACCAAACCTTAGAGATTTATTATTCCCCATGTAAATATCATCAGTTAATCCTATTCGGCCAGTAACATCCAAAGCGTAAGCTGGATTTGCTGTTCCGATTCCCACATTTCCTATTGAATTAATCATAAACGCAGTTGATGTGGCACCTGTGCCAGTTGATGACGCAACTACAAAGAGTGGAGTGGTGTTAGCACCATCAGAGTAACTAGAAACTGAGAGTTTGGCGAGAGGTGATGTGGTGCCGATACCGACGTTTCCGGAAGAAATAATCCTCATCGCTTCATTACCGTTTGTATTAAGTGTCAAAGTGTTATCTGTTTGTGCTCTACCGACACCCGTATCTACATCACCATAAAAAGCATAGATAACATTTGCTGTACCTGATCTTCCTAAATAATAACCACCTGTAGAATTTGCCGCTAGATAGTTTGTATTAATTATATGCCTATCATTACCTCCTAATGAAATATGAATTTCATCATCACTGTTTTCAAAAAGTCCCGTATCACCATCGCCAAACGTTAATCCGGTTGATAAACTTCCGATTCCGCCATTTATACCTAATACTGACAATGGATTTGCTGTCCCGATTCCGACATTTCCTATTGAATTAATCACAAACGCAGTTGATGTAGCGCCAGTGCCAGTAGATGAGGCGACGACGAAGAGTGGGTTTGAATTTAATCCGGTAGAGTAATTGGAAACTGAGAATTTAGCCCATGCTGATGTGGTGGCGATAGAGAGAGCGGAAGTGGTTGCAGAATATCCGGCGGATGGATGCGTCCATGCGTCGTAAGATAGTATGCCGGTGCCACAAGTGGATGAATATAAGAGTCCGTTAGCATCAGTATTCAAACATCCTGTTGTTGTTGTTGCTATTGATATTGCGCCAGTTGAGCCGTTGATGGAAAGTATTGAAGTGGAAGTGGTGGCAGTGCCGGTGACAGTAGTGGTTGCAAAGTACAAATTGCCTCCGGCATTTCTCATTACCCACTGGCTGATGCCTGCTACTCCCGTCGCTAGTGAAAGTTGGGCGCCGGTTGATGATGCAACAGTGAGCAGATATTGAGGAGTGGTTGTGCCGATGCCTACGCCAAGATTTGAAACTCCGCCTGCTGCGTTAGATGTACCATATATAGTAAGCATCGGGTTGCCACCGAGCTGAGCAGTGTAGCTGTCAATAATTCCTACCGTAGTTGTCGCTGTCGGCATATCAACCCATGAGACGATACCTGCATCAGTATCAAAATTAATTGAACCAAGTTGCAATGAGTCAATTGAAGTAACACCGGTATAAGTATCATAATTCACTGCTCCGCCGTCAATACTAAATCCTCCGGTCACAGTCGTGGTCGCTGTGCTGCTTCCCATCGCGATTGTTCCATCATTCAAAACGCTGAAGAGTGTGGTTGATGCATTGTTGGTCAACTCAAACATTCTTGTTGCTCCTGTGTCCCCGCCCCAGACGGAGAGTTTGGAGTATGGGGTTGATGTGCCGATACCGACATTGCCAGTTGGACTAATGGAAAATCTCTGACTACCACCCGTCTGAATATCAAAGCGGCCACTAATATTATTAAGATCTATTTCATTTATTCCATTTATGGTCGACATAATTATGGAATTATTAACGGTAGAGTCTACCCATATCATATCTTCTGATCCTTTTATAGTTAATCTAACAGGCGTATCAGCGTCCGGTCCAAATTCGGGTGTTGTCGTCCCAATCCCCACATTTCCATTATTCAAAATTGTAAGAGCGGCGGCGCCAGTAGAAGTAGCGGTTCCGTCAACTGTCGTTGTAGCAAAGTACAAGTTTCCTCCTGCGTTTCGGAATGTCCATTGTGAAAGTCCCGCTCCGGCAGAGAGTGAGAGTTGAGAAGCAGTTGATGTGGAGATGGTTAATTGATAACTGTTTGCGGTGGTTGTGCCGATGAGTATTTGTGATGTTGTAGCTGAAAGACCAAACAAAGGATGAGTGAACGGATCGGAACCTCCGCCAGTAGCACATGTTGCACTATATATAAGGCCGTTGGCATTGGTGTTGAGACAACCTGCGGTTGATGTGGCGATAGAGATAGCTCCGGTTGAGCCGTTGATTGAAAGTGCTGATGTAGTAGTAGTTGAAGTGCCGTCAATTGTTGTAGTAGCAAAATAAAGATTTCCTCCGGCGTTTCTCATCGTCCACTGGTTTACTCCCGCTATCCCTGTTGAGAGTGAAAGTTGAGGAGCTGTCGATGAGGCAATAGTGAGTCTGTATGTTGGAGTGGTAGTGCCGATACCAACATTGC
>CAYIUF010000041.1:0-1879 GCA_964366515.1 uncultured Gammaproteobacteria bacterium
TGTGTGCGTAAGTTGTCAAAGAGCTTTTCTTGGACACAAAATAAGTAATAAGCGAAAAAGCAATCAGTTCATTAAGAAGCTATTTCTTAATTGCCAATTACTAATTTCTAATTACTAAAATGTGTTTGTTTTCTCTTGTATCCCAAAGCTATTTCAGGGACAAAAGAAGTCTTATAGTGTAGCATCTTTTTTGACTTATGTCAAAAAACTATCAACAATATTAAATTGTTATGTTCGTAAGAGGGGCATGACTACGGAGCGGAGGGAGGGGGTGTCGCCGTACTGGGAGAGTGATTGTGCCCACATCTTGATCGCGTAGAAGCTGTTACTCACTTTGCCGAGTGTTTTGGCGTGCCTGACTGACTTGTGCGCGCGCGAGTGGTGCAGGAATTTGCTCAGATTGGCTATTTGGCCATATTGAGATAGCTTGAGAAAGAGGTCGGCAAAGATGTAGGGATAGACATTTACGCTGAATTTGAGCATGTCTTTGGGAAGCCGTTCTTTGTGCACCATACACGTCTCAAACTGCATAGAAAGCCCGTGGAGGAGCTTTTTGTAGATAGTGTCATGGTCAATTGGGAATGAGCTTTGGGCCACTTTTCGGTTGTTCTGACCAATATACGTGCACTGCGTGCCTACCGCGGCTATTTTGGGGTTTTGGGCCAAATACGTTACCTGTTCCTCAATTCTTTTGACCAGCGCTTTGTCATGGGTGTCCATGAAGGCTATGAGGGTTCCCTTGGCTTTCTTTAGGCATCTATTGAGCGTAACTGCCATGCCGTAATTCTTTACATTACGGGAGATTTTTAGTCTCGAATCGAGCTTACGCATTGCCCTGAGTATGGCATATGAATTGTCGGTAGAATTGTCGTCTATGGCTATGATTTCCAGATTTTGGTGGGTTTGGGAGAATAGGCTTTGAAGGCAGGAGGGGAGAAAGGCTCCCGCGTTGTGAACGGGCAAAATAATGGATACTTTTGACTCTTCATTGTTCATAATTTTGTTAAATACTGATGGTCAGGGGTAGTGGCTTACGTAGGCAGTTCTTATAGTTGTGCGTATTTACATGATTGCTTTTTCGGTAAGGATTAAGTCTATCAAACCAAAGGTCACTTTGTCAAATTTTTGGCGCGAAAACACCAAAAGATGGGGAAGAGTAAGAGCATGAAGCCGAGGTACTGCAGGTATTGGGGGAGGAAAACGAGGACCAGGGTATAGCGTTTAGCGTCTAGCGTATAGTTATCAGCGTTTAGGGTAGAATTGGGGAGGACCCAGCCGTTTTCCCAGTTATTCACCTTCACATGATCTTTGATCTCTGTTCCAAAAAGGAAAGGGAGAGCCAAGTTTAGGTAATTTTGAATTTTGAATTTTGAATTTTGAATTTGGTACGCTTTCCATCCCGTGTCATATGCTTGGGAGAGGATGAGTGTCGTATTTGCATTCACATTTCCTACTTCAACCGTATACAAACTTGGATTTGGATGGGTGACTGACAGAGTGACAGAAGATGATTGAGCTGGTGAAACAGTAGTGTTATTCTTTGTCAAGTGAACGTTTTTTATCTCATCATACGGCATCATATAGAGAGAAAGACCACTGAGGATGTTAGTCGCGGGAATGGTAGTAAGAGATGAGTTTTGAAATCCAAAGGTGTATCCTATTCCGTAGTTATATCGTGGACCGATAATATAATTGTTGGTGCTATTAGGGCTGAGACGATCTTCGATGTATGCTTGTTCTTTGGTTTGGTCAACCAGATAGAAGAATAACGGTTGTCCAGCAGTATTTTTATTCGTAATACTTGCGATATATCCGTATTTTTGATCGAGATTATTTTCGTTGTAGCTAAAGCATCCAATACTTCCTCCTGCTGATTGGA
>CAYIUF010000041.1:1979-6776 GCA_964366515.1 uncultured Gammaproteobacteria bacterium
ACTTCCCAGAAATAGCTTTCGCTTGGATAGCTCCAGACATCAAAGGTGCGGGAGATGATGGGTTGTCGTATGCCATACCACAAAAATCCTGATCCATGGTATCCCCATGTGTGATAAAACCAACCCCAAAACGTATATTCAGGGAGGAGCGCGATGCGCTTGGTTGGATCTTGCGTATTGAGGTAGTCCATCAGAGAAATATATTCGGATGGAATCTGTACCTTCATCTCTGTAGCGATGTAGTGTCCGCTAAAAGCAGGAAGTGCTTGACCTACGATAATGCTCGTGACAAAAAATCCAAAAAATAAATGTTTTTTATTCCCCAAATGAGTAATCCTATTTATTTGTTCGTATAGGAACAATAAGCCCATGGCAAATAGATAACTAAAGATACAAGCGTACGTAAATCCAAACTTGGTAAAGGGAGATCTAAAAATTTGATTGAGGATTTGAATTTTACGAAGGAGCGTGTTGATGATGTCAAAGGGTGGAGCTTGAGAGAGAAGCGCGATGGCTACGACGAGAAAAGCAAGCGCAAAAGAAGCTCTGTAGGGTGATTTCTTGATCAGGCCGAGTAATCCTATGCCTGCGAGAACATAGAGAAGCAGGTGAACTCTTGGGAGACTTCTGTGATCGTTCCATGTTTGAAATATAGGTTTTTGATATTGATTGAGGTTCTCGGTAAAAAAGCTATTAAAAAGTAAAAAATCTCGAAGGTTTCCTTTGTTTTTGTTCAGATAGGAGATATCTTCCGTAACAATTTGATTTTGCTTGGTATTTTGAATTACGTTTTTGTTGGTAGCCAAAAAGTAAATTTGTGGCAAAATCCAACAGCTGTTTATCATCAAGATAAGTCCGATAAGCACACAAAATCGTTTAATAATCGCCAGAGATCGGTGGTGGAGAAACACGCCCAAACCAAAAGTAGAAAGCATCGCCATGTAAACGAAAAATATCTGTTGAGGGAGAAACGCGGACATACCAAGAGCATTAAGCGCGACAAATAGCCACGCATGTTTTTTGTTATGGTGTTGTAAAAGTGAGAGAAAAATCCAGAGTAACCAAGGCAAGAACCCAAAAAATATCACAAACGGATCATAAGGAAGAGACACGAGTTGAATGGTGGCAAAGTTGAGCAGATAAAAAAGACTGCCTAGGAACGCAAAAAGTTTCTTATCGTTCTCAAGTCCAGAGAATTGTAAAAGGCGAAGCGTTCCAAAAGCGCCAAAAGTAACCATACCCATCAGAAATACATATCGAATTGCATGATTGGGAAGAACAAATGAGAGAAGTGCCACCGCAATCGCACGAGGTAAATCAGCGGAGTGTGCCATGCCTGCGGTTAGTCCTAAGCTTTGGTATTCTTCCCAAACTGAGAAGAATGCGCGTTGTACCCCGAGCATGGGATTAAGATCAGTTTGAAGATTGTCCCAGCCAATTACATACGCATCTGGAACGTAGTTGGTTATGAGAAGTAATAAACAAACGAGTCCAAGAAGTAGGGTATACGGGTTGTGTTGTATAAAACGCTTCATGCAACTGCCAAGGCAGGCTGAGTATATGATACTACTTTTTTCACATCTGAGAATAGTATGTGGTCAAGCTTCACACTTACCGTTTCGATAGAACGAGCAGTTCCAAGCAGTCTTGAAAAAGTTGCGAGCTGTTGGATATATTTCTTATCTTTTTTTGCTTTGTTTATCAGAGAGAGGATTCCTTTCTCAGTTAAGGGAAAGAAGATATCGCTCTTTTTAAGCTGTGCATCAGCGAGTGACTGAGCAAAATCAAGAGATTTGCTGTAATTGAGCAATTTTTCTGAAAGCAAGATGGGTTTTTCGTATGCAAGCGCTCTGGAAAAAGGCCCAGACGCAGACATGAACACTTCATAAGGAAGGGCTACGATATCAGACGCGCTGAAATATAATCCTACTTTTTCGTCAGAAACGAAATTGGAATAAGTAACGTGCGTGTACTTCTTGGTTTCTGCCACGATAGCGTTATAGAACCTTTGATAGTACGTGTAATCTTTCAGGTAGGGATTTTTGCCACCTGTGATGAGCAGTCTCACGGGTCTGCCCTTGGCTTGTTTGTTCACGTTTTTAAGTGCGTTCAGGATCCAGTCGATACCTTTGTAGCCGTTGATAAAGCCAAAGACGAGGATAACGAACTCGTTTTGTTTGATATCGAGTGTTTTGCGTGCAACTTTTTGGTCAATGGCTTTTTGTCTGTCAATAGAGAGACAAAGAACCGTAATTTTGCTTGCAGTTACATACGCACTGAGGCGTTCTTTGATTTCTTGTTCAAATACCACGATGTTTTTCGCAACGAAGCCCACCGTTTTGTAAAAGAGTTTGAGCCCCGTATTGAGAAATGCACGCTTGATAGGATTGGTGATATTGATGTGTTTCTTCAGCGTTCCAACATCAGTGATAACTTGGTGAAGTTCAAACGTAGTTTCTTTGCTGGTGAAACGCAAGAGAAAAAGCAACGCCATAATAATCATGTTAGGAATAGTTCCACCAAATACGTTGAACTCAAACTGAACGAGAATAGAGCGTATCTTGTTTTGTTTCAGGATAAAGTAAAACAACTTGAAAAATGACAAGATATTTCTCTTTTTCCAGACTCTGGCAATCATGAGGTTAGGGGTGGCCTTGAAGGTCGTGTTTTTGCCCATTTGTTCTGCCACAACTAACACCTTTCTATCTTTCGCAAGATAGGGGAGGCGTCTTTCGCTGTGTTCTCCGATGGCATTAAAATCACGCGCACCGTACTTTCCATTGATAGGATTTGGGTAGCTGGTGATAACCAGAAGAGACTCTGGTGTATTAAATGTCTGAAGTAAATTTTTCATATATTCCTTGGTCTTCGGTTATAAGTTGCCTTATAAACAAAGGAAAGGAAGGGAGGGCTGCTTAAAACAGCCCTCCCCCAAATCACTGCCCCGAGGGGCTGCGACTTGTAGACATACAGATCTACCTTTTCCTTCAACCTTGCGGTTGAAATCCCCGCATCCATCTGCGGGGATAGATTGGGAATTATCCCTTCCGCGTTACCACGCATGAAGGGATATCGCGGAAGCCAGCGATGAGCTGGGCGACCGCTGCCGCGTCTTCAAGCGTCTCTTTCGAAACGCCTTGGACGTGGTACAACTGCCAGGTGGCAGCTGAGACGATTGGCCGAGAAGGCCTCGAGCCCTCCAGCCAGTACCAGACCTGGCAACCGCCGTTTCCGACAAGGTCGCCGTGGGCAAGGTACATTTCGTCCTTCTTCAGGTCGGCGAGCGGGCGAAGGTCAAGCTGACCTCCGACCCACACATTCGAGACGCCATCATCGACGGCGCCCGTGATGTGCTTGCGACGCGCCTGAACGGGATCCGGCTGATTCGTCGGCGGTACGTAGAGGGTCGTGAAACCCTCGTTCGGTCGCCGAAGCAGTAGTCCACCACTATTGGTGATGGACGACGATGCCGGTGCCGGAGCACTGGTGACCTGGGTGCAGTTCGACGTTACCGTGAACTGGTACCAGGTGTCTCCGATCTTGGAAATGTGCGAGTTGAGCTCGCTCACTTCCTTGCACGCGCCTTCGACGGCACGTGTCTGCGAGCCGAAACCCCACCAGCCGTCCGTGTGAATGTCGCCATTCACGCCGAAGGTAACTGGCTGGGGCAAGGTTCCCGCCGTGACGCTGACCGTCTTCTTTCCAAAGTCGGTCACACGAACAACGACCAAGGTGCCAGAGGCGACCAAGGTGTTGTCCGGGATGACCGAAACGGTCTGAGGAATGCTTGGGTTCTGCGCGACCGCCACGGTCGGAGCAGGGGCGGGGGCCACGATGGCCGGGCCTACCTGAACAGGTGCGACAGCGACCGGAGCAGGGACGACAACTGCCGGAGCCACTGGTGCGACTGCAACAGCGACTTGGGTCGCCGTTGGTGCTGGAACCGCGGTTGCGATCGGTTGATCAAACGGATTCCCCGTTGTCCCAACACAGGCTGATAGTATGATGGTCATCATAACCATCATGATCGCGAGCTTGACGCGCGTCATTGTCTCCTCCTTGGAGAGTAGCGATGAACGGTGCCTCGCCCCGATGTGAAACCGGGGCGGGCCCTGGCGACGTCACGAGACGAGCGCGATTCGTTTAATAGAAAAGCGCTCTCCTCGTTAGGATGACATTGGTCACAGCTAAGCTGGCCACTGCCACCACAAGGAAGGCGATAAGGACCCATACGGGCATGAGGATTACTCCCCAAAATCCAAATAGGCCCAGTATCGACATGATGATCGCATATGTTGTTGCATATATGATCATCCGTTCTGCGACAGATCCTACGGTGCCAATCTTCAGGAGGACAATCAGTATCGTCAGTCCCCCTATGATGTTTAGACCGAAGACAACACTTGCAAGTATCGTCTTGGTCCATGCATTGACGTCGTTGCTCACCATCGTGATGATGGTGAGTATCAGAACGACGGTCAATATGGCAGAAAGGACTGCCAAGATTCGCGCGAGTCTTTCGCTCATGTTGCCCCCCTTGGGCTTGAATAGTCCGTCTCGCGACAGACTTCGACGGTGACCAGATGGTCATCGTTGCTTCGTGAATAGGTAGGTAGTCCTCCTCCTCTTGAGAAATGTGTAATCCCATTTGGGATAGTTGAAAAGGATGGTAATCCCCCGCAAAGCGAGGAAATCAATAAGGATATTAATCCGCAATGATGTTGTACCGTGAGTACCGGAAACCACATACCAGGCTGCCCTCCTGGTATGTAGTGCCCGATACCCACATAATCCTTT
>CAYIUF010000042.1:0-5208 GCA_964366515.1 uncultured Gammaproteobacteria bacterium
GGAAGTTGATTTGGTAAACCAACATTCCCGGAGCCAGTCCGGCAAAAAGAACTTTTACGGGAAGATCGCCAACTTTCATTGAAATCTCTCCGTCAGCAGAACACAAACGGTCTGTGGGAGCTAGCTCACCCGTCTTTAAATTGCAAGCAGATGAAGCCATTCCGTTGGCGTAGACGATATAAATACCGTCTTTGCGCAGAGGGTTTTCTTTTGACCCGGCGAGCTGGTAACTCACAGCATCTATGAACAACCCTTGGTCCCGCGAAATATTGAACAGCGAAGGGGCGATGTTTGCGACCATGACTTCAACTTCATTGCTGAAGATGTAATCACGAATCACGACCATCTTGCGCTTCCCGGGCTGAATTTCTTTGGGAATGATGAAGTTCACTTGTCCTTCGCTGACGAAAAGCAGGGGACAAGCCACTCCTTCTATCTGAACTTGCGTGCCACCCAACTTGGTGGGCAAAGGCAAGTCGGAGATAACGGTCTGCGATGCCAGGCCCTTGCCATAAATGCTGGCCAGAGCGCCGGGCGAAAGTTCTGTTCCAGATGCGGAGTTAACCACACTAGTAGAACTGAACGCCGGACGAGAGGGTAAAACGGTAACCGTCACAGACTTAGTGACGGCTGTTCCGCCGACCCACTCTGCTTTGACAGTGTAAGGCATTGTAACGGCCGGATAGACCGTCACTTCATAATGCCCTGCGCCCGTGTAAGCGATGATGCCTGGCGTGAGTGTTAGAGACTTGGCCTGACCAGCCAAATCCCAACTGAGCTTAACCGGCTGTCCAGGTTCAACAGTTGCTGGCTCAGCTTTGAAGTTGGTGATGACCGGCTCTTTCGTGAGAAGGAAGTTGGTAATGATTTTGCCCTGTAACCCTTGGACTCCGACAATGTTGCCACTCAACACGATGTTTTGCGGATCACCACCTGGAGTTTTCAATGGTTCTGGTATGGCACTTTTGGATGCCAAGCGGAACAGAGTGTTTCCATTGTTAGTCACGGCGATGAAATAAATCGTTCCATCATCCAAGACTGCCAAGGAATCGATTCTGGTCAAAGTATAGCCGGCGAAATTGTTGCCGACCATTAGCGGAACCTCTAGGGATGGCTGAAGCTCGTTGAATCGGCTGATCTTGAGAATGGAATTCTCAAGATACGATATCACAGCTCCAGATGTATCACACCCAAGAGAGTTAATCCATTGGTTAGACACCTCTTTGACAGTCATCACTTTTCCAGTCCGGTCGTAGTAAACTACACTGGCAACGGGCGGTGACGAGGAAGTCTTTCTTGCTATTTGCCAAAAACCAGTACTGCTAGTACAGCTATTGCCGATCATTGCGAACGAGGATCCTTTTGGATTTCCCAGCAGGGTAAATGGTTGAGAGAAAGGCTGTCTGAATTCCAAACCTTCGCTCCAAACATTATCCCAACTACCTGTGTTGCTCAGTATTGAAGCCATGTAGGTTCGTCCGGCAGAACGATTAAGCGAAAGACCTCCAAAGAACATTTTGTCCAATTGCCCAAGTTGCCCGATTGGTTGGACTTTGATGGCTTGTGGCGAAGGGGCGAGCACTTGACTCTTGCCTGAAAACAAACTGGCAAGATAAGGCCCTCCCGGAAGTTGGCGGGAATAGGCTAAAAACAGAGGAGAATCCTCGGAAAAACAGAGAATCCTGCAATATTGATATTGCAGTGTTGGGAGCGGGTAGTTAAACGTCGCTCCGTCAAGTTGGCTTTGGTGAACAAGTGTTTCCACTTGTCCTGCTTGCCAGCGGTTAATGGAAGGGTCTGCTTCTTCAGAAAAATAGCAGAACCCTCCTTTTCCATCTCCTGCCAGAGAGTCTCCCTTCGGTAGAGGGATAATCGTATCCATCGGCGATGACTGCCCAAGGAGGGAGGCCATCGCGAAAACTGCGAGCAAAAACGCAAAAAGCGCTTTCTTCATACAAACCTCTTTCTTACTAAAATGTCAAACAGCTACTCCTGCCAAGAATTATACACTAGTTTGTATATTTTTGTCAACCTTTCGTATCTGCCCACTATATTCGCAATTTCTTTTTAAAGTTATCCACTTTTTATATTAAAAAAGGTACTGATACTGTATAATAAACGCAATATGGAACTAAACCTGGATAAAAATATACCAAGTGGTTTATCTAGTTTGCCAAAGAAAGAAAACAACAAAATATATATTCTTGTTCCCCTAATCATCTTTTTTTTGATCATAATTTTTGCCTTTTTTTATGGGCGGGGAATATTTTTAAAAAAAGAACCAGCTGTAAATCTTCAGCCAATGCTCGAGTATACAAAAACCGATTTACCAACAGATAAGCTTCCTGAAGTTTTTCCTAAAGATATGATTCAGGAAAAAGACCCGATGATTTTGGAGAACTATGAAGCAAAAAATTTAGATGGATGGCAAACTCAACATACTTTGAAATATATTACAAAAAAGAGCGTTGCTGAAAATTTTGAAGCTTACAGAAAATATTTTAATGAAAATCAATGGGCCATTCTCAATAGAGAACTGGAAAATGATTTTTTTAATATGTATGTGGCAAAAAAATATGATAAAATTAGTATTACACAAACTTTTAATCAGGAAAACAATATACAAATCATTGATTTAACTCTTGTTCATTTCCAATCTAAAAATTCTGCCAGCACTACCAGTCAAAATGTTAATTAAAATTTTATGAAAATTAGCAAGTTTTTATTATTCACGTTAATTATTGCCAGCTTTGTTGCGGTATTAGCGTTTCAAATTAAAACGGTTGATGCTCAAAGCAACCCTTGTACTAGTTCGTGTTACAACTCAGCTGCCTATGATTTTTCATCCTCATGTGAATATGATCCGAGCAGTGGAGGATGGTCTGTACTGAATTGCCACTCACACGACAATGCTGGTACTGCTGGATGGTGGAACGACATCTATCTTAGGTGCGAATCAGAACCATGCAGTGGCACGTGGCAAGATTGTTCTTGGGGACTGTCGTGTAATGATCCCGGCGGGTCACCACCACCACCGTCAAGCGCATTTGATGTAACTATAGACTCGACTAAATCAGTCTATCAGGGTGAATGGACTTCATATGCTGTAACCGTAACTCCGAATAACTACACTGGCACTGTTACACTTTCTAATGCAGGTGCCTGTGGCACTAATGGCATTACTTGCTCTTTTCTTGGAGGTAATACAGCTGATTTAAGTAGTGGAACTGTATATAAAGACTTACGGGTGAACACTACCAGTAGCACTGGGATTAATAGTTATACTATTACTGTCATTGGTACTGACACAGTACCAGAGCCAGACTTAGTCGATTCTGCCAGTGCTATTTTGGAAGTAAAAGTCAACCCTTTTGCTGTATGTAGTGAATCCAGCCCGACTTGGCGTGATATTCCTTGGGTAGCTCCGACAAATCCTTATGGTTTTCCTCTTCCGCCGGGAGGAAGTTATTCTACGGCTCAGAGATCTGATGGAGTTTACCTTTTTACCAATTTTAATTACTCTGGCTCTGGTGGCAGTATACATGGTGCTCAGTGGACAACTTGTCTTTTTGGGTATGGCAACATTTGTGTGTGGGATATTGTTTACTTTAGTGGTACAGAAGGTGTAGTTAGCGATCAGGTTTATGCTCAAAGTCCCAGTGTTATTACTGGCTATATTGATAAGTTTTTCATGGATGGCTGGACGGGCAATACTTGGAAATGGGAAACTGTCGGCAGTTATTGGCATAATTTAGGGGCAACGCCACCTCCCGGAAGTTGGGGCTCTCCTCATTCCATTATTGACAAAGACAACCGGCTCTGGGAATTTTGGGTTGATACATCAGTCTGGCCTCCCAAAGCTAAGTATAAATGTACCCCGCCATACACCTGCCAAGGGCCGACAGGCATTTCTCCTTCTGGCTCTGTTACCGGTAACGCAATAAATCTTTCTTGGCAGGCTTCCACCAATGCTACTAGCTACAATTTACGTATGACCAATGACGCTGGCGCACCTAATACTTATGATGATGCCCGTTTTCCTGGCAGATGCGCTCTCGGTGTCAATTATTACTGCGAAGATGGCATTTTAGCATCCGCCTATTGTTCCGGCAGTACTTGTACCGTGCCTAATGTGCCGGCAACCCCGGGCAATTATGTTTTCTGGATTGACCCTGTTTATCCTTCTCCCGGTGCTTCGGCCTATTGTAATGGTGTTTCTACTTTTACAGTAACAGCAGCTCAACCCAACCTAAATATTTCCGCCTCTTCCATAACTGGTGCGCTCACTGCCGGCACCAACTTGACTTTTAACGGCACAGTTAGAAATCAGGGAACGGCGGCGTCTGTGGCTTCTCAAACCCGTCTAAGAATAGATATAAGTAATAATGGCACTTGGGATGTTAATCCAGCCAATCAAAACACCGGAGTTTTGGCTGTTAATGGTACCGAGAATGAAATTTGGAGCAGTGCTTGGACAGCCACAGCGGGAACTCATAAATATGAAATCTGCGCTGACGCTACCGGTACTAATACCGAACCCAATGAGGGAGATAATTGTGCTACTCAGACATTTACGGTAAACCCAGCCAATGCCATCCCCACCGTTGACACTCCCACCGCCACAGCCATCACTTCTACCGAAGCTACATTAGGAGCAACCGTGAGGTCTCTAGGAGTCCCGGCTTTAATCTCTGCTCGCGGTGTTTGTTATGCAACGACGCTAAATCCGAGTCTAACAAGCGGAGCTACTTGCGTGCCCGCAACATTGTCGCAAACTGTTCCTAGCGCTTTCACAATAGCCGCAACAGGGTTAACTCCTGGTGTTACATATCACTTCCGAGGTTATGCTACTAACAGCACTGGTACTGGCTATGCGGCAGACGCCACCTTCACTACTGTCACCCCCATTACCGTCACTCTCACCGCCAACCCGCCTGGCCCTTTGACAGCTCCCGGAGCAACCAGATTGACTTGGGTAACTACGGGTACTCCTGACAGCTGCACCGCTTCAAACTTCTGGAGTGGATCAAAATCGCCAACTGGCGGTTTTGAAGACAGAACAGCTATCCCCGTCAGTACTCAAATATTCACCATTACCTGTTCAAAAGCGGGCACATCTGATGCGACAGCGACAGTTAATGTAGTGGTGAATGCTGTCACCCCCATTACCGTCACTCTCACCGCCAACCCGCCTGGCCCTTTGACAGC
>CAYIUF010000042.1:5308-6430 GCA_964366515.1 uncultured Gammaproteobacteria bacterium
GTTCAAAAGCGGGCACATCTGATGCGACAGCGACAGTTAATGTAGTGGTGAATGCATCAGGCGGCCCCCCAACTCCCGTCTGCAGCGATTATTCTTCAACTAGTTGGTATCCCGGCGGTTGGAACTACCGCAAAGTTATCGCTATTGATGATGCCAAAGTTCCAAACACAGATCAATCATACTTTCCTGTTCTTATCAAATTAACAGGCGCTGATCTTGCCGATCTCACCGCCAATGCTCAACTAGACGGGGATGACATTCTCTTTACAAATTCCAGCGGCACCAAGCTTGATCATGAGATTGAAAAACTTCCTTCAACTGGCGAATTTATAGCTTGGGTGGAAGTGCCAACGCTTAAACGCGACACCACTGGCGATACCATTATATACATGTATTACGGCAATGCCGGCGCTACCAATCAGCAAAACAAAACCGCTGTCTGGGACACCAACTACAAAGGCGTGTGGCACATGGCGGACAATGCCGCCAACACAATAGTGGCAGAATCTACAACTAATGCTAAAAATGGCACTAATGTTGATAACACCAATCTTAGAACTACCGCGGGACGAATTAATGGTGCGATAGATTATGTTGACAGCGGAGATTCCACCAATGTGGGGAATACAAGCACATATGACTTTACCGGCGCTATGACTGCGGAATTTTGGCTCAAATATCCAAGCATTAGCTATGGTTCTCAAATTATCAACAGAACTACATGGATGACTGGGGGATGGGGGATTGAATTTAATGGCTCCAACGCGCAGTTAGCGCTTTATCTTAACCAATCCGGATCCTCTGTCCCATTTATCATGACTGGTACTCCGCTCACAGCTGGCAGTTGGTATCACATTGTTGCCGAGTTTGATTTCACAGGGGGCCAGCATATTGGGCGATGGTATGTGAACGGAACGCCCAATAGATTTTTTGACAACGCCAGTTTGGTGGCGCCTGCCAGTATTTCTAAAAATCTTGTCTTTATGGGATCACAAGCGGGTGTATTGGATGAAATTCGTCTATCAAACTCTGCCCGCTCTGCCAACTGGATTGCCACTGAATACAATAATCAATCCAATCCTTCTGGCTTCTATGGCATTAGCGGGCAATGTGTTGTTTCTC
>CAYIUF010000043.1:0-6370 GCA_964366515.1 uncultured Gammaproteobacteria bacterium
ACTTCAGGGTAAACTAACCTATGTCTTGGTTTGTTTATATACTCAAGTGTGAGGATGAATCTTTCTATATTGGAATAACATGGGATTTACAGGAAAGGATAAAGGAGCATAATTCTAGGACAAAAATCTGTCTCCAGCTAAGTAAGTTACCAGCGAAGTTGGTTTACTGGGAAAAATACCCCGATAGATATCAGGCTGCGCATAGAGAAAAAGAAATAAAAGGTTGGAGAAGGGAAAAAAAGAAAAAGTTAATTGATAGTTTACACTGAGAAGTGAAACTTCGAAGTGCCGACATGGCTCAGAGGTAGAGCATCCCCTTGGTAAGGGGAAGATCGTGAGTTCGATTCTCACTGTCGGCTCCGATATTCCCGTCCTGGGCTCAAACTTGCAAACGTTGGGGAGAGTTAAAAAGATTGAGTCACACCTCGGAATCTCCACAGCGTAAATTTTGCACCAAAAACCCCACCAAAGAGGGTATTTATCGAAGAAGATTTCCCTTACTAGATAGTAAGTGGGTGAGTTGCCTGCAACCTCACGAGTTGCTCGAACTTGCTCTCCCTTAAAGGAAACCTGGGTAAGGAAAAATTCTTCGGTTTTCCCAAGTTGGAAGGGTTCTACAATAATTATACACTTCGATAGCAAGGGCTGTAACTCAGGTGAAGATTGCGCCTGGGGGGACTAAAAAATGAAGGAGCATTGTTACAATCGGCCCTAAAATTTGCCAGATAATTGGTTGGCCAAAGACTGGAAGAACCAAAGCCAAGAGCATAATAAATCCATACTGGTTAAGAACTTTATCAACCTCATTTGCGTTATGTCTTGGAAGAAGTCCCACAAGAATTTTTCCGCCATCTAATGGATGGATTGGAATCAAATTAAATACAGCCAAAGATAAATTAAGAGCGATAAATTGGATTGCAATTGCTGTTAGGAACGGATTGAGTTGTTGGGAAAGAGAAATATGGGCAATTATTGAAGAAAGAACAGCCAATGAAAGATTTGCCAGAGGTCCTGCAAAAGAGATAATCGCCGCATCTCGCCTCGGATTTTCAAGGTTGTACGGGTCAAATTGGACTGGTTTCCCCCAGCCGAAACGAAAGCCGGATAAAATAATTGCCAGAGTTCCAATAGGATCCAAATGGGCGAGGGGATTTAACGTCAGTCTTCCTTGGATTCTTGGGGTTGGATCGCCAAGATGGTCTGCTGTCCAGGCATGGGCAAACTCATGGACTGTTATTGCAACAAGCAGGGTTGGAAGAAGAAATAATAGCTCCGCTGGATTTGAGAATGGGTTTCCCATCTGCTATAGTATAGCCTGTTGTAAATATCTATGGCAAAGTGTGCAAATTGCGGAAAAGGAAATATAGTTGGGCGCTCTGTCACTTTCTCAGGAAAGCATAACAGGCGTGTTTTTCGTGTGAATCTTCATACTCAATGGGTTCCAAAGGGGAATATTTTAGTCAAAAAACAGTTTTGTACAAAGTGTTTGCGCTTGGTAAAAGCCGCAAATGTGCCAAAGCAGGAAGTAAGAACCGCTGACGCGAACCTTGCTGTTGCACAGTGGCACGGGTAGCACAAGTACCACAAGTAGCACGAGCTTAAGAAAACGAAGCCTTAGGGTACGCTCGGGTAAACTCTCCCCACGAGACTGGACTCTTACCTTCAAGTTGAACCTCGTCGAGAACTAGATTCTCACCCTCAGCGTGCGCCTTCAGTATTTTTAGTCTTCTTGCTTGCCCTTCCGTAGCCGAAAGGCGAAGGAGGGTCCACGCCCCTGGCCAGGGGGACATTGCCCGGATAAAGCGTTCTAAAAACTCTGGCGTTGGGGCAAAAGAGAAAACATCACCCTTTTTAATACTTTTTCTCATCCAACGGATAGGAATTTCGCCGTAGCTTTGCAAGGTCTCTCCTTGCGAGGCTACAGCCAGGGTTTTGGGGTCGATAAAGCCGTCTTCTTTTTTTAATAGTTTTGTGAAGGTTGCCTCTTTGTGGTTTTGGTCAACCATTTTTGTGTTTCCAGCCAAATAGTCACTTAGCAGATTGGGTAAATAGTCGGCGGCTTTTTTGAACATATAATTTACTGCCTCTTCTTTTGTAGTGCTTTTTTCCAATGTTTCTTCGGTCTGTTGTAAAACTGGGCCATGATCCATTTCTTCGTCGAGTTTTATGATTGTAATTCCAGGAACGCTTCCTGAGGCGATAGTTGCCTCTACAGGGGCTGGGCCACGCCATTTTGGAAGGAGTGAGGGGTGGATGTTTATAATCCCTTTGGGGAAGAGGCTTAGGAGTTCTGCCGGGAGAATCTTGCCGTAGGCTGCTAAAACTCCGACTTCTGCTCCGAATTCTTTCAGAAGGCTCGTTACTTCGGCTGGTTCGCCGTCGATATTGGGAATATTGTTTTCTTTAGACCAAAGAGCGACGGGAGAAGGGGTTAGAGTTTGTTTTCGACCTGTCGGTCGTGGAGGTTGAGTAACTGTGGCAACGAGTTCAAAGCCACTGTTGAGGGTTTCTACAACAGGAACTACGTATTCAGGTGTTCCAAAGAATATAACTTTTGTCATATATTTTTTGCGCGCAATGAATTGCGCTATTACGCTCGCAAGGAGAGACCTTGCGAAGCTAAACGAGTTTCACTTCGTACCACTCTTTCCCTTTCATTTGATAGAGTTTGCGGCCGGATTTTAGGAGATGGTCTATGAAGAATACTCCGTTTAGATGGTCTATTTCGTGTTGGATGATGTGGGCCAAAAAGCCTGTGAAGGTTTTTTGCTTAATTTTCAATTCCCAATGATCAATTTTCAACTCTGGAACAGCATATTTTAAAGTCACGGATTGGGCGCGCTGAACGGGACCATAATAGTGGGGAAGAGATAGACAGCCTTCCATGAGCCCTGTGGGCTCAACAACTTTTTTGTCATCCACAATTTTTACAACATCATTTGTTTTTTTTGAGAGTTTGACGATTTCTGGGTTTATGAAGATCAAAGGATCTTCTAGCTTCTTATCGGATCGCGCTTCGCGATTCGCTATAAAGACTTGGAGCTTTTGTTTCAAGGGCTTTAATATAAACATGCGCTGGAACACTCCGACTTGGGGAGCTGCGAGGCCCAAGCCTTCTGGGTCTTTTTGGACATCTAGGGTTTCGTCCATATCACGGATTAGCTCAAGGAGTTTTTTGTCTACTTTCAAAACAGGCACAGAGACCTCTCTTAGCTTAGGGTTGGTTGTGCGGAGGATTTTACAGATCATGAGGCTATTCTAACAGGTTATCAGGTGATCGGGAAATCGGGACAACAGGGTATCAGGGAAATTGGTTATCAGGTGATCGGGATATAGGGAAATCAGGTAAACTATTTTTTCTTGTCGCGTTTTGATGCTATGTATTTTGCATAGCTGTTAATTCCTCTGATTACGCTTTCATAGCGGTCAATAAGCTCTCGTGCCTGGTTTTGTGAGATGTAATGTTGGTCGCCGAAAGACCTTATGTGGTTTTGCGTTTCTCCGGCTTCCTTGCGAGCAACATAAACTCCTTTGAGCTTATCATTGTAATAGTAGCTAGAATAACCCTCAGATATGTTATTCGGGACTGACGAAGATGAGCGTTTTATTTGATTCTTAAGGTCTACTTCGTGCGCTGGGAGCTTGTTGGCTATTCCGTGCACAATTAGCTTCAATTGGTGGGAGTCTTTCCAGATCCGTAGTTCCTCAAATCCGGCCATATATCATATTAATGAATTTTGTCCCTGATAACCAGATTTCCAGGTATCCAGATAGCTCGATGCCCCATAGCCTTGACTTTAGGGGATTTTTATGGTACACTGTTAGCATGTAAAATCGCACCTTGAGGAGAAAGAAATGGAACTGTTGCTCGCCTCTCTGGCAACCCCAGAGAACTTGCCCTGGACAATCGTAGCCACGCTCGGTGCTTTTGCGCTGGCATTTTTGGCTCACGCAGGAGAAACCAGAACTTTCAAGTTCTGGAACTGGAGGTAGGCTGTGGATCTTACAACTTTAGCGCTCGCGGCACTCATCCTAAGCTTGGCGGCCTTCGGCCTTCTGGTCGGATTCCGTGGCCACAAGCTTTGCTGGCCGATTCGTCGGAGGTACACCTCGCTTGGGGTTAATCTGATCATGTCAGGGGATCCTGAGCGTTTCTGGCGACATCGCTCGAGGGCTGTTGGCATTCGGCCCTCGCCGGCACTCAAGCTTGCCGAGCGCGGTCAGGCGGTCTGGGAGTACGCAATCATTACCGCGTTTATCGCGCTTGCTTTGTGGGTTGTCTCGCACTTCCTAGCAGAGCAGGTCCAGGCATTCTTCGCACCAATTCGTGCGATGTTCCAGACGTAGACCTTTGGCGGGTTTTGCAATTTTTGAGAGAGATCTCGAATTGTAGGACCCGCCTTTTTTGCGCGCAATTAATTGCGCTACTGCCTGAGCGGGAGTACAATTAAGAAACGCAGATTGACAAGAAAGGGAAAAGGCATGCAGCATATCGGAAGCGAGTGGGCAGATCTGGTCGATCAGCTAAGGCTGATTGAGAAGCAGAACGAGAAGGATCCGCATGAGGTGGAAGTGAGCCTGGATTGGCTTACAAGCTTTCTCATGTATGCAGTGATCACTGGGTTTGGGCTCGGACTGCTTGCTCTGGGCATATGGCTGTGGTCGATTTACTTGGCCGGAAAGCCCTAAAGAAGGGCCCACGGTTCTGAGCTTGTCGAAGGAGAAACGGATGGACGTTGCAAACATGGAGCGGGTAGGTGTGCTGGCAGATTGAAAGAAGGATCAATTGAGATGGACGAAAACATCACGCTCGGGATTATCTCGGCAGTTGCCATTTGTGGTGCAATTCTCGCATCATTGCGCTTGATGGCATACGCCAACCAGAACAGGCAAGGAAGGAGAAGATGATGCCACGCATAATTGGCTGGCCGACGACAGTCGTTGTCGTGATCCTGATCGTGTTTGCGGCCGTTATCGAGCTGGTTCGGCATCCTAAGAAAAGCATGAGTTGGCTTGAACCCAATCAGGGGCTTTGAACTGAAAGGAGGAAAAGATGAGTGAGCTTGTTCAGGTGGTTCAGGTACTCGGAGTGGTGTTTGTCGTTGTGTTGGGCGCGATCTACTTTGTTACACCGAGAACGCCGCCGGGCTCTGACGGGACGCACAACTGATGGACGGCCTGATTGGTCTTGGGCTTACCATCCTGGTCGGTTCGCCGCTCATCTATATGGTTATCATCGCCCTGATACCTCCGAGAAGCCGACCGTTTGATTAGCCTTTGGGGCTGTTTTTAGAAGTGAAAACTTTTAAGGGCAGCCTTTTTTTGTGCGCAATAAGAACCTACGAAGAACCTTGCCACTTCGTGGTAAATTGCGCTATTACCCAATAAATCCGAATCAGACACTTCCGAATTAATCCGAACGGGAAAGCTTATCTAGCAGGACACGGGGGTCCTCATATGAGACGCGGACGTCCCATATGTCTTACCTCGCTTTGTCGCTAAAAGTGTTTAGCAAGTCGCGAGGAGCGTCATAGTCAGGTTTTAATTCCAAAGCACGCTTTAGAGCTGTTAGGGCGAGTTTGGGCTGTTGGGAATATTCATACAGCACTGCCAAGTTGTACAAAAATGATGGCTCTGTTGGGGCAAGGTGGATTGCCTCTTCAAGGGACTTGATCGCTTCTTCTAAATACTTTTCATCCAGGCTTGCAAGGCGCTTGAAATAAATTGCTCGGTTTGACCAAAAAGAGACATTGACCGGGGAGATTTTTACTGATTTGTCGGAGATTTCTTTTGCCAATTCTGCTAAATCTTTGTCTTCAAGAACTTCTGCTAAACGAGAAGTTGAATCTGCTAGTTCATCATAATATTTTGGCTCGTCGGGGCGAAGTTTTAAGGCAAGGTCTAACTTTTTGACAGCCGTTTTTGGGTCACTGTGCTCGTTTAAGTATTTGGCACGGGAGTAGAGGGTGTCGGCCCAGTAGAGGGAAGAAACGCGAAACAGCAAATAGCAGGTAGCAAATAGTAAGAGAGCAAATAGAATAAGGGACACCCCTGTAAGGCCAGGCCTTGCGGAGGCGCGGTCGGGGGATTCATTGAGGGATATGACAAAGGCGGGATAGAGGAAGAAAAGGAGGGAGGTTGAGACGACTGAAAAGCCAAAGAAATTGGTAACTAGGAGGGAGACATACCCAGCAAGAATCGCAGTATTAGCGAAATTTATTTCGCGCTTTGGCGCAGATTGAAATCTGCTAATACAGGAAAAAACGAATGTGCCGATGAGTAACAGGTATGCTCCCAGTCCCACAGTCCCCGTGTTGGCCAGGTAGTTTAAGTATTCATTGTGCGCTTTGTTATAGAGAAGATCCCATTC
>CAYIUF010000044.1:0-5991 GCA_964366515.1 uncultured Gammaproteobacteria bacterium
TGCAGAAAATTGATCTGATGCAAAAAAAGAAGGAAAGGCGGATTTTATAGTTTCGGGAGATAAACGGCATATCCTACCGCTTAAGAAATTTGGCAAAACTAAAATAGTTTCCACAAGAGAATTTTTGGAAGACTATTCCTGAATAGTTGAAACGCCCTCAAGAATTCTGTTGTCAGCATGATTTTCATCTTTGTCTTCTACTTTAACGACACATGTAAAGTTTCTTTGGGTGCCTTCTAGGAAATATTCTGTTCTGCCGCAGGCATTTACTCCCACAACCCCCTGGGGTGGGGTCCAAGCAATTGATTGAGTGTTTTGAAGAAGGGCTAGGAATATTTTATGCCAGATTGGGGTTGCACCTGTTACACCTGATGCAACATACGCCATTGGGGTGTTGTCGTTGTTTCCTACCCAAGAGACAACAACATAATCTTTTGTATATCCAATTGCCCAATTGTCGCGGAGATTTTGTGTTGTTCCGGTTTTGACTGCAACTTCAGGATGGTTTGGTACAACAAGCAGGGAATTTGGTCCAAAAGCTGGAGTTCGGGCTGCGTTGTCGTGGAGAATGTCAGTTAGGATAAACGCGACGCCTGGATCTAGAACTTTTTGAGAACAGGGTTTTGGGGAAGTGAGTTGTTCTGCATGTGCGGGACGCACAAGAGAATTAGAGATTGAGTGAATTAGAGAATTAGTCGACTCGTAGGAACATGGAGAGGATTCGAGAACATTGCCTTTGGAATCATATATTTCCAAAATTGGGTTTAAGGTTACCTTGGTTCCCATATTGGCAAATGTTCCATAGACTACCGCCATGTCGACCATTTTTACCTCGCCGCCGCCTAAAGTTAAAGATAGTCCGAATCGCGAAGGATCATTCCAAGAAGTTATACCCAATTTCTTTGCCTGCTCGACCATTTTGTGTACTCCATATGAGGCAAGGACCTTGACTGCTGGGATATTTAAAGATGAGCCAAGAGCAATTCTTAGGGGGATGCTGCCTCTGAATTTGTTGTCGTAGTTTCTTGGGGAGTAGGGGGCGTTTGCACCGACGTATGTAACCGGAGTATCTGAAAGAAGCGAGCTTGCTGTATATTTTTTGGATTCAAGCGCATACGAATAGTTGATTGGTTTTATTGAAGAGCCAGGTTGTCTTAGGGCTGTTGTTACGTTGTAGTTTCCGTCTATGTCTTTTGCGAAATAATCTTTGGAGCCAACCATTGCAAGAATTTCTCCGGTTTGAGGGTTTGTTACCAGGCTTGCGCCATTTGAAATTCTCAGGGGCTTTATTTTTTCGAGTTCAGATTTTACTGCTTTTTCAGCACTTTCCTGGATTGAAAGGTCTAAGGAAGTAAAGACCTCAAGGCCTCCAACTTCCAGCATTTGCTCTCCGTATCTTTCTGCGAGAATTTGTTTTACATACATTACAAAGTGGGGGGCTTTTATGTCATCTTTAATTTCTGCAAACTTTAATTCTTCTTGAGCTGCCGCTTCTGCTTCTTTTGAAGTTATAAATCCTTCCTGCACCATGCGGGATAAAACCTCCAACTGTCTTGCTTTTGCAAATTCTGGGTGTGCACCAAATGGAGAATAGGTTGTTGGGGCTTTGGGGAGTCCTGCAAGAAGGGCACTTTGTGCAAGATCGAGTTCTGAGGCACCTTTGCCGAAATAAAGTTGGGCTGATTCCTCTATGCCGTAGGCGGAGCCGCCATACGAGACTTCATTCAGATACATTTCCAAAATTTGGGATTTTTCGAATTTAGTTTCAACTATTATTGCTAGAATTATTTCTTTCAGCTTTCTTGAGATTGTTTTCTCGGGGGAGAGGAGGGTGTTTTTTACAAGCTGTTGAGTTATTGTTGATCCGCCAGTTTTTTCTCCTCTTGTTATATTTCTTTCGGCAGAACGTATTATTCCGCGCAAAGAGAAGCCATGGTGGGTGTAAAACTCGGCGTCTTCTATTGCTATCGTTGCCTGTTGTGTGTAGATCGGTATTTGGGAAAGGGAAACCTGAGTTCTATTTTGGGTTTTGTAGATTTTATAAAGCGGCTGGCCGTTTCTATCATAAATTTTGGTTGAAAGGACCGGGTTTCTTTCGACAAGGATCCCTGGTTTTGGGAGTGTAAAGAGGAATCTAGCCCAAAGAAAGACGGTTGAGAGTACAAGTACAAGTACAAGAAGGGCCACGGTGCGGCGAAAACTTATTGCTGGGCGCCTCTTTCGTCCAAAGGACGACCAGCCTTTGGCTGGTTTGGGACGTCCGGGTTTACGATGAAGTGGGAAGTTGGATGTGGCGAAGATAGAACTCCGCTTCGCGGTGGAACGTGAACTGGGAAGTGTGATCAGCACAAACTTTATGCCGCCAACTATGCTTCCAACAAGCCAGAGTATAAAAAGGACGACACTTGTGAGGGCAACAAAAACTGGCCTACCTAAAAAGGAGAGGACTGCAACAATCGTTTGGAGGATGGGTACCCTGAAACCCATAATGGCGCATTTTACAATGCGAATTATCAATTTCCAATGTCCAATTGCCAATCAGGGAGAATTACTCCTCTTTTTTGTGGGTGGGTAGGCCCCAGTAGAAGAACCTACGGTTCTCTGGACACGCTCTGACTGCGGGGTAAACGAGAAGGGGTGATGGTTACACTCCAGGTTTGTGGGGCACAGTTTAGGCAGATGAGGCTTCCTAACGGGTCTTCCCAAACCTCTTTGTTTTCTGTGTGGATTTGTTCGGGGGCTGCATCGTGAGATGCGAGCATTCCTGTGTCATTAAAGACTGCTACATCGCGATTTAGTGCAACCGGCGGAAGTGGAGGAAACTCCTCCAAAAAGAACTCAAACCTAGTGGGACAACCCGGGTTTGCTTCATCGGCATTCGGAGGAAGAGTTCCGGTTGTTGCACAAATGTTTGTTCCAACAACATCAGTTGGCTTTGGCATCCAAACATGTTCGTGTGTGAGTCTGTCTTGCCCGGTTCCCGACATTTGTCCTTGTTCAATTTTGTCTAGTGCGTTTTTTATAATCCTATTCCATATCGGGGATGCGCCAGTTACACCTGAGGCAACTGCCGACATTGGAGTATTGTCGTTGTTCCCAACCCATACAACTGCTGCTACTTCTGGTGTGTAGCCAATTGTCCAGTTGTCCCTTTTGTCGTTTGTGGTACCGGTCTTTACAGATACTTCTGGGTGGCCTGAAACATTCAAAAATGAAGATGTGCCGAATGCTGCGGATCTTGCGTTATTGTCATACAGTATGTGGGAGATTATGTATGAAGTCCCTACTGAAAGGACCCTGTCTCCTTCTTGAACTTCTGTTTTTTCGAGCGTTTTCACTTTATAGTCTTCGACTTTTAATATGGAAATTAGCTGTTGTTTTATTCCGCTATTTGCAAAGACTCCGAATGCAACTGCCATATCAACCATTTTTACTTCTCCTCCGCCTAGAGTTAGCGATAGTCCATACCTGTCTGGATCTTCGATTGTTGATAGGCCCATTTTTTGGGCAAAGGGAACAAATTCTTTAACGCCATTTAAGGCAAGCGTTCTTACTGCCGGGATGTTATATGAGTTGCCTAAGGTAAATCGAGTTTGGACCATTCCGTGGAATTGGCCGTCATAGTTTACCGGACAATAGAGTTTTTGACCTGCCACACTAAAGCAGGTTGGAATGTCTGCATAGGCGGTACTTGCAGTTATTTTTCCGGTTTCTATCCCTAGTGCGTAGTTTAGGGGTTTTATTGAAGACCCTGGCTGTCTATTTCTTATAGTTACGTTTACTTTGCCGTCCTCATCTTCTGCAAAGTAGTCTTTTGAGCCGACCATTGCATAAATTTCGCCAGTCTTTGGGTTTGTAACGAGGGCCGCTCCATTTCCAACGTTTGCAGACTTCAATTTATCAACTTCTGTTTTGACTGTATTTTCTGCAAACTCTTGAAGGTCTAGGTCGAGCGTTGTTGTTACGCGCAGACCTCCTCTTTCAACCTTGTCTTGTCCGTACTTATCGACCAATTGTTCTTTTACAAATAGAGCAAAGTGGGGGGCTTTTAAATCAGTTATTTTTGAATATTTGAGTTCTTCTTTTTGGGCATCGTTTGCTTGGCCTTCTGTTATGTATTTATCCTCTACCATGCGGCGCAATACTTGGTGTTGTCTCTCAACTGCTTTTTGGGGGTTTGAGCCGAAAGGGGAGTAGCGTGTGGGGGCTGCAGTAAGGCCAGCAAGGAGTGCAGATTCTGCGAGGGTTAGATCTTTTGCCGATTTATTAAAATACGTGAGACTTGCTGCTTCTATTCCCCAGGCTGTGCCCCCATAGGGGACGTTGTTCAGGTAGCTTTCTAGGATTTTATTTTTGGAATAGATTGTTTCTACAAATACGGTCAAAACAACCTCCCTAATTTTTCTTCTAACTGTTCTTTCGGGCGTTAGGAGCGTCGTTTTAACAAGCTGCTGGGTGATTGTTGAGCCTCCCTGGAGATCTTGTTTTACAGTTGTTTTGAAAAGGGCTCTTAACATGCCTGACGCCGATAGGCCGAAGTGGCGGTAGAAGTTTTTGTCTTCTATGGCTATTGAAGCTTCGTAAACATATGGAGGCAGGTCTGCAAGTTTGATTGGGGTTCTTCTTTTACTTTCGTATATTTCGTAGATTAGTTTGCCGTTTCTATCAAGAATTTGGGTTGAAACTGGATTTCTGGCTTCTGAGGTAAGCTGGGTTGGAAGGGGAAGACCCCAAAATAAGTAAATTCCAAATGACAAGCACCAAATAACAAACAAGGACGATAGAAGAAAGGCTTCTTGTCTGTGCGGCGGGACTCTATTGAGTAATGGGAGGGTGAAAATTCCTGAAAGTTTATTTGTGAGCCAAGAAATTGCCTTGCTTAGGTGTCGCATTTTGGTGTGTTGTTATTATATATTAGATGTAGAGTATGGCAAAGCAGAAAACAGCACAGAGTAGTACGGCAGGTTTTAAGAATGCTTTGAGTTTATATGCGATTCTTTTGATTGTTTGGGGATTTTACAGAGTTTTTTTAAAAATTGACGACAGAGTAGAGGAGATTTTCATTAAACCCATTGTTTGGCTTGGACCTTTAGTTTTCTTTCTTAAAAAAGAAGGGGTAGGCATTTCTTCGTTGGGGTGGGTTAGCACAAACCTGTTTAAAAGTATTTATCTTTCTTTAGGATTGGGAGCTTTATTTGGGGGAGTTGGTCTTGCATCTCACTTTGCAAAGTATGGAGGAAAAATTTCATTCTCCTCATTTGGCCTTGATAGCAATACTTTGGCAATAACGCTATTTGTTTCGTTTGTTACGGCAATTGTTGAGGAGAGCGTATTTCGAGGATATATATTAACTAGGCTTAGGGGTCCATTGGGCGAGATGGGGGCAATTTTTGCAACTACTATTGCCTGGGTTGTCATTCACCTTCCAGTCTTAATTTTTGCATATCATCTGGGAATAGGAGATTTAGGAATTCGTTTTCTTTTGACTTTTGTCTTTGGCTTGGGTTCTTCAATCTTGTTTTTGAGGACAAAGAACATTGTGTCATCTATACTCCTGCACGTCTTATGGTCTTGGCCAATAATCCTTTTTCGTTGAAAAAGGAAATTCTAAATCCGAAGCACTAAATTCCAAACGATATCAAATGTGAACACGTCGCCCACTGCGAGTAGATATTAAAAATTCGAATTTTGAATTTGTTTTTGGATTTTGATGTTCGTGCTTAGAATTTGACGACTAATGGGTTTTTGAGTAGTATCTTTTCTACTTCATGATTCGTCGTTTTACACTCTCGGCTTTGGTGGTCGCAATATCCTTCGTCGTCCTTTTTGTATCTATTTATCGCGCAACTATAACTCGATACAGCTTCTCAAAGCCAAATGATAGTGCTGCAGGATTGGTTTTTACAACGAATGTTGAATATTCTTTGCCGTATCCGGGCGTAATGCCAGACAACCCCTTGTGGTTTTTTAAGGCTCTTCGGGACAAAACTT
>CAYIUF010000045.1:0-5755 GCA_964366515.1 uncultured Gammaproteobacteria bacterium
GTTCCAATTTTCATTCTCGAGGAGGTCTGGGCTCGCGCTCCAATCATTAGACCAGAAAATCAACAACCGCCTGGGGATGAACCAATCTCAAGAGAGCGCCTAGCGGTTTTTGACGAGGTCTTCCGAGGAGATTGAACAACAGCCCCCTGATCTTTTGGAGAAATCCAACCCAGGGGGCATTTCATTTTACAAGCCACTCCCGCAAACTCTCAACCCCCCGCGCAACTTTCAACTTCCTCAAACCCTTGGCCTCAATTTGTCTTACCCGCTCCCGCGTTACTCCAAGCCTCTCTCCAATTATTTCAAGCGGCCAAACACATCCTAACCTAAACCCATACCTGAGTTCAATAACAAGCTTCTCCCTTTCCGTCAAACCTGCTTCAACAAAGAACCTATCAACGTCATCGCCAATAAGTGATCGCTCCGCAGCGGACTCCGGCCCAAGGATTTGCGGGGCCTCGATCAAATCCCCGAGCGGAACCCCCACATCATTATGATCTGTCCCCAGCACTGTTTGATCCAAAGACGCCGGTTGCATTGCATCCCTGATTGTATCGCGAACCTTCTCGGCAGTTGTGCCCAGTCTTTCTGCTATCTCTATCTCCTCAGGATCCCTTCCCAACTCGGTTGAAAGTTCCTGACGAGCCTTGCCTATCTTGCCCATCATCTCTGCAACGTGAACCGGTAATCGTACCACTCTTCCTTTGTCCGAGAGTGAACGTGTTATTCCTTGCCTAATCCACCACACCCCATAAGTTGAAAATTTATAACCCCGTCTCCAGTCAAACTTGTCAATAGCCCTCAACAAACCAATATTCCCTTCCTGGATTAGATCGGCAAGTGGTAAACCGCGATTCATATACTTTTTTGCAAAGGATATAACCAGCCTTAAATTTGAGTGTGCAAGTTCATCCCTGGCGTTGAGATCACCTTCCTCAATCCGTTTGGCCAAGTCAACTTCCTGCTCACGATTGAGCAGTGGGTACTTGCTTGCCCAAATAATATATTGCCCAACAGGGTCTTCGTTGTATTCCGCATCTTTGGGGACGGATTGCCTAAGATTATTCCATTCCACCTCAAGCAATCGCTCTATTTCTCCTTCGACCAAAGGATCAAACCCAATGTCCGTTTCAAAAGACAATGCTTCCGGGGCTTGTGGTAATCGGCGAAGTTCTGCAGTTGCTGTCATTTCGTGCCTATTGTACCACAACTATCAGATTTTATATGTGAATTCCCGAAATATGAATCCTTTTGGTGGTTTTTTAAAAAGTTCATACACATCATCAAACCAAGGAGCCTTCTCGGCTTTTGCCACCCTCGGAACGTTCCCCCAGAACACTTCCCACGGCTCAGATGTGTGTACAATCTCACCATTTGTTTTCTTTCCAAAAAACAAATGCACAAGCATCTGGCTTAATACCTCATCCCCATCCATAAGTGTTAGATAAACATCACCTTTGTGTAGAAGATCCGCATTAATACCCGCTTTTTCTTCCAATTCGCGAAGTGCGGCACTCTTCACACTTTCCCCAAGATGCAGTTTCCCAAACGGAAACCCCACTAAATCCAAAGCTGGCTGTCTTTTACTTTTGAAAAGCAGGAGTTGGCCTTTACTGTTTTTGCAAATGATCATTGTCACAATCCTGGGCTGGATTCTTGTATCAAAAGTTTTCCAGCTTAATCCCCCAGCAAGCCTTATCCCTTCGTTTGTGAGAGCATATTTTTTACTTACATGTTTTTTAACAAGGCCCTCTGAAATCAACAATTTTAAGTGATACATAAAAATATTGCTTTCAATATCTTGCGGCTTGAGTTTGGAGAAAGGAAGTTCGCGAGCCAAAATTAAATTTGAAAGAATTTGGCGCCTTATTGGATGCATAGCCCCAAGAGTATATTCCCACTTTTTCTTGCGGTCAAAGAATTTTGACTCAAAGACTGTGCACTAGAATCCCCTCCACTCTTGTCGTAGCCTAAAGTCAGCACATTACCAAAAAGGAGGTTAAGAGGTGAGGCTTTTTGAATTGAAGGGCAAACACGGCAGGCCGCCAACTAGGGCAGGGGTTGCCGCTCTCGAATGGTCTGACGACGTTGAGCTTCCCAGGCGAGACGGCTCAACAATCGTCATTCCCACACAAAGAGTCGAGTTCTTCCCGCTCCAAAAAGGTCGCCAGTTTCTAGTGCAGGCCTGGAGGATAGGATCGACATATGGACACCACATTCCACACCTGTACTTTGGGGGGACAGACGAAGCGCCGTTTCTGGTTGAAATACAGCCACGCGTGCTCACAGCACTTCAAGAAGGCGAGGATGGGTTCTATCAAGCCCTAAAACCCGGCGTCGTTTCAGATCTTGAACGAAGATTCAGCTCGTCCACGGTTCGACAGGGCGATTGGTTCGCTGTACCCACGCCAACCGACATGGGAACCAAGCTCCTGTTAGACCTGGCACTAGAACTCGGTAAGGAAAGATTGCTAACGCTAAAAACCTTGGACAGGGAAGAAGGAGTCAGCCTGGGGGGGACCCGACACACCATCTGTTCAGGCTGGGTTGGACTCGGAACCCAGTTTCCGGGAAGAGCAGTAAACGTTACTTTTGCAGAAGGGGTTTTGAAAGCTCCAGACCATGAAGACCGAGTGCTCTCCGGCCCTCACGCACTCTTTCAAACTGCCCACCTAGTCCGGCCCCAAGAAGCAGATTGAAAAAACAACCCTGGAAAGTAGGAAAAGATCACAAAGTCGACTGCAGACCATCGGATGCAATCGCAATAGCTCACAGGCTCAGCTTGCCCATCCACATTACCCAAAACCAAAAGCCCTTCTGCCGCCGCCGGGAGCGGAGGACCTGCCGGAAGGAGAGCGAGTCACACGAGTACAGCTTGGACCTTTCGCAGAGGTTCTTGGCGTAACTGATACATAAAGCAAACAAGCAGGAGTGCTTGTTCACCAATTCTGGGTGACCACTCCTGCTTTTTCTTTTTCTATACCAAATTTGATATACTCCAAGCCTGGAACGTTGAAAACAGGAGAGTGTTGTGTCAAAAAACAGTGTTACCAAAAAGCCATATGCGACCTGCTTCATTTGTCCAAATCGCAAAATGAAAATCGTGGCAAAGCCTGGACAATTAAACTTCTGCAGACAAACTAAAAAGTGCCGTAATGCGGCGCACCGCTACTTCAACTCTAAAAGATCTGGAACAGCCGCATACAAAGAACTTAGAAAACTGTACTTGAGAAAAAACTCCCTAAAAAGTAAGGGTGTTCCTGATAGCCTTCTACCCCCCTTGCTGGGAGTCGACCTATCAAAAAAAGAGGAGAAAGCGATAAGCGAGTTCTACAAACTGGTCGAACTACTAAGAGAATGGGAAAAGTTCAAAAGACTAGGTCTTCCGCTAAATGTTTTCTCGCGCTGGAAGAGGATTCCGACACCAACCATGCAAGGCTACGCAACTGGAACGAGCAAGCCTTACCTTTTGCGCGTGGCCAGATCACATCTCAAGTTCTAGCCCATTAGCCCCTTAAAGAATTAATTTTCCGCGAGGGGCTTTTTCCTGTTTAAAATTTAACACGGACAATCTTGTCATCACCTGACTTTGGAGTTCCGCGCCCATCAGTGTTGTTGGTCAAGATATACAAATCACTGTTTGGACCCCCAACCACAGTTCTTATTCGCCCATACTCTCCCTTGAAGTGTGTGCTCGGCTTCTTTGAACCAAGGTCATACCCATAAACTGCTTCTCCTCGAAGACCTGCAAAGTAAATTTTGCTCCCCACTATTACCATCCCAGACGGCGCCCAGGTGTCTTTTCCCGAATGGACAACCGGAGCAACAGTTCCTTCTTTTACTGTGTCGCCTTTTGAATCAGGCCAGCCATAGTTTTTCCCTCTTTCAATTTTGTTCAACTCATCCTTTCCAGTCTCCAAACCAGAAGGCCCGTGTTCAGTCGCCCACAACTGTCCAGATGAATCCCAAGCCAAACCTTGTACGTTCCTATGTCCGTAAGAATACACAGCGTTTCCAAAAGGATTATCCTCCGGAATCGACCCATCATCTTTTACTCTCAAAATTTTCCCGTTCAAAGAATTTGTGTCTTGAGCCAACTGCGGACTCTCCGCATCCCCCGTTCCGATATACAAATACCCATCCGGTCCGAACGCAATTCTACCTCCGTCATGATTTGATGAACCGGCAATTCCATCAAGTACTACTCTCTCGCTCGATAGACGAGGCGTGGGGAGACCACAATCTGGGTCGCCATCCAAACAAGCAACTGCCAAACGAATAACGGTAAATTCGTAGCGCACAACTTTATTAAAAATCTGGCCGCCTGACTCGTATGTGAAGTACAAATATAAAAGTCGATTCTCAGCGAATTTCGGATGTAATGCTAAACCAAGAAGACCTCCCTCGCCTGTATGCTTCACTCCTTTAACTTCTATGGACTTTTTGGTTTTGGAGTTTATTAACAGAAGTTTCCCTGCTCGCTCCGTAACCAACATATCCCCATTGGGTAGAAACACTAACTCCCATGGAATATCCAAGTCTTGCACAACAACTTCCTCACCTTTTGGAGCGCTCTCACTTCCGCGCGGTTCCGCGTTATTCTGCGTAAGTTTTGGAAAATCAGTCAAATCCCAAAGCCAGGCCTTAAATTCTGCCCCATAAAAGAACCCAAACAAACCTCCCAATATTCCAAGCAAGATAATAAGATTGCGCGTATTAATACCAAAAGTATACCAATTCCAAGAACATCAAACTACTTGACAGTCTGTACAAAATTCTGTACAGTTATTCCATGACCAGAACTCTCCCCATCACAAAAGCCCGTGAAGATTTTACAAACTTAGTTGATCGTGCAGACAAACTTTCTGATGAATATGTCATTACAGTCAACGGAAAGCCAAAGGCTGTACTAGTATCTTTCCAAGAACTTGACTCTATGCGTGAAACACTTGACATCCTCTCAAACCCCAAGCTAATGGCAGACATTAAAGAGGCAGAAGAACAAATTGAACGCGGAAAGACTGTAAGCTGGGCTGAACTTAAAAAAGAACTGGGATGGTAAGGTATCGGCTAGAGTTTGCAAAGCGAGTTAAATCAGACCTCAAGAAAATACCCCAAAAATATCACGCAAGACTAGAATCTGCGTTTATGGAAATAAAAGAGGTTCACGACCAGGGCAAGCCCATGCAAAGAGAGTTGCTTGGAAAATTTTCATGGCATGTAAGTGTTTACAGGATCCTATACAAGCCAAACAAAAAAGATAAAGTAGTTACAATCTTGAAAGTAGAACACAGAGAACGAGCCTATTCCTGAAGCAATTCTTCAATAACCAACTTCGCTTTCTCCCATTGCTCTGGAAAAATTAAATGTTCAGGAAGCTCCTCTCGAGTCACCCATTTGGTCGCTTTAATTTCTGATTCTTGTGTCTTTATCTCATTCTCTTCGCCCGTAAATCGAACTAAGAATTGGTGTTGCCTCTGCCCTCTCCACCATCCACCTTTTTTCTCGTGTGTTATCTCTATCATTTCATCGGTCCAATCATACTGATTAATTGCCTTGCTCTTTTTAACCAACTCAAATTTTTCAGACCCCAACTCTTCCTTAAGTTCGCGAATTACTGTTTCCTCGGGAGTTTCACCCTCATCCACTCCCCCTCCCGGGAACTTCCATTCATTATCTTTATGACGTTCTCCGCGGACTGATGGTCCGCGGTTTCTCGCCTAAGCGAGAACGACATATCAGAATCCGATTCATC
>CAYIUF010000046.1:0-3811 GCA_964366515.1 uncultured Gammaproteobacteria bacterium
GTGTCAAGAAATGGTCCCACAACGGTTTTGAGCCACTTCTCAAAGTCCACTTTGGTTATGTCGGGCATCTTTTTCTCCTTTTTGGTTTTGGGCTTGTTGGGTTATTCGGGCGGCTGTTCTTTTGAAGGAGCGGGTGGCCTGGCCTTGGCTGGGTCGAGCTCGAACTCGAGTTTGGCCGAACCAGTGCTGATTTTTACAGCCCCTTTGGGTGAGATAGCGAAGCCGAATGCTACCCCCTTATGATCCAAATCGAGTGCGACACCGTCTTTGTCCACTGTTGCTTTGACCCCAGGAAGCTCCACATTAATGCGGTTTTCCCCTGTGAACACACTAACCAGACTGTCCCACAGGTTTGGCTGTGCCGGCGCGGGATCGGGCTCCGGTTCTGGCTTTGGGACTTCTGGCGCTTTGTAGGAGTCAAGGGCCTCAAGGAGTTGTTCAAGGGTTTTGTCGCCGACGCCACCAAGCCCCAAGATGTCCGCTTCTCCAATGTCCACAAGATCTCCGAATTGTGTGATGCTGTGTTGCTTGAGTTTTTCGTGAGCTAATGTCTTGAGATTTAGATCGTCGATGTACGTCTCGGGGTGAGCTTTTAGGAACGGGAAGTGGTCACCAAATGTTTGGCTTGCTTCTTCAGCCATTGGGTTCTCCTTGTTTTTAGTTGTCAGCGTGCTGGGATTTCCAGTTGGGCTAATTATAGCTCACAAGGTATCAAAGAACAACATTTTGGGCATTGACTATTTTGACTATTTTAGTCAAAATAGTCAAAATGAACACTTTGCATGTTACTTCAACCGAACTAAAAAGGGAAACGGCGCGCTTGTTGAACAGGGTTGCGTATGGTGATGTGGAGATAGTTGTTGAAAGGCACGGTGAACCCGTTGCTAAAATCAGCCCTTTTGCCAAATCCAGGATGACTAGGGTTGAGGCCGAGAGGGTAATTAAAAAAACATTCGGCGCGCTCCCTGACTTTCCCGATGTAACCAAATTTAGAGTCTCCCGCAAGAAATTTCCCACCCTTTGATTTGTGAGATACCTACTGGATACTAACATTATTGTCGATCATCTTCGCAAAAAGAGGAAGTTGGATCCAGTGTGGTTGGTTGAGGGTTGTGCTGTGAGTGCTATTACTCAGGCGGAATTATTTTACGGAACGGAAAGGTCTACTAATCCCGCAAAATCCTTTGTTGAAGTTACAGCGGCTTTAAAAGAAGCAAAAGCGGAGGTTATAGCTATAAATGGAGACATTGTCAAAATATGGGCAAGAGAAAAAGTAAAGCTTGAGAAGAGGGGTGAAAAAATAGAGGATTTTGATCTTTTAATTGCCGCAACGGCTCTGAGTTTAGATTTGGAACTTGTGACAAGGAACGTTCGTCACTTTGAAAGAGTCAAAGGTTTGAGAATTTTTGAGGGAAATTAAAAAAAGCCCGTATGATGTGGCGCGAAATGAATTTCGCTACTACAAAACACGGGCTTGGGCTAGGGCTTGGAAAGACGGATGAGCTTTTGGGCCAGTTGCTCGAGCGAATCGCATTGGCCGACATTATTCAACAAGACCAAATCACGGGCACTTAGAGCAGGTGCTTTGAGCCTGAGACTTGGGTCGGGCAGAGTTGTGCCCAGGGTTTCTCCTGGAGAAGTGATAAGCCTCCGAGCTGCCATATCCATATATGGAGCCGCAAGCAGGTCTTTTGCAAAACCTTCGTCGATCAGTGCTGCGTTCAAAAGCTGTGAAAGACCAGGTGAAAGCCCAGTATTCTGCAAACTTGGCATTTTTCTGTCTCCTCCAATATTGTTCAAGTACGGGCGTAATTGTACCACGTTTAGCCTTGAAACTCAATTGCCTCTTGCTCACTTCGTGAAAATTATGCTATTTTCTTTACGTGACTCTTCTAGAAATTACTGACCAGGATTTTTCAAAAGAGGTTTTAGAGGCAAAAATGCCTGTTTTGGTTGATTTTTGGGCGACTTGGTGCGGGCCTTGCCGCATGGCTGCTCCGGTCTTGGAGGAGCTTTCCGAAACTTACAATGAGAAGGTTGATTTTATGAAGCTGGATGTTGATAAAAATCCGGATTCTCCACAAAAATACGGAGTTATGTCTATTCCTACGACTATTCTTTTTAAGGGCGGACAGGAAGTAGGCAGGCAAGTTGGATTTGCAGGAAAACAAAAATTTGTAGATTTACTAGAGAAAGCGGGGTGATATTAATGGAACCAACACAGGGAAACAACAATCCTTCGACAGGCTCAGGACAAACGCCAGTGCAGACTCCGCCAGCGGATGTACCAACTGCGCCTCCTGCTCCTACACCAGCCCCAACAGCTGATGTTCCTACGCCTGCGGCGCCTGAAGCTCCGACTGTTCCAGTAGCAGACGTCCCAGCCTCGCCTAGCGGCGGGCTAGGCGGGCCAGCTCCAGAGGTGAAGCCCGAAGAGACGCCTGCTGTTTAAGACCGCAGTTAATGGAGTCTTCTGAATCTTGCAAGAAGGAGACTCCACTGCTGTGTTTTTATCTCACAGATGAGTGATATTCTGGCTCCAGAACCAAAAGATGGTTTGTACGATGTAATTATAATCGGCAGTGGCCCTGCTGGCTTGACTGCCGCGGTTTACACTACTCGCGGAGCCCTATCAACTCTCGTTTTGGCCGGATCAAAATGGGGAGGACAGCTCCAACTTACAACTGATGTTGAGAATTATCCTGGATTTCCCGAGGGAATTCAGGGGCCTGAGTTGATGGATAAAATGAGGAAACAGGCGGAAAGGTTTGGAGCGAAAATAGTTGATGCAGATGTGGATGAGGTCGATTTCTCTGGTAGGGAAATGAGGGGGGTTAGGGTGATGGGGGCGATTGCAGACAAAAACACATACCTTGGAAAATCTATAATTATTGCAACCGGAGCTGATACCCAATGGCTCGGTTTGCCTTCTGAGCAGAAGTTGATCGGACGGGGAGTTTCTTCCTGTGCGCCTTGCGATGCGCCGTTTTTTAAAGAAAAGAAAGTAATTGTAGTTGGGGGAGGGGATTCTGCAATGGAAGAGGCTTTGGTTTTGACAAAATATGCCTCTGAAGTGACCATAGTTCACAGACGCGATGAATTCCGGGCCTCTGACATTATGCAAAAAAAGGTCTTGAGCAATCCCAAAATCAAGGTTATATGGAATTCTACTGTGGAGGAGATTCTTGGGGAGGATAGGGTGACGGGGGTGGTACTGAAGAACGTAAAAACGGAGGAACAAAGGAACATAGAAACCGGTGGGGTGTTTGTTGCGATAGGGCATTTGCCATCAACCCGAATTTTTAAGGGGCAGATTGAATTGGATGAAAAGGGATATGTGAAGGTTTTTGACCATACGAAGACTTCGGTTGAAGGGGTATTTGTTGCAGGGGATGTGCATGACCATCATTACAGGCAGGCAGTGACCGCCGCCGGTTATGGTTGTCAGGCGGCTATGGATTGTGAACGATGGTTGGGTGTTAACCCGGCCACAAGATAATACTCCGACCACCGGCTGTAGTAATCTCGTTGCTCCCGAGGGCTACGTCCTCGCGTCGCGATGTCGATACTACACGGCAGGCCGCCGCGCATTCGGATGTATGCTTGCCCCGTACAGAAGCGAAGCTTCTTGTACTGGGGGCTGCAATGGATGTGGAAAAGTATTTAGGAATTAATCCTGCCACACGTTGACACAGTTGATAGGTTAAGTTATCTTTATTCCAATGGCCGCCAGAAAAAAAGCAACAAAAAGACGCGCTCCAGCAAGAAGAGCAGCTGCCGAACCTCAGTTTGTACAAGCTCAAGTTTCAGC
>CAYIUF010000046.1:3911-5234 GCA_964366515.1 uncultured Gammaproteobacteria bacterium
CAGGATTTTCATTCAGCAAACTCCTAGTTCCAGTTTTGGGTGGACTTTTGATTTTGACCTCATTTATGGTTGGAGTTCTTTGGACAAAGTTGTCTATGGCCCAAGGTGGGGGAAGTGGGTGTGCGCATGCGCTTGATGATGCTTGCATTAAGTCCTATGCCAAGGACATTAAAGTTAAAGATGGGTTTTGGTTTTT
The DNA here is from genome assembly GCA_964366515.1 of uncultured Gammaproteobacteria bacterium. GTDB lineage: Bacteria > Patescibacteriota > Microgenomatia > UBA8517 > UBA10165 > 2-12-FULL-44-25. The sequence continues at coordinate 4,108 of CAYIUF010000046.1, forward strand.
TGACAAGACTTTGGACAACAAACAATTTAATGAGTGTGTGGCATCTAAGAAATATCAAAATCAAGTGAATGCGGAAGTTTCCGAAGGATTTTTGGTTGGGGTAACTGGGACGCCTGCAACTTTTGTTAATGGATATTTGGTATCAGGGGCACAACCATATGACAATTTCAAAAGGCTTATTGATTTTTTGTCCTCGGGTGGAGATCCGGCAAGACCGACTTCTGCAGTTTCTGATTTGTTTAAAACCCCAACGGGTGCTCCAGCGGGGACTTCGGGATTAGTAAGCACAAGGAAGATGAATGTAGACTTGGGTAATTCTCCTGTTTTGGGTAAGGCCGATGCTCCAATTACAATTGTTGAATATTCTGACTTTGAATGTCCTTTCTGCGGACGATTCTTTACACAAACTATCCCTTCTTTGAAGCGAGATTATGTTGATACCGGGAAGGCAAGATTTGCATACAAACAGTTTCCTTTGACATCAATCCACCCCAAGGCTCAGGGGGCTGCTGAGGCTTCGCTTTGTGCACATGAGCAAGGAAAGTTTTGGGAAATGCATGATAAGATGTTTGAAGGAATGAACGCAGGAAAGTAGATAAGGGTAGAAAAAGTACATGAAAGTAGATAAAGGTCTCAAACTCCACGCAAGAGACCTTAGAGACAGAAAGCCTACGGAAGAAGAACTAGCCTCGATTGAGCGTAGACCTCTATATATAGTACTGGATAACGTCTTGGATACTTACAACATTGGGGGGATTTTTAGGCTTGCAGATGCAGTAGGGGCAAGAGAGGTTATTATTTGTGGGCAGAGCGAGACTCCGCCTTCTTCAAGGATACATAAAGCAGCGGTTGGTTTAGAAGATTGGGTTCCATGGAGTTATTCTCCCACCTCAGAGGAGGCAGCGCGCAGATTAAAATCTGCTAATACACAGATTGTTGTGGTGGAACAGAGCGAGAATAGTAAGCTGTACACAGAGGTAGAAATAACACCCGACACACCGGTTGCAATAGTTGTTGGGCATGAGACGGATGGGGTAAGTAAAAATGTACTCGAAATAGCAGATCAAGTGTTAGAGATACCGATGTTTGGTGTGAACAAAAGTTTGAATGTTATTGTATCTGCGGCT
>CAYIUF010000047.1:0-1100 GCA_964366515.1 uncultured Gammaproteobacteria bacterium
GCCCATGTTGTGCGCGCTGAGTGCGGACAGGCAAATAACTCCGAAACCCTCCAATGCCAAATTGACGAATTGCAAAGAGAAATTGATGCCTTCAAACCTGCTCATGAAAAAAATAAAGCAGAACTAGCAAGCCTCCAAAAACAACTTGCTGGGATTAAAGCAAAAATCGCCTCAATTTCAACCCAACTTAACGGTTTGGAAAAAGATATCGCAAAAAGAGAAAAGAATTTGGGAGAAAGAGAAGATGTCTTCGAGGAAAAAACAAGGAAGCATTATATGGTTTTGAGACAGCAAGACCCCCTTGCCCCATTTATCCTTGCAGATTCTGCAGTCAACCTATTGCGCCAGCTAACTTTAAGGCAACGCGTTATCTCAAAAGACCAAGAGGACATAATAGAAATTGCAAAAGAAATAGCCTCGCTTGAAAAAGACAGGGAAACCCTAAAAAATTCAAGGGCATCTTTAACTTCTGCGCAGGCAACGTTGGATAAAAACGCCAAATTCCTCGGGGCAGAAGTTGCAAAAGTCGAAAGCTACATTGCATCAGTCTCTGCAAAACAACAAAGCCTGATTGCCCAAAAACTTGCCTCCCTTAACCTCCCAACCTCTCTTGGTGCCGGCCCGCTTTTGTGTACAGATGATAGAAAGTTAAACCCCGGCTTTTCTCCGGCCTTTGCTTTCTATACATACGGTATTCCCCACAGAGTCGGTTTAAATCAATACGGAGCATACGGGCGAGCAAATGCCGGCCAAAACTACAAAGATATTCTAAATACCTACTTCCAAAACGTAAATTTTGAAACAAAGGAGAATATAAATATAAGTGTTAAGGGCTACGGCTCAATGCCGCTTGAAACATATCTTTTGGGAATTTATGAGATGCCCAGCTCCTGGCCCCTGGAGGCGCAAAAATCCCAGGCCGTGGCCGCTAGATCCTACGCACTTTCCTATACCGGAAACGGCGCAAAAGAAATCTGCACAACCCAAGCCTGCCAAGTTTACAAAGGTGGAAACAAAGGTGGCAACTGGGAACAAGCAGTAAAAGATACAGCAGGGCAAGTTCTAACAAGTGGAGGAGGCCCAATAACAGCCTGGTATGC
>CAYIUF010000047.1:1200-5027 GCA_964366515.1 uncultured Gammaproteobacteria bacterium
GGAAGCAGAGGTTTAACAGCCTACACCTCAATCTCCAGCATCACAGTCTCCAGCTGGGATACAGGAATTGGCAAGACAACCGGAATCTCAGTCGCAGGCGATGGGGGATCCGAAAGTTTCTCGGGGGACGAGTTCAAAAGCTATTTTAATCTAAGAGCTCCCGCCAATATCCAAATAGTGGGACCCCTTTATAATATAGAGAGAAAATAATATGTGACCTCAAGTTTTTGCTACACACCATGTCAGGGGTGTACAATGAGCCGGCAGTAAGTCGGTTAAGGTTACGACGCCCGTTACAGTATGGTGTATCGGTCACGTTTTTCGTTACCCACTCACGATACGGGCTTCTTAACCGTTTAACGTTTACCATTTACCATATGCCTGAGCTATACCCATCAGACCCAACAGAAAGGCAAAACCTCAAACCTACTGGTAATCCACTCTCGTCCTTCTGCTACCTCCCTCCTCATGTCAAATTTGAAAACCAAGACGAAGGGGAAAAGGTAATTCTTCTCCTAAGGCGCCATCCAATAACAAACCTCCCCTGGATATTGCTCGTTATCGCCTTTGCTCTAATCCCAACTCTACTTGCTCCATTCAACTTTTTGTCAATTTTGCCCGACAGATTTCAGCTTGCAACAATTGTCCTTTGGTACCTTTTTACCCTAGCAATAGCAATCCAAGGCGCCCTAACTTGGTTTTTCAACGTAAATCTGGTAACAAACACTAGAATAGTAGACGTTGATTTCTATACCCTTATTTATAGAGAAATTTCAGATGCAAAAATCAACAATATCCAAGAAATAACATACAAAGTCGGAGGATTCTTGGGAACATTTCTGCATTTTGGCGACGTTGTAATCCAAACAGCAGGAGCTCTCCCAAACTTTACCTTTGAAAAAGTTCCCAACCCAGCCCGCGTGACCGACATCTTGCAGGAACTTCAAAAAAATGGAGGAAGCCTTTAATGGATCTAAATTCTACTCTTTGGTTTGTTGTAAAAATCTTCTACCTTATAGCATTTCTTTTATACGTAGCCTTTGGGGCAATTACAGTCAAGCAAACCTATCTTATGACCCAAACTTTAGAAATCGGCCTTGAGGGCTTGATAAGAACCTTTGCATGGGCACATGCAATCTTTGCCATTGCCGTTTTTGTAATAGCCCTAATAAGTTTGTGACTATTCAACTAATCTCTAATCAACTAATCCACTAATCCACTGTGCTAACAACTGCCAAAATTTTATCAAGTCCCACAAAAAGGGATTGGACCCAAAGCTACGAAGAAGATGGTGTTGTAGCGCTTTTTTCGCTTGAGGGTGGAAGTGCCGAAGGGAACAGTGCGGTTGAAGTAGGCAAAAGAGCATACGACTTTTTCAAAGAAGAATTCGCAAATAACACCGATACAAATCCTCTCTCAAAGTTAAAATCAGCAAAAGAAAAAACAGAAGAAGAGTTTAAAAATTACAATCTGGCAATTGCGGCTTGTTTTCAAAGCGAGAAGAATTACATCTATTTTATACGAAGTGGTAAAACCCAAATTTGGGCGCAAAGAGACAACACGGTCTACAACCTAAGCGGCGAAAGTTTCTCAGGCAAGATAAAAGAAGGGGATCTTTTTATTTTAGCAACAAAAACTTTCTTTAGCTCAATAAAGCCAGAAGTTCTAAACTTAAGCCTCCTTGCAAAATCCCCCCTGGAAGTTGCCGAAAACCTAAGCCCACTTGCTCATAGTTTAAATAATGCGAAAGCCGGCGCTATAGTTGTGAAACCAACCCCCAATGCGGCACCAATACAAGAAGTAGAAGAAGTCCAAACTGCACCGCCGCTTCCCGTGCAGACAACCGCACCCGTGGCACAATCCCAAACCACAAACCCCGTGCTGGGCGGGATTCGCCATTTGCTTGTCCGCTTTGCCTATCTCCTTCCTGAAAGACAATTTAGTGCCAAAGTAAATGGACCAAGGGACCCCAAAAAAACCGCCCTCTCGGTGGGGGCAGTTCTATTGATAATTCTTTTAATCAGCATTGTTTTAGGAATAAGACAAAAGAAAGGCAATGATTACAAAGCGGCCTATCAAGATCGTCTTGTTCGCGCCCAATCTCTTTACAGCGATTCAATTTCTCAAAAAGATACCAATTTAATTGGAGCCAGGGAATCGTTCAATAGCGCCCAAGATATAGTTTCGGCTCTTGTGGAGGAAGGAATCAAAGACCCCGAAATTGAAAAACTTAAGAACGATCTCCTGGCAATCCAAACGGAGATTTTAGGAACAGCGCATATTCCCGCAATGCTTTTTCTAGACCTATCCCTTGCCCGTTCGGGAGTTGAAGCAAAAGACCTAAGCCTATCCCAGGACAAGATAAGCGCGCTCGATATATCAGGGGGTAGGGTAATAACTGTTAATGCAAAGACAAAAGAAACGAGTGTATCCGGATCAAGTGACAAAGTCTCTGATTCAAAATCCGTCTCTATGTTTGACGGGAAAATTTATGTATTGGCAGGAGGCGGAATTGTTGAGATAGACTCAAAAGGAGTTTCAAAGGTGGTAATTGAAAACGATTCTGAATGGTCAAGTCCCGCAAAAGTATTTGCTTTTGGTTCTAATATTTATCTTTTGGAAAATGGAGGAAAAATTTGGAAATACCCTGCAGCAGGAACGCCAACCGGATTTGGATCCAAGCAGGCATGGCTAAAGGCCGACCCTGGTGGCTCGGCGGTCGACTGGGCAATTGATGGGGCGGTATATGTCTTGGGACAAGGAGGGGACGCTGTAAAGTATATTAGGGGAACAAAAGACTCATTCCACCTATCGGGCTTTTCAAACTCCCTTTCCGGGGCAACGGCAATTTACACAGACCCCGATTTGGATTCTGTATTCGTAATGGATAGGGCAGGGGGAAGAATTTTAGAAGTAGAAAAGAACGGGTCTTTTAAACTTGAATATATAGCAGACGAAATAAAAACCTCAGATGATTTTGTAGTATCAAACCCGCAGAGAAAAATCTTCCTTCTTTCTCAAAACAAAATCCTCGAAATTCCGCTAAAGAAGTAAACTCAGGGCACCAAAAACCCCGCCAAAAGCGGGGTCTTGTCTGTGGAGATGGAGGGAATTGAGCCCTCATCCGTGAAAGATGTTTAAACGTCTCTACAAGCTTAGTTTGCTGATTATTCTCGTATTTACTAGTCCAACAAACGAAATTAGGTAAATACAAAGATCTTATCTTGAGCCAAAGGCGATCACGCTTTGACAGCATCTCAGGCTTTGGTTAACACCCTATACGTTACGGCTGAGCGCGCAAACATAAAAGATGCCAGCAAATTACGCGAATACGTAATTGTAAGCTGGGGCGTCGGTTTTAGCCGTGCCTTTTTTGGTTTTTGACCACTTTTAAACAAGTTGTAGTCGAACTCGGCTTGCAACAATTTAAAGTACTTCCTCGTCGAAACCTATCATCCCCATTGTGGTGATTTGATTCACCGTTTGCCTCGGATCTCGATCTCAACTAGCCTGTCCAGATCTTTTTTCCTTTTTACAGCCTTCTTATCAAACTGTTTCTTACCTTTGGCTAAAGCTAGTTCAATCTTAACTCGAGACCCTTTAGTATACACCGAAATAGGCACTAAAAGCAAGTTCTGCTGTTTCATGCGTGTAGACATAGCCACAAGCTCAGCCTTGTGCATAAGAAGCTTCCTTGTGCGTAAAGGATCGTACCCAGGCACGCCTGAGCCTACGTGAGGTGGGATATTGGCACCCACAAGGTACGCCTCCCCATCCTTAATCCTGGCAAAGGCATTTGATATGTCCCCACGGCCGTTGTGGAGGGC
>CAYIUF010000048.1:0-5004 GCA_964366515.1 uncultured Gammaproteobacteria bacterium
CGAGATCGTTTCACGTGACTGGAGTTCAGACGTGTGCTCTTCCGATCTCTGGGCCCGTAGCTCATCTGGTAGAGCACCTCATTTGCAATGAGGGGGTGAGGAGTTCGAGTCTCCTCGGGTCCACCCGATTATGCACGTGAAATGAAAATGCGGACGTTGGACGTCCGAACACAAAAAACGCCATGATGGCGTCTTTTGTGTTTTAATAGACAATTAAAAATCAACGAATATTTACCCTCTATGAGAAACTTCGTCGCTAACTTTTGCAATAAATCGAGCTGCTGCATCTTTACCACCCAGGCCGAAAGCCAGAGCGCCACCGATTGAAAGCATTGCAACAATGCCAGTGAAAAGAACGTTCATGTAATAATCAGCAACTCCAAGTTGACCAAGAGCAATTATAAAAGCAAATATCCAAATAGCGTATTTTGCGATAGCGCCAAGCATATTTGCTGAACTCAAATTGATAGTCCTTGCGGAAGCTGTAACTGTCTTCCTGAGAGCATCAGCCACAATTGCGGCAATTATCAAGATAAGAGCGGCAATGATAACTCTTGGAAGAAAAGTCAATACACCATTCGCCAAGAAAGATGCTACTTGATTGTCTGGACCTAGAACTATATTTAATGAAGGAAGAAGAAAAACAACGATAATAAACCACTTTGCCACTTGTCCTATAAAGTAGCCAGAATTTAGATTCATCCCAGCTTTTTTAAAGAAACCTTCCACCCCAACAGATTTCAAGAGATTGTCTATCTTTAGAGTGGTAAAAACTTGTTCAAGGGCTTTAGCAATAACAGCGCCTAAAACCCAACCTATTACAAAAAAAACTATTGCAACTAAAAGCTTTGGAGTAAACTGAATAAAACTTCCCCCGAGATCAGCCAAAGAAGAATTAAAAGTAGCACCCCAAATATCCAAACCAAATGTATTCATAAAATAATAATAAATTGATAATAAATCTTTTTAAGTTCGACCTTAATAAAGTTCTTGCATTTAGTATACCAAATTCTAGCTCTTTTTTAAAACTTGTGTGGATAACTCTAAGCATACTGATTTAATGCCGAGCGACCTTTGCAAGGTTTAGCTCTTTAGCTTGAAAGAGAATCTCATGCGGATAATCCAGAATATCTCGAATGAGCTTGTCATACATATTTAACCTATAAATGAACTCTTGCGTGTCAAAAATGGCATAAGTGAGCTCAGCGCCGATTTCAGCTTCTAGTCTTTTAACTCCGCTTTCAATCTTGACTCGCCTCATCTTATCTCCAACAATAAGCAAATCCACCCGAGAATCCTCATTCTTTATAAATACACCAGAAACAACCAAGAATTTGATGCGTCCGACATTTCTAAAATTATCCAATAGCTTCTGCTTGTTTAAAGTATCCGATCGCACCAATAATTCTTCAAATTCTTTCCCATATTTAAAAAGAGGGTTGAAATACCAATCCAAAGAATCCTTTCCTCGTTTTTTGATGAAATCAACCGAAGACAACAATCGGAGCTCTCGACGAACGACAATGGAATTGAGTCGGCTTCTTTCTGCGACATCTTTACTTTTAAAACCCTTGCTTTTATTAAGCAAAAAAAGTCGCATTATTTTCACTCGCGCCGCATTGTCTAGTATCTTCTCTAGAATTTCCATTGTTCCATTCTAGCCCTTTTTATTTAAAAAACAAGCGTAAAAAAGCTAGCGACTACCGCAAGATTTGCCTGTAGTGATGCTATAACCCTTGGTTGAAGAGCAACCTGCTGGAAAGAAAGCAGAGATAGCAGAAGAACTAAGTGTGTTGGAATCAATCTCTCCTTCAGAATTTAAATTATTCACTGTAAATGGAACAGTGGCCATAGGAGCATTGGATCTAACTCTCACTTGGTAAGAACCTGGCTCAGTGCTTGAGGATAAAGTGAAATTATACGATCCAGGATCCCCAATGAGAGAAGTTGAAATCAATGAGATACTTCCATCCGCTTTTTGAACATCAACCGCTATACCAGTTATCCCCTGACTATTCCAACGAATAGGAATAACATCGCCTGGTCTGAAATTTTGGTTCGTGGTAGGTGATATGATATCAAGAGAAGGTTGAGAGGTGGAAGTTATGGTGAAATTATTTGTTCGCGCATAGACTACTACACCATTTTCTGCACCATTCACCATCGTCTTTATATAAACAAAATATGTGCCGTCAGGCAAAGAAGGAATGCTATTGACGGTAAGGGTTCCGCCGTTGATTACTCCAGACGCAAGTGTATATGCCGAACCAGTGTTATAATTCTGCAGACCTATAGTGTCTAAGAATACTGATGAGGCAATATTTTGGGAAACCCATTTTATATCCATTCGTCCTCCGGAGGAAAATATCCCTCCATCTGGACTAGTTATGGTGATAGAAGGCTGAGCAGTTGAAGAAGTGATCTTGAAATAGAAATCGCTTGCATCTTTGGCTAATGTTTGACCGGTTATTCTATCAAGCACGCGCAAAACAATTTTGTATTGTCCAATAGGAATTGAGGAATCAACTACCCAATTGAATCCAACATAACTATTTGATATGGAATCAAAGTTATAACAACCAGTTTGAGAACTATCGTTAACACAGGCCTTGAGGACAGAATAACTATTTCCGGTTGACTGATTAATGGCCGTTATATCAAGATTCCCTTTTATCGGATTAGGCGTTGTTATATTCCACTTAATAAAATTTAGAGAGCTACCACTCAAAATTGTCTCTCCCCCATTTGGACTCAAAACAGTAACGGAGGGTTGAGTTGAAGTCATAGGATTAACAAGTACTTGTGTAGTAGCAACAACGACAGATCCTGATAGTAATTTAACGGTATAGGTGCCGGACGAATGATAATCGTGACGACTGTTAAAAATAGTAGTGTACCCCAATGCGCTTTTTGAGCCATCTCCAAAGTAAACTATTTCGCCACCGATAGGACTATAATTGTTAATCGTAAAATCCACCCAGAGTGTAGGAGAATCCCCAGTCAAGGTTCCAGATGATGGAGAAGCAGTGATGGAGGGTTGAGTGTTTTTACAAAAAAAATTAACATATTCCATATCCCCATCTATTGTCGTAACGGGAAGTTTGTCTCCTCCGCAAGAATTTTTCCATGTAAGCTGACTCCCTTTGGGACCTTTCACATCAACTACGCACGATTCAACACCACTACATGTGAACCAATCAGACGCGCTTGAGTTCGTCGCAGTGTAACATTTCTGTTGACTGGTCGATCCATCAAAAACACATTTTACTCTTTCAGAAACAATGGGAATCGTTGTTCCCCCATAATAATCCACACTCCAAATCCACTTCGCGCCATCAATACTAATCCACAATGGATCTTGTTTTGAAAGTAGGACAGCTCTGCCTCCATTGGTTGACACTGTTTCAGAACCATCGCTCGCCACAAGGACATTGTTTCCATACTGCTGAGTGATTTTGTAAATCAGCCCGGCTGGATTTTTCAATCCTGTCTCCGATGCGCCTTCGTAATTATTAAATACACTTATTTCTAAATTATTAGCGCCATAACTTACATATGGTGTAATGTCATGAGTATGAACGGAATTAAAATTCCAGTCCCCTGTGCTGGATGCCACAAGTTTTCCATTAATTTTTACTTTATATTGATTGTCGGCGGCAAGAGCAAGCACCACAGAATTTCCTGTATTATCAACTGAAAATTTCTTTGTAAAAATCAGTGTCTCACCGTTAGACTGTTGAATTGGCGGAATACATCGAGAGCCATTCCAAATCGAATTCACTGGACATTTTAGTGTTGGTGGTATTTCGCAAGATTGACCAGTAGTTGGACTAAAACCAGAAGTTGAAGTGCAACCCGGTGGAAATACAGATGTATCCACCACATTCACGCTCAAACTTGTTTGCGCGAGATATCCTGCCACATTTCTGACTGTAAATGTTGGTTTATACATCCCGGCTTGAGCATAGCTATGAGTAAAAGTTGCTGATTGCTGTGCCGAAGAACTTCTGTTTGTCATTGGAAGTGAAACTTCATCTCCCCATACAACCTCATAAGAAAGATTGCCCCCATTTGAACTAGAAGCTTTTACCGTCCATGTTCCCTGCTGATTTACATTTAATGATTGTGGCCCAGAAACTCCGCTGATAACTGGAACATTATTTGATTCTGGAATACTAGGGATAACAGGAGTAGTAGGAATAATTGGCGTTACAATAAGTCCAAAAGTTTGTAATACTGTAAAAGTATCAGCATCTACATTGCCTGTTACCGGAAGATCATTGTCATCTTGAAATTCTTTTACAACTCTGGCTGTTCTCTTGCCATATTTACCATCTACTGTTCCCACAGAGTAACCTTCATTTTTTAAAATCTGTTGAACATTTCTAACATCATCTCCTTTTGAACCGATAGTGAGCAATCGTGTTGGAGTAATTGTGGTTGTAGTGGTGCAACGCTGACCGGTAATAGAACTAAACAAATCGCCAGCGCGACACTGAACAATTGTTGAAGTATTGCCACAAGGTTTTCCTGTGGTTCGACTAAAAATATCGCCAGCTACGCATCCCGGATATGCTACAATCTCATTATCATTATCATATAGACCAGTTGCACTCGCAGTATTGACGCCAAAACCTAATAATGTAACAAATAAAGTGAACACGAACAAAACAGGCATGTATTTTTTCATATACTTATAGTATACCCCTCCCGAACAGATTTATTAAATAAGTTATCCACGTATATCCCCACAACAAAAAAAACGGAAGCAAGGCTTCCGTTTTTTTCTAGGTCGACAAGTTTATTTCAACTCTACCTGTCACACATAAATTTCTGCTGAAATTTTGCGCGACCCCGCCTCATCCGACCTACGTCGGATTCCGGCCGAAAATTGAGCTATTTGAGCTCAATTTTCCCTCCGACTGCTTCAATCTTTTTCTTCAAATCATTAGCCTCCTCTTTCTTCATTCCAGCTTTTATGGTTCCCGGAGCCAGATCGGACGA
>CAYIUF010000049.1:0-4996 GCA_964366515.1 uncultured Gammaproteobacteria bacterium
AGAATACCAAGCGAAGCCCTGGATTTGAATTTATAAACTCTATTAAAGGGGGTGTTATTCCGCAGGAATATATTGCGCCTTGTGAAAAAGGATTTAAGGAGGGACTCGATCGTGGAATTTTAGCTGGTTTCAAAATGGTGAATGTTTCCGTCGATTTATGGGATGGAAGTTATCACGAAGTTGACTCAAACTAAATGGCTTTCAAAATCGCGGCTTCTATGGCCGTGCAAGACGCATGTCGTCGTGCAACTCCTGCCATTCTAGAGCCGATGATGAAAGTAGAGGTTGTGACCCCGGACAAATTCATGGGAGACGTTACCGGAAACTTGTCTTCAAAACGCGCTTTGATCGAAGGAATGGAAGACAGGGGAATGAATAAAATTATCAAGGCTATTGTGCCTCTCTCTGAAATGTTCGGATACATGACCGGCCTTCGTTCAATGACCGAAGGTCGCGCGTCCTTCACTATGGAATTCTTTCGTTATGACGTTGTTCCTAACAATGTAGCTGAAACTATCATCGCTGCAAGGAAATAATCATATATAATATGGGTTGGATGTATTTACCGACAGGGGGCTTGCATTTTTTAGAGAAGTGTGATATGATACTAAAGTTGGTTTATTAATTAAACATAATTAAGTATTATATGAACATGAATAAAAATATAAGTGTTTTGTTTTTTGGGGTTATTGTTTTGGGAATTGTTTTTTGGTCTTTCAGTTCTTCTCCATCTTCAAAAAAGGAAGAAGTTTCTGATGTGATAAGTCCTACGACAGTTTCCACCTTGGCTGTTTCTGATGTTACTTCGTCTGCGGGAGCTGTCCTTGCAGGGACAAAGACTATTTATTGGAAAACTGCCAGCTATCCGGCTAACGTTGGAGTTAATATAAATTTGATTAGAAAAGTTTCAGATTCTCCAAAAGAATTTGTGTTTGTGCGGGCGCTTGAAACAAATACTTCCAATGATGGAGAAAGTTCATGGTTGCCACAAGTTGGAGAAAACTTAGACAACCTATACATTGAAGTTGGATGTTCAGACAGCTATCAATTTCAAACGGGATGCAGTTTGTCCGGCGATCCTGTAAAAGCAAACTAATTTTAAGTTCTGTAAAAAAGATCAAAAAGAAAAACCCACAAGGAATTCCTCGCGGGTTTTTCTTTTTGATCTATCCGACATCATGATCGATTGTAATGTGGATATTGAGTTGCTTCAAGGTATAGAATCCAATATAATATCTCTATGCAAAACAAAAACACTATTCTAGCTGTTTTCTCTGTATTAGCCATAGTATTAGTTTTAATAATCTCTGGTTCTACAAAATCAATCAATGAGAATATAAAAGGAATATCTTCTAAAATTTCCAGCACTAGTCAACTAGCTCAGGTGTCGTCAACATTAGATGATGGTTTAATTCTTCAGCGCGCTGAGGTCATGGATTTTAATGGAACAAACAGTGCGGTTAATCTGGGAAGCCTCAGCGGTTCAGATAATGTGGGAGCTTTGACTGTCAGTCTGTGGGTGAAGTTTGGCAAGAGTGATTTGACTTCGATAGAGAATTTGGTAGGGAAGACGACTGGTCAAACTGCCTCATGGTATCTTTATAGAAGTTCTAATGAAAGATTAAGTTTCAATGTATGCAATAGCTCAAGTTGTGATTTTAATACAGTAACATCAAGCGCTTATCGTGATACCACCACCTGGTATCACATAGTCGGAGTATACAATGGTGCTAATAATTACATCTATGTAAATGGTATTTCAGCAGATTCTACTCCAGGATCTTTATCAGGAAATATAAGAGTTCGTCCAGAACCTGTATGTATAGGAAGTCTAGGAGCGACTTGTAACAGCGCGTATTTTACTGGAAATATAAAAGACGTCCGCCTCTACAACCGCGCTCTATCCACAGAAGAAATATCAAGTTTGTATGCTCTAGGTGGAGGAACAGTAACTCCGTCGGTCACTCCTCCTGTAACTCCACCCGTTACACCTCCTGTAACTCCACCAATAACTCCACCTGTAACACCTCCTACAACCCCACCTGCCACTGACACCACTCTTCCCGTTATTTCTAATATAAACTCAGACAATGTTGAAACGAGTGAAGCTACCATAACTTGGAAAACTGATGAATTGTCAGACACTCAAATAGAATATGGCAAGAACACTTCTTATGGTTCCTCCACTACTTTAAATGCGACTCTAACCAAATCACATTCTCAAACTATCAATAATCTGTCTCCCGACACTACTTATCACTACAGAGTTAAATCAAAAGACACTTCTTCTAATCTAGGACAATCATCCGATCAAACATTCATCACTCAGTCATCTAAAATACTGGAAACTCTGAAAGCCCAGATACAATATCTAAATCCACCTGCTGGGGCAGTGGTTATCGGAAGTGAAGCGATTAAAGAGTTACCGACTTCGGCGCTATATAATTTGATGCCAAATTTTCTTCCGGGAGATGGTGAGATCGTGACCACTAATCCACCTGTGTTTAGTTGGTTGTATCAACCGAATCCTAAGGTTAACGATAACAAACCTTATTTGTTTCTTTTCCAAGCCGCCTATAGTGAAGCGGATCTCAATGCTCATACAAATCTTGCAGTGAATGTTCTTACTCGTTCCAATATGTATAACACATTAGATCATTTTACTCCCGGAGCCACTTTATATTGGCGTATCGGATATGTCATAGATTACGCCATGTATAACGGGACCAATAACGACATGCCTATAGAAGAAGTAAGCACCACAAGTCCGACTACTATATCTATTTTCCAAAATCAAGTAGCATGGAGCCCAACTCGTTCATTCACTATTAAGAGTGGCGCAACAATATGGGATAGGGGAATGTTAACAGACGAAACATATCTCGCTTCCAAAGGTGGAACTAAAGCCAATCCTATTCATCCACGGTTGTTATTTAATTCCTCTAATCGAGAAGCCTTTAGGGATTATATAACTCAAAATCAATTCGGTAACTATGCTAAGGATGGTTATGATGGCATAGCTAAGCATGTTCAAGATGGTATATACGGAGGTGTTGGAGTTACAAGCAGATGGAATATTGCAGATATGACATCTACAGGAGCAAAAGGTACAAGCCCTAAAAAAAGGGGAGATATAGAACTTATTGCCGCTACAGCTTTTATGTGGCAAATGACACATGATGACAAATATCTTCATCCAACTCCAACTGCTACTTTGCCATCCACTATTGATCTGTTTTTAATAAATGTGGAATCTGCTGTATCTACGGGAGCGATATTTGAAGATCATTCACAAACAGGGCGTGGATCTGTTATTTTTAATATTGCATTGGCTTATGATTGGCTGTATGAAAAAATGGATGATGACCAGCGCGCAATAGTTCTAAACGCCATCGAATTAGCGGCAAAATACAATATGTATCATAGTGTTTTTAGTAATGACTCGGATTGCGATGTCGCCCTGGATGGTTTTGGTGATCCAGTCGCAGGCATTTACCCAAACGCATTTCGAGTTGGTCCAGGATGTATTCAGAAATTCGCGGAAAGCCATCAAACCGCGTCATTCCAAAATACTCTTATGGCGACTCTGGTAACATACACAGAAAACGATTCTTCAAGAAGATTTTTGGACTTGGCAATCAATCAAATAATTGGTCGTCCAGTTTATAATGCCACAGAAGATGTGGATGGCGCAGAATATTTGCCTGGTTATGTAAATAGAACATTGAAAAATATAATGTTGGTCAATACTGTTTTTCCAGAATCAAATTTTACACTCAATCCATTCTTGCATGGTAACTTTATTGACTGGATGAGTAGAATAAAACCCGTAGGAACTGAAACAGAAATGTTTCCATGGGGTAGTCATGGAACTCTAAATACGCCTTTTTGGATGTGGTTTGGCTATCCACTTGCAGTGATGACTGGCAATGGACTTGCTTACGAACATTATTTGGCACAAAGAACAATCAATACGGTCTCTTTGGATGATTCTCATGTTGCCAAGTCCTCCGGACTCAACAGAACTGGGATGTTACCATACGAAAACTTGGCTTTGTTATTTTCTTATAGAAATAAAGAACCCCTTACAAAGCCAGGAGTTCCCGTTCGTAAATTGGCCGAAGCCTTTCTCCAGAGTGGCTGGGCCATGGGTTGTTCCTATCAATCTTATGATCCTCGTTGTTTTAAGGAAGGCATCGGATTTATTTTCGCTAGTCGCCCACAGGGATCAAATCATAATACGGCTCATTCCGGTGAGATTGATAATACTTTTGAACTTTGGGCATATGGACAAACTATTACTGAAGACGGTGAGACGATTAGTTACGGTAATAATGCATACCTCAATAATTCTATTTTAGTCAATGGAATCGCTCAATCTACTGGTCAAGATACCAGTGTTCCTATAAAAGCGAGAATTTTCGCATTCAAGACATTTGATAATCCACAATTACCATATACTTATGTGGCTGGTGATGGAAAAGAATTGCACAGAACATTCCCTTATGGAACGACAAAAGTGACTTTTAATAAAAAGAATCGTCATCTCCTTATGGTTCGTAATAAATATTTCATTGTATTTGACGATATTGAAGCAAACACCCCAGCTAAATTCACTTGGTTATATTATATTCTTGATAATACTCTAGATGTTCCCGATCAAACAAAAGCTACTTTCTCATATACTAAAGAAAAATCAGTAGTAACTACTAATGCTTTATGGAAATACGGATCATATTATAAACCACCCACAAATCCCAAGCCGGTCAAGGTATGGGTATCTCACATAGCTCAATCAGTGGATAATCAGATCACACCGCTATATAGAAATGGTGCAAATTATTTCATTAACCCTATTACGAATAGCGCTCTTCCAGCAGATTCAACTACTGATTTTCGTAAAAACTCCGTCTGGGTCTCCAACAAAGACAACGCGTCTGACTTCCACTTCATGACCGTCATTTATCCACAGAAGCCAGGGACAAATGCTCCAACA
>CAYIUF010000050.1:0-4844 GCA_964366515.1 uncultured Gammaproteobacteria bacterium
GAAGCGAATATTTTTCTAGAATCAGGACTTAAATTGAAGTGGCAGAAGAAAGGCCGCAACTAGAAGGCAAAACATAAAACCTGGCTATGGGAGCAGGTTTTATGTTTATGCTATTTAATTTTAAAAACCCCTTTACGGCAGCGTCGTGAATGTTCCCTGTGAGGACATCGCGTCATTGCCAGAGCTGTCAGTTGAGGAAACTATATAATAATAGACTGTGCCGGCGGTTAAGCCAGTAACTGTAAAGGTGTGCGCTGTGCGCAAAGTCGTGTCTTCTGCCGTCGGAATGCCGCTAGTGACAACAGGGTCCGCTGTGCCATACCAAACTTTGTCCTTCGCGCCTTCATCTGTAGTCCAAGTAATTTTCACGCCCGTGCTCGTGAGTTCGGAAGTGGTGAGAGCTGAAATCACTGGGTCTGTGGTGTCAGGAGCCAGAGTGGTAAATGTCCCTTGCGCGCTTTTACTTTCATTACCGGCTAGATCCGCCCCACCAACGATGAAGTAATAAACTGTGCTGGGGGTAAGCGAGCCCACTGTCAAAGAGTGGTCAGTAACCAGAGTGTTGTCTAAAACTGACAAAGCAGTATCAGTCACCAGAGGGTTAGCTGTGCCATACCAGACTTTGCTTTTCGAATTTTCATTTGTTTTCCAGGTAACTTTCACCGAAGCGGCAGAGAGTTCGCTGGTAGCGACATCTGAAATAACTGGAGCAGTTTTGTCGCTTGAATCCGGAAGCGGCTTGATGCCATCTATCTTGTCTTTTATGCCTTTAGGAAGAGTCTGGCAAGTGGGAACTGTTGGCCTTACTCCGCCAGTTTTCTTTAACAACCCAGGAGCTATAAAATGCCCTGGGGGGATAATAGCGCATAATCTCTTGGCTAAACCTCTAGCGCCAGAAGTTGAGCCCGTGGCGGGAGCGCTTGCATCCTCATCGACAGTAAGCTCATTTTCATCAGCCAGCTTTTTTAACTTTTCAACCGTTCTCGGACCGACATATCCGACTTGTTCAAGTCCGTTTCTTGCTTGAAACTTCTTGACTGCTGCCGAAGTAAGCTTGCCGAAATATCCGGTAACTAAACCTTGAGGATAAATCGAGGGGTCAAGAGCTAGAAGCGTCTGCAAAGCCGTTACCGCGTCGTTCCTTGTGCCCTGACGAAGCTGAATTATAAGCGCAGAGAGTTTGCTCTTTCGCTCTGCTTGTAAGGTATTAATCTGTTCTGTAAGACTATTAATCGAATCCACCTGCGCTTGAACAGTTGCGTCTGTGGCAGCCTCTGCAGAGACTGTCCCCACACTTGCGAAAACCAAAAAGATTGCTAACAGTAATGTTAATTTTTTCATCCCGTTTAGAAGTTTTACTTACATTACATAATTTTTTATGTAACCTAAATAAAACTCAGATTAATTTATAATTTTTTTCCCGCTATTCGAACTTCTAACGGGATTCATATATTTTACTAATAATGAGGAACTTCCCCTTATATTGTAACACAATTTGTGCAAATTCGGTATCCACATGATATCCACCAACACACTTGACAAGAAAGTCAAGGGGTGGTAGGCTGGAGCACGATTAAGTGTTGTACTCGTTCTACAAATTTTTATTAAAAGTCCTATTTTATAAGGTTAATTAAAAAATAAATATGAAAAAAACATTTA
Source organism: uncultured Gammaproteobacteria bacterium (assembly GCA_964366515.1). Lineage (GTDB taxonomy): Bacteria > Patescibacteriota > Microgenomatia > UBA8517 > UBA10165 > 2-12-FULL-44-25. The sequence goes on from CAYIUF010000050.1 coordinate 1,660, forward strand.
AGTTTTTGTCTCCATTGATTGTAACCGCAGTATTATTTACTGTAGCTGGAGCGGTAAATGTTTTAGCTGAAAGCCAAAGCCCTAATTACACCGTACATATTAATACTCCCGTAGTGGCTGTTAATCCACTATCAATCAGTGGAACCGCCAGCGCTACTAACTACGTCGGCCAAGAGAGCGCACAGCATGTGGTGATAAATTGGGGTGATGGTTCAACTAATACAGACCTATCAGTTCCTATTGGCGCATTCAGTAATGGTAATTTTTCTTGGAGTTGGGGTCCTGTCCAACATACTTATAATAATACAGTCACTGAAAGCTTTAAAATAATCGTAAACGTCTGTCATCAAAATTGTACAGGGGCAGAGGGTTCTGGTGATTCGACTGACACCCAAATTGTGGTAATTCCCCCACAAGGCAATCTTATTGTTAAAAAAGTTGTTGTGGGCGGTACCACAGAAGCTGGCTCATTTTCATTTTCTGTAAATGGAGGTCCTACTACTCCTTTCACGCAAGTTGATGCAACCCATGGAGAAAATCATATCGTTGTCAACACAGGAACTTATTCTATCACAGAACCCGCCGTAGCCGGATATAGTACAGCATACGACAATTGTACAGATGTATTAGTGCCACTTGATGGAAATGTTACATGTACAATTACAAACACATTTAAAATAAACCCAACTCTAAGCATAACTAACTCTCCACAAACATATGATGGCACTTCAAAAAGCGCAACGGTTGTCGTTGTCGGTTCAGTTGCTGGAACTGTCAGTGATGTAAAATATGGTGTCTCATCTATCCCACCAACAAACGCTGGAACATACGCAGTTACCGCGGACTTTGCACCAACTGATACGACTCTCTACAATAGTCTAAGCGACGCTTCTGCTGGAAACTTTGTAATTAATAAAGCTGACACCACAACTACAGTCACTTGCGCAGACGTTATTTATACTGGTGCACCTCAAACTCCATGTACAGCTTCTGTCACTGGTGCCGGTGGATTGTCTTTGCCCCTAACTCCTGTTTACTCAAACAATACTGATGCAGGCACGGCTACAGCTAGCTACACATATAGTGGAAACACAAACTATAATGGTAGTAGCGACTCTACGGATTTCAACATCGCTAAAGCTGACCCAACTTGCGATATAACTGGCTTCAGTGGTACATATGATGCAAACTCACACGGAGCAACTGGCTCATGCACAGGCGTATTGGGTGAAACTCTCGCTGGCCTTGATCTAGGTTCTTCATTTACCGATGTTCCTGGTGGCACTGCAAACTGGACTTTCACCGATGAAACAGGAAATTATAATAATGATAGTGGAAGCGTAGACATCACATTGTCCGCACGAGATATAACTGTGACCGCTGACGCAAAAGGAAAAAACTTTGGTGCTTCTGATCCTGCATTAACATACACAATCACTTTTGGATCATTGGTTGGAGCAGACAGCTTCTCAGGCGATCTTGACAGGGACTCAGGTGAAGATGTTGGTACATATACAATCAATAAAGGAAGTTTGAGTCTGGGTTCTAATTATAATTTGAGCTACGAAAGTGGTATCTTCACTATTTCTACTAACACCATAAATGTAACCGCAGACCATAAGTCAAAAGTTTATGGTAATCCGGATCCAGAACTTACCTATAACTTTAGCCCAGCTCTGGAAGAAGGCGACAACTTCTCAGGCTCGCTATCTCGATCTCTCGGTGAAGATGTTGGTATTTACGGGATTAGCCAAGGTGATTTATCACTAAGTTCAAATTACAACTTATCATTTACTGGCAACACATTAGATATTACTCCAGCTTCAATCACTGTAACAGCTGACGCGCAAACAAAAGTATTCGGAACGGTTGATCCGGTTCTAACCTACCAAATCACGAGCGGTGCATTAGTAGGAAGCGATACTCTATCAGGCGCTTTGACTCGCGCACTGGGTGAAGATGTTGGTGCTTATGCAATCCTACAAGGAACTCTGGATAACAGTAATTATGATATTAGTTATGTTAGCGACGATTTAACAATTACCAAAGCAGACCAGATAATTACTTTCGATCCGCTTAGCGATAAAGTTATGGGAGACCCTGATTTTGATGTTAACGCAACTGCAAGTTCTGGACTTTCGGTAACGTTTGATGCTACGGGAACATGTACAATTTCTGGTAATACAATCCATATTACGGCCGTTGGTGACTGTACTGTAACGGCTCATCAGAGTGGTAACGACAACTATAATGCTGCTCCAGATGTACCTCAATCCTTTACGATAGCAACACTTCTACATACTATAACAGCTTCGGCTGGATCAAACGGCGCTATCTCTCCTTCAGGAGGAGTAAGTGTGTCTGACGGTAGTGATCAGGCATTTACGATGATTCCAAACAGCGGTTTCCATATATTAGATGTAGTTGTAGATGGATCCTCAATAAGTCCAGTAGGAACTTATACATTTACAAATGTTGTTACAGATCACACTATCACTGTATCTTTTGAAGCTAATGAAAGAAATCCAGAGTGTTCCGATGATTCTGATAATGATGAAGATGGCCAAACAGATTATCCAGCTGATCCAGGATGTGATAGCCCAGAAGATGATAGCGAATCCCCAGATCCTTCTTCGAATGGCGGTGGTGGAGGCGGAGGCGGATCCAGCGGATCTCGTCCTCGAGGTCAAGTATTGGGCGCTACAACAACCGAACTCTGCACTTGGGACGTGAACACATACATGCGCAAGGGATACAGGAATAATTCTTCTCAAGTGGTAATCCTTCAGCGTGATCTATTGAATGGTTACATGAATTCTGGATTAGTGGTTGATGGATTATTCGGTCCTTTAACTGAAGCTGCTGTTAAATCTTTCCAGGTGGCAAAGAAAGATAAAGTCTTAACCCCTTGGGGTTTAACGCTTCCAACAGGCATTTTCTACAAGACAACTCTGGTTGAAGCTAAAAATACAATCTGCTCAGACGTTATTCTGCCGATTCCAACGGACTTGATTCCTTGGAGTAAAAATCCGGGTCAAGTTCCTCCTCCACTAGCTTCTGTGATTTCTGCTACGAATTAGAATCACAAAGCAGGGAAAGATTATTCTTTACAAAACCCCTCTCTGGCTTGAGCCGGAGAGGGGTTTTGTATTGTGCAATTTCCCAAAATACTTTAGAATTAATCT
>CAYIUF010000051.1:0-4829 GCA_964366515.1 uncultured Gammaproteobacteria bacterium
GCGAGGATGTACTTGATGCTCAAGAACCAGAGAGTCGCAACGAGGAATCCGAGGATTGGCACTGCCTCAATGTGAGACTCAAGGGTGTCGAGTCTGTAGTGGAATGCTGACCAGATCAATGGGACCCAAGCTCCCTTGATGGCATCGAGCCAGTCGGGGCGGAACTTGTCGTGATTTTTCGAGAAAAGAAACCTGGCGAGCATAAGTGTGGCAGTTGAGTCAAGCCCTGTCATCAAGAAGAACCAAAGAGACAGGAGAAGGTTGTCTCGTGGGATGATTGCACCCACACCAACTTGTGGGACAAGAAGACCTACGCCCACTCCTGCAATTAGCAGCATTTTCCCAAGTTTCAGAACCAGTTTGATTCTGTTCTCGAGAAGCCAGGCCGCCAGGAAAGCAACTCCTGCTGCGCCGAAAAACCCAAGTGATACGGGGATTCCGTATGAGGACCAATGCGTTTCCACAAAATAACTCCTTTTGTTTTGAGCTTTTTAGAGCTCACAGTCAATGTGCTTGGTCAGTATTTCTAACCTTATCCTAATTATACTACTTTTATATGTTTTGTTCCAAAAGAAAACCCTCCTTTTTGTGTTTTTTGCACAAATTGGAGGGTATGGGCTAGCCGAGGAGTGGGAGTATGGTTTCGAATCCGGCGACCCTAACGTCTTTTACCAGCACACCCTTCACTCTTTTGGGCAATGATGGATAGCCGGTGTTGAGAAGTTTTTGCACTCTTGCTGGGTTTAGCTTCCCCAACTGTTCAGCTTTCAACTCAAGGGCTTGCCACCTTTGAGAGAGTGAGGCTTTTTGCCAATACTGGCCGACATGCTTTGGCGGAAGGCCATACAGACGAAAGACGACACAGCCCTTGTTGTGGCCGTATTCGACTGAGACCTTTTTGTACGCCTCATGCTCTGCTTCTGTTACCCACCTGTGGGCATGCCTCAATCTGGCCCAGAGAATTCCTCGAACCATGTTCTCAATGGCTCTTTGGTCTATTAGGAAACACCTGATTGTTTTTGGACGTGTGTTTTTTGCGGTGACGGGCACATCATCAAGATCAAGTGGCACTGGGGTGTATTCGTTGGAACACCTTTCAGCTTGCTCCTCGTAGATTTTGCAGAACATCCAAAACGTGCGAGCGTTACCCAAGGTTTTGAAGAGAAGCGCAATTTCTTTTCCGTTGTAAACCACCGGTAGTTCCCAAAACTTTGGCCACTTTGCCATCTGCTTTTCCTTTCAGAGTGCGAACTTCTTTCGGGAAGTATATCAAAGTCAAGACCCCACTTCACCGTAGGCTTCGCGGGGCACAGAAAACCCTCCGCTTTGCAGTTTGTTAACTACAAATTGGAGGGGTGGAGGGGTTTAGGAGGTTGAAAGTTTTTCGTAGCCTTCCGGAGCGTTATCTTCTTTTATCAGAAGTGCTATTGGGATGCGTGCGGCAACGTCTATCCAATCTCCCTGGAATTTTCCTGATAGGTGTATCAAGACTCTTCCATTGCCTCCTTCACGAGGAGGGGATAGCACTCTTTCTCCGGTTGCGAGAATGTCCCCAACTTCTAATGCCTTAGGCTGGGCAAGTCGCGGGGTTCGGAGCATATTTGCGCCAGAACCATGGCGTAGCAGATGTCCGTCCAGGCCGTAAGGGTGGTCGTACCTGCGCATTATCAAACCGGGCCGTTTTTCACCTGCGAGGATTGGGAATGCATCGTCGAGGTAGTCTCGCATCGCACTAAGCGAAAGCCTGTCCTCGAGTGTTCGTAGTTGCCCTTCTGCGTCGATGCTCAACTCAGGATACTCTTTGATGAGCGGATCAAGTAGATGAAGGGTGAGGGGCCCTAGACCTCCTGCAACTCCGAGACCCAAAGTTGTGTATTCGCTAGAGACTTTTAGGTATTCGGCTGCCTTGACGGGGTCGAGAGGTTCGCCTCTTCCGCCGCTTGAATCGATGAGAATTGCGTCGACCATAGGAACGTAATGTCCAAGAAGTTCCGCAAAGTGTTCCATCGACTTGGCTTGAGCCACGGCCCCATTTCCGATTTGGAGGAGTAGAAACTGATCGCGGTGCGTTTCCCACCAGTCCTCAAGCTGTGAGATTGGAGGCCACGGGATGTTCAGCTGGAAGCCGTCGAGACTGGGGCCAGCAAGCTGGGTGATTTTGTCAAGTTGCGAGAACAAAGTTTCTGGATGGTCTGTGCTGTAGTGAACGAGGTTTAGCGCTCTTGGGTCATCCACGAAGATATCTGAGATTGCTTCTCTCGTGGGGTAGCGACTTGGCCACTTGTTTTGCTTTCCAGCGAGTGTCTTTGAGCTCATGAGAACCCCGACCATCAGTTTTCTTGCTGGCTCTTTTGGGATGATTGCAAGTGCGACCTCGACTTGGGTCTGAGACGTGAATCCTGTTACACCAGCATAGGGACCAGACTTTTTGACCAAGAGTTTCTCCTTTTTTGTCAGAGAGCAAATTTCGGCCGCTTGCCGAGTTGGGGAGAGTATACACGAAAAAACCCTCCAGGTTTGTGTTGCCACAAAAGTGGAGGGTTGGGACTTAAGGAGCGGTTGCCGCTTTTACGGTTGCTTTTGAAAGCAGTTCTAGTGGGTCAGGTATTTGGTCGGGTGGAGGTAGACCTTGAATGTCGAAGGCGATTCCTTCTTCTTCGGATGATGTTGTGAATGAGATATGGGTTGGGGGGCCGTCACTCTGGAATGCGCTCTTGATGCGGTCGACCATGCTATTCAGCATCGGTGTGTGTAAATGGGTGCGAAGTTCCGACCGCTCGATCTGTTGAGGATCAGCCCATTGTGCTTCGTCCTCAATCCAATAAGCTCCGTAGCCGTTGCCACGATGAGCAAGTTGGTATGCATAGATCAGATCAATGAGTCGAAGCGCATCATTTTTCGAGTTGAACTGGAAGGGTCTGTTGTTGCAGTCTTCCATAATCCACAACACAACTGGCGATTCTAGGTTTTCTTCTTTGGGCACGACTTTTCCTTTCAAGGTTCAGAATACAGGGGAAGTATACAGCTTCACAGGCTGAAAATCTATTTAAGGCGTAATTTTTGTGATATACTCAGCCTTGATTCCTTCGGGCACGTGGCTCAGTGGTAGAGCGTCAAACTGATAATTTGAAGGTCCCAGGTTCGATCCCTGGCGTGCCCACCCGAACTAAAAGTGTTGTGTTAGTATTTGTTTGTGGTTCTTGGTACTGCAACTTCTAAAAATGGCGTTCAAATACGTTTGACGGACGAGCGATGGCTTCATATAACGACTTCACATAAGGAAATTGAACCTGATGACGTCTTGGCGATTTTAGATGTTATTGGAAAACCTGACATAATTTTAAGGGGAGATACTGGGGAGTTATTGGCAGTTAAGAAAAAGCCTAGAAAGAAAATTTGGATTGTGGTAGCATACAAAGAGTATATAGCCGAAAAGGACGGGTTTGTGTTAACTGCATATATTACTACCGCGAATCGTTGGCTATTTCAAAGAAAGGTTATATGGAACAAAGATTAATCAATTCATCTCAACTTGCAATTCCTGATTTGGTTCAGTTGGCTCGCTATGGTAAAGACAAGTTGTTTGTTGACTACGACCAAGAAGCAGATGTGTTGTATGTAAATTTTGGTAAACCCCAAAAAGCAGATAGTTCGTTTCAAGATAAGGACGGCATAATTCGAAGAAAGAAAAATAACAAAATTATTGGTTTAACTGTTTTGGCTGCTAGCCGCTTTGGTAAATAGTCTTCTTGCTTTCGGGCGTTGACACTTTTGGCCATTCAGGGTAGAATACGCACAGACATTGGAGATCAGCTCCGACACTTAATGAGCAAAAAACTACAACTTTCAAAAACCCTTCAGGGGATTTTGTGCCCTCGAAAGTAATAAGGTAGCATTTTCTTCGTTAAGTAGAGCTGGAGTTCCAGCTCTTTTTCTTTTTAGACAGCTTGATGCTAGGGCCCGTAGCTCATCTGGTAGAGCGGTCGCCTTAGGCGACAGGCTGTCGGCTCGGTTTACGGGCCGTTAGCTCAGCTGGTAGAGCACTTCATTTGCAATGAAGGGGTCGGGAGTTCGAATCTCCCACGGTCCACATGTTCTTTGCATATGTGTTACGAAGCATAAAGAACGGGAGATTTTATTACGGTTCTAGTAATAATCTTGAGCGCAGATTAAAAGAACATAACTCAGGTCATACTTACTCTTTGAAGTACGTGAGACCGCTTGAGCTGGTTTATTCAGAGGAGTTTTCTACTCTAAAGGAAGCCAGAGCAAGAGAGAAGTTTTTCAAAAGTGGTAAGGGTCGTGAATTCATTAAAAATTTAAAAAATGGATTGAAGCTCAAGGGTAGAGCGGTCGCTCTCTTGCGACAGGTGAGCAGTTCGAGTCTGCTTGAGTCCGCTAATTCTTCGTTTTGAAGCCCGGTTAATACGTTTTCCGGCCGAAGAGAACTTTAAAAATGATAAGTTTATGCAAAGAGGCAAGTTTTTTTGCCGCTTTGCTCAATATGATTCAATATTTTATATTGAATCGGGGTTTTTTGTCCAAAGAACGCAGACAGTGAATGCCTTGGCAGAATTGGCCGAAGAAGGACGCAGTTGACAGCGATATTCGTCGGGTAGGAGTCAACATCCGAATTATCCGACGGTTTCCGAATGGGGAAACCCATCCCGCCTCATAGCGGGATACACCGAGACCAAATTGCTTTGCACAATGTGTATGAGTCGGGAAATTCGAAGCACTAAGCACCAAATTCGAAACAAATTCAAAATTTGAATGTTTTAAATTTCAAACATTTAGATATTGTTTGTTATTTCGGATTTAGAATTTCG
>CAYIUF010000052.1:0-4755 GCA_964366515.1 uncultured Gammaproteobacteria bacterium
TTCGATCTGGTCTCCCGAGCGGGAAACCATTCCGTCCGCGTGGGAGCAGCAGGCACAGGGGATCTCCTGGAAACCACAGCCGATATCGCTCGCGAAGCCTACCGCGGAGTGGTCCGAGTGAGCGTCTTCGACGCCCCTGGCACCCAGCGCGTGTACATCACTCGACATCAAGTGGTCGACGACAAGGTAAGGCGCGAGGAGCTTTTCAATGACGCCCTGTTGGATGTCCCAGTCGAGCTCATGGCTCATTACAACCGAGCGATCACAGAGGCCGTCTTCGGCGCAATCGCCGGAAAGTCCGCGCTAAACTAAAACCTCCTCTCGCCAGCCTTAAAGCTCTTGGGAACAATCCCTGACTTGCAACATCTGCACGTCACATCCCCAAGGGCTTTTTCTCATGCATTTTTTTGTCATTGCGAGGAATGGTGAGCGCAGTCGAACAAGACGAAGCAATCTCTGTGCTTACACAACGGTTGTGCTGTGAAATATGATCGCCACGCCACAATCGTGTGAACCGCTTGCGGCTCGCGATGACATTACAAAAATGGGCTTTTTCTTGCCCGCAATGAATTGCGCTACTACGCACACTTCAAAGTATTGGTGATGGAGGCTCGATCTGGTAGCAAGACTTAACTTTATTAATTCTCCCCAAATTTTTATCTAAAAAATCAAAAGCTTTTTGTTTTGATAAATTCCAAGCTCCTAGTGCCTTTAGTCCTTTTTGTTTTTCTCTCTGTTTTTGAAGCTTTGAATATTTAGCACTAAGATTAATCATAACTAACCCTGAATCAGGCAAGCACTTTACTTCATAAAACTCCAAGGTTTTCTTCCACCCTATCCATGCATCTTCAGAAAGTGCCCTAACAATGTACGGATGGTCAATTCTATAGCCCAAGTTTGGCTGCTTCACAGCCCCAACCAAATGGTCAATATTTATAAAATTCAAGATAAAAATCGTAAAAACTGTATTTACCAAACCTGCAAAAGGCATTGTTTGAGATTTTAGCCGACCCATCAAATTTGCCAAGAAAATAAACAATATTCCTCCTAGCCATATTGCAAAAACTATCCCTAAAAGCCTTGCTTGTGTAAATCCATGCTCGGCCTGATAAAGGTAAACCCTACGAAATGCGGATGCTAAAATCAGTAGAACCTCAAACAAAAATGTATACGACAAAAGCCTAATAACTGGATTATCTTTTTCTCCTTGAGGCTTTCTAATCAAAAACCACAACAAAACCAGGCTTATTACACTTACAACAACCAGTTGGGCAAAACCGCGCCTTGTATATTCAGAATAGGAAATTCCAAGTTCTTGTAATAGCTCTTGACCTGCAAAGAGATACTGGGCTTGAACAATTAAAAAGAGCGCGGTAACCACAGAAACTGCACAAACGGCAATTGTAACTGGAAATTTGAAACTGCTTGCAACTGAAGTTGAAAATTCGTTCTCACTCAACTTAAAGGAAGACAAAAGGGCGCCAAAGAATCCAAACACAAAGAGAATTTGTAGCCAAGCACGAAGGGTACTTGGATTTATGCCCCAAGGCGGAAGTGAAGACAAAAACTCAAAGACATACTTTCCGAAAATAGGATCAGCACCAGAGAAAAGCACAAGAAAAATAACAACCAGAATGATTGCCAAAATTGCCCCAAAGAGTATCCCACCGGACTTCTTGCTTGATACTTGTTTTTTACCTAACGCGCTTCCCAAAAATAAAAAAAGTCCCCCTAATTGACTTGAAAGACCCACAAAAGAGCGAAAAGTCACAACAATCGGACCAATAAGTGTAGTTTTTACAGTTAGAAGTCCCTCACTGCTTGCCCGAACAGAGGCAACCGTATTCAGACCTAAGATAGAAAGGATTGTTAAAAATCGTCCTGGCTCAAAATTTCTCAAAGCCAAAAATATTGAAAGACCAATTGCAGAGATCAAATAGAACAAAATCTCTCCGCGATTATAGAACAAAATTTCGCTCTTATTTTTGATATTTTGTTTGGCTGATAAAAAAGCAAAAGCAAAAAAAGTTTGTAGAATCAAGGCTCCCAAACCCCAAAAGTTATTCAAGAGAAGAAAGTAAAAGGAGGAAGTTAAGAGAAGCGCGAAAACTATGCGCTGGGTACTAGCACTGAGAGAAGGGGCAGACTGGTAAACGTTTCCAATCAAGGTAATAATTAGTATACCAAACAGGTGCAAGTCTGAGGAATCTTGAAGAGACTTTAAGAGCTCAAGGTGTGATATACTTCTTTCTATTCGGGGATTGGCTCAGCTGGTAGAGCGCTCGCTTTGGGAGCGAGAGGTCGGAGGTTCGAATCCTCCATCCCCGACACTTCGGCAGGCTCAGTGTAAACTTACCTTCTTCATACACTTCTCACACTTCTTATGGCGTTTCAAGCGGGACAATGAGGTACCAAGGAGGTGAGAATATGGGTTCATTACTGATGATATCTCTTGTAAATTTTGTTCTGGGGCTGATTGAGCTCCTGGTTGGTCTGCGCTTTATTCTAAAGCTTTTTGCCGCAGGCTCAGCACCATTCGTCAATTGAATTTACGAAACAAGCCAGCCTCTTGTCAACCCTTTTATTGGAATATTTCCAAACCCGGTTTTGACCGGGGGTTTTGTAATTGAGTTTGCAAGCCTTATTGCGTTATTGGCATATGCACTGATTGCATATCTTTTAACGGAATTTATTGCAACTCTTGCATATAGCGCGAGGAGAAGAGTAATTGTGGAGTGACGGTTCTGTTTTGTGTTAGAATGGGCTATCTTTGCGGGAATGGCTCATGCCGAGCGAAGCGAGACATATCGGATTTTTCTCTTGAAAAATCCGCTAATTGGTTAGAGCGCGGGATTAGTTGAACGGCTCAACTTCTGCTTTCCAAGCAGAGAAAACGGGTTCGACTCCCGTATCCCGCTCCAGACAAGGGAGTGTCTTCTAAAATCTTCTTGATATCCTTACAAAATAGTGTTTGAATGAAATATGTTAACAGCAGACGACTTCCAAAAACTTACCCAAGTCCTAGTAATAAAGGAAGAGTTTGAGGAATTAAAGGAAAAAGTCTCTAACCTTCCAACTAAACAGGAATTTTTTACTAAAATGGATGAGGTCATGAACGAACTTAAAACCATTCGTGAAGAGCATGTAGTTCTAAACGGCAAGGTCGACAGAACTGACGAAAGAGTGGAAAACCTAGAAAAGATCCACCCCGACGGTACCCACGCATCCAGGTGAAAATATTAAAACACCTAACTTTACTTCTTCCATACTTTTTAGTTTTTCTAGTTTTCTTCCTCCCCGCAGTCGACACAGATTTAGGTTGGCATTTACGATACGGACAATACTTTCTTGAGAACAGACAAATCTTAAAAGAAAACACATTTACATACTTCCTCCCAGACTATAAATGGGCGTACTCAACAGGCTTTTTTGACCTAACAACAGCAATAATCTTCAACTCCTTGGGACTTTTAGGTTTAGCATTCGCATACGGTCTCTTGGGCTGTGCTCTTTTCTTCTTTTTGAGAGGAATATTCAAAGTTCCTTCTTCAATTTTAACTTTCGCCTTCTTAATTTTTTCTTTGTTTGGATGGAATGTCCTTTACCTCGGCTGGCGAGCTCAAATCTTTACAATTCTCGGAACGTTAATTGTTCTTTGGACTCTAAAAAAATCAGAAACTAATTCAAAATGGCTTTTTCTTCTGCCTTTTATTTTTGCAGTTTGGGCAAATACCCATGGCGGCTTCATTTTAGGTCTATTGGTATTAGCCATACACTTCGTTTCCCGATGTGTCGTACCTAAACCACTGAACACGCTCGGACGGCGGGAGTGGAGACGTATCTGCACATCGGGAGTTGTGCTCATTGTTTGTGCCTGTGCAGTTGGTATGAACCCTTATGGCTTTCGCGTTTACCAAGAATCTCTTCTCCATGCCAACTATCCTCTCCAAAATCTAATCGCAGAATGGGTAAAACCAACCTTAGTGTTTAGTGTTAGTGGGACAGTGATAGTCGGGATCCTTGTTGCACTACTGTGGAAACGAAAAATCGAGGACCGAATTTTTCTAAGTCTTGTACTTATACTTGGACTTGGACTATTACTCCAAGCTAAAAGGAATACTCCAATATTTGCCCTATTCACAATCCTTCCTGTATTGGAAGTCTTCAAAGAAAAATTAACAAAACTTGAGAGCCATATATCCATTAAACTATTCAGCCATTTAATTATTGCTTCAGCCATCCTTATTCTTGCCATAATCCAAATTCCGCAAACAATAGAAATGTCTACAAACTGGGATTCATACTGCAACAACGGCTTAGTTAAACTTCCGTGTAAATCTGTCGATTTTATCCGTGTAAATCGCTTGACGGGAACCAATGTGTTCACGGCATACGAATGGGGAGGCTTTCTTGAATGGCAACTGCCCCAGTATAAATATTTCGCAGACGGCCGAATGCCTGCCTGGGAAACTCCAAGCGGCAAAAGCCCTTACACAGAATACCTTGAAATAATTCAAGCCCAACCCGGTGACGGCTCGCAAGCGTGGGAGAAGAAGCTTGAAGATCAAAAAACCGACATGTTATTAATCGGTTCCGGAACTTTTTTGGATATTGAGTTAAAGCAAGGCAATAATCTAAAGTGGAAGGAATTACATCGCGATGAAACATCTGTGGTCTACGCTAAACAAACACAGGCTCTTGGTACTGATTCTTCTAATTAGTTTATTCTTCAGAACATATAAAATCATAGATCGT
>CAYIUF010000053.1:0-4669 GCA_964366515.1 uncultured Gammaproteobacteria bacterium
GGGATATATAATTCGGCCCGATGCACACTTTTGAGGTGTTTATTAGGGGGGATCGGGTGGAAGCCCGCGATTGGTACGAGCTGGTGCGCTGGCTGTCGAGCCGGGTGGAGACATTCGAGATAGAGGTGGAGTTTGGGAGCGGGAATAGTTTGGAAGTATGGATGCGCACGGGGGAAGCAATCCAAGTTGGGGCGCAAGGACCGTTTGTGTTTAGACCAGTGGCAGGGGAGGAAAAAGTTGAAGGCGACAAAACGCATGCCAGATATAAATTGCCGATGAATAAAAATTGGATTGAGGCGAGAAAACAGGAGGAGTGGGCGAGAAGAAGGATTATTACTAGTGTGAGACTGGGTTTTAGGAAATTGTGGAGGTTAGTAATTTGCCAGGTGAGGGTGTGTTTGCGGGACAGCCGGGGCGAGGATAAAGTGTCTGTTTATTACACTTTGGGAAACCCGCTTTTGGATTTAGAGATTGACTTTGGTAGAGGAGGACAGATAGAGAAGAAGCCGTTACCAGTACAGATTGAGTTAGGTGAGGCGGAGGAGCTGTTGAAAAGTAGGGGAGAGGGTGGAGGGAGAATTTTGGAAGTGGGACGGAAATATTTAAAATTAGACGGTTTTGATTTTGGCAAACATACGCTGATGGTAGGGCAAACCGGGGTAGGCAAATCGAAGCTGTTGGAGATATTGGTGGGGCGGTTGCGCAGGGAGTACAAAGACGAATATGGAGTGGTGGTGATTGATCCGCACGCGGCCATGAGGTTGGGAGAGGAAGGAGGTGCGGCAGTCTTAGACTTTGTGCGGGCAGGATGCGAGCTGTTTGGGGGTGGGTTGGATCCGCATATGACGACGGAGATGACGGCTCTAGTTTTTAAGGCACTGTTAGGGAGCCAATATGGAGCCAAACTGGAAAGGGTGCTAAAGTTTGCGGTTTTTACACTGTTGACCGCTAGAAAAATGTCTGTGGCGGGATTGAGGAAATTTTTGGGAGAGATTGAGTTTAGAAACGAAGTGCTGGGAGCCGTGGGGAAAAACGAACAGCTGAAGCATTTTTGGGAGACAGAGTTTGCAGAAATAGAGACAAAATATTATGAGATAGCAGTGGCCCCGACGCTGGCCGTAATTGACGAGCTAAGCTTGACGGCGGCGTTTTCTGGGTCTGAAGCGGCAAGTTTACCAAAACTGATACAAGAGAGGGGCTTGGTGTATGTATCGCTTAATAGGACAGTTTTGGGCGATCGGGCTACCCGGATGATTGCGGGTTTGGTTATTCAACAAGTTTTTATGTTAGCCATGACGGGCGGGGTAGGGAAGAAGCTAGTACTGATCGTGGACGAAGTGTCTTTGATTGAAAATGAGGGTCTGGCGACGATTCTAGCTGAGGCGAGGAAGTTTGGGTTGACGGTGTATGTGTCACAACAGTATTTAAGTCAAGTGTCGGAGGGACTGTTGGCGTCTGTTTTGGCAAACGTATACAACTATTATGTATTTAGGGTGTCTGACGAGGATGCCCGGGTTTTGGGGAGAAACACGAACTTAGTTTTTCCTGAATGGGTGATGGAGGAGGCTAAGAAGAAGGGAATTGCGGAAGAGGAATTGAAGCGGCAAGTGCTGGTAAAGTTGGATCCAAGGATATGCGTGGCCAGGCTGTTTGCGAATGGAAAATATTATCCAGCTTTTGAAGGGAGGACAGTGGATTATGAAGCAAGTGGGTGAGTATATTCTGGAACAGGTATTAAGGGTGCCAGTTTCCCTTTCCAAGAAGTTTGCACAGGGGATCCCATTACCAGAGGAGGGCAAAAGCAGCGTGACTAGGGAGACGGTATGGATTGCTGATGGAGGAAAAGATAAACTAATTAGCCAGGTGGAGGTGGCCGAGAGATTTAAGAAGGAGGGTTGGATGAGAACGGGTAGGCAGATGGAAACGATGCAGGATGTGTTGGGGGCGTGGTCGGAAATTAATTACGAAGCAGTGAGCAAGAGTATAAATTCGGTAGATGTGGAAGAGTCTGATGGAGTGTATAACAGCCAGGGAGTATATAAGAGCAGCTCGATTTTTGACTCGAAAAATATCGTTTGGTCGTATAAATTATTTAATTGCCAGTATATGCTGGGAAGCCGGGACGATTCGGCCTGTTCTTTCGGGGTAAGAGTAAAAGAGTCGATTTATTGCTCTTATTGCTTCGAAGTGTCCTGGTCGCACAAGGTGTCCAGGTCAATGTTTGTTCACGATTGCACGGATTTGGTGGAGTGTTTGTTCTGTGCGCATTTGCGGTCGAAGAAATACTGTGTAGCTAATATGCAGATAGGGGAGGAAGAATATTTCCGGGTGAAGAAAATGGTGGTGGAGTGGATATTGAGAAAGTACGATCCGTACAAAAAACTGCAGGACTACTTAGATTAAGCCTTTTGTCCAAACTGTGGTGGAGGATTCGCCTCTTGTTGTTGGACATATTGAAGTACTGGGTTTTGGGGGGGTTGAGCTTTAAGCTTGGCACATTTAGATGGCCCCTTTTTTCTATCTTGGATCTCAATCTCTTTCCAGGCTACTCCCCACAGGCAAGCCAGTCTTACATGATTTGTGCCATCATCGGGCTCAAACTTGGAAATGACAATCCTTCTGGCGAAACGGCACTTAGCGCAGTCTGCGGTTAGGTAGATGCTGTTGCCATTGTACTCGTTATCCCCTTTGTTAGGTAAGTGATGTCGTAAAACAGTTTTGATTTCTTGAAACATATTTTATCTTTGCATTAGTTCGTCCTTGGTGTCTGGGAGATGTATTAATCCAGCCATTGCATATACCATGTTTTCTAAGCCAGTGGAAAGTAGGTTTCCAGCTGATATTTTATTAAGCCCACTGTCTATCCCATAGACCTCTCCATCGGGTCCAATTAGTAGGTAGTTGCCCTGCTGGTCTGAAGCGTGTTGGGTGATAACATGTAAGTTAGGAAACTCTCTTGTCAGCGCAGAGGTAGCCTCGTCAAAATCTTTGTTACCAACCTCTAAGGATTGCCAATTTGGGACTGCATAGCCAATTCTTGTAGGCTGGTAAATTTTCCATCGACATTCTGGGTATCTACTAACTATGTTTTCGGCAATTTCGGGCAAATAGTCTCTGTTTTGGGGAACAAGGACTGTTCTAATCGTAGTTTCGATGAGGGGGTAATGATTACCCACCAGCTCAAGTGCATTTATAGCTGCGTGTAGTGCTCCGCGTGGACCCGGGCGAACCCTGGAGGTTACTTCTTCTGTAGGTCCATCGATGGGTATACCAATCTCGTGAATGTATTGCAAGATAGACTCCCTCTGTCTCAGGAGCATAGCGTTTGTAGAAAGGGTAACCCGATAATTTGACATAAAAAGATGAGTGGCGATATCAACAATATCTGGTCTGATTAAGGGTTCACCGCCAGTCAACACTATGTTGGTTATCCCCATCTTGCGAAGCAAGATACCCGTTAGAAGCCAATCGAGGCTGCTTAATTCTCCTCCCATCCAGTGCGGTGCTCCCCAGCAGAATGAACATCTAAACTGGCAGGCACCGTTAATAATTAAGTGAGCCTCTGTAATTGGTTCAGTGTCCTTCCTGACCATGTATAAGAAGCAATTATACCTAACGATCAAATCAGTCTTCAGGGGGTAAAAATTCTTCCCCGCCGGATGGAGCTTGATAAGTGTTATTTATCCATTGCACATAATCACAGCCGGTGGCCTGGCGTTTTTCTTTGTCCCAACCGGAAGTGGAACACTTTTTCATTTTCTTACCGCTACTGGTAGTAAACAGTACCAAAGATTCACCGCATTTGGGACATTTTTCTTCCAGTGGAACACTGCTTCCACCAATCCATTCTATGTAATCGCACCCGGTAGGCTTCTTGGTTTCTTTGTCCCAGCCTCCGGTACTGCATTTTTTCATTTTTTTGCCAAAACGGGTGACTTGGAGTACTAGGGGAGAGCCGCACTTGGGGCACTTTTCGTCCAAGGTTTGCGGTTCAACTGCAATCCATTTCACATAATCGCAGCCGGTCGGTTTGACCTTTGGATCCCATGGTCCAGCCGTACTGCAGCGCTGCAATTTTCGTCCGGTCCTGGTTTCTACTACTTCTCCAAGTGGGGCACCGCATTTGGGACACTTTTCTTTTTCGTCTATTGACATAACCCTCTCTAGAATTTAGCAGCGTCTGTGTTAAGCAGATTTAGTTCTTTATCAAATCCGCTCAGGTCGTCTTTGTCCAGCTCGGCAGCCGCAGCATTGAGACTACTCGCGCCCTGGATGGCTGGCACGCTTTGGATTGTTTGTTGGGAAGGACTTCTCTTTTGAGTTGAGAGGAAAACTGAAGTTATAGCAATAACTACCCCAACCGCAATGATTATGAGCACCAGATTTTTCATATGGCGGAACGAACCGCGACAATTAAATTTTTAATGGCTGTGCGGTAATCCTTCAGGGCGGACTTGACGGCCAGCATATTACTTTTGTACTGGGTCAATTGGCCTTTAGGATCGTTGCCGGTGCAGTCAAAACTGCCGAGGCTGCCCTGGGCCTGAGTCACGCCTGCCTGCACAGCTGCCTTTTTAGTTTGGATATCTGCGACCAGGCTGTCGTAGTTGGCCACCGTCTTGCCACTGGGGACTACTTTAGTAGTATAGAACTCTTCCACCCGCTGGGC
>CAYIUF010000054.1:0-4603 GCA_964366515.1 uncultured Gammaproteobacteria bacterium
GGAGTGTATTGATTTTTACCTAGACTCACTTTTGGTGGTTAACCAACTAAACGGTGAGTTTAAAATTAAAAACGAGAACCTTTTGAAAATTGCAAACCAGATTAATGGTTTAGTTTCAGACTTTCCTGGACCGGTGACATTCCAACACATAAGAAGAGAAAAAAACCACCACGCCGATTTTTTGGTGAACAAAGCGTTGGACAGACTACTTTAAAACTCCAGATTTTTTTAAATTTCCGCGCTGTGGTCACACGTCAAATTTGTCTAATTTCACATCATGCACGGGAGTTGTCCAAAAAATTACCTGCGGTTTTTCCTTGAAAAACGGCGGTAATTTGAATATGATCAAAGGTACATGTCCCGCCCTCACCCCCCCTTAGTTCTTATCGTTGGAGCCGATGGCTTTCTCTCCGATAAGTTAGTAGATGTTTTAGAACAGAAGAAACTTCGTGTTGTTCAACGTTATAATTTTGAGAACCACTCCGATGCTTCGTATGTAATTGCATTTGCTGACAGTGGAGGGGCCGTGCTCTCTGACCTCTTGAGCTTTGCAAGCAAGAATAAACCCAGGTTTATGTTGT
Source organism: uncultured Gammaproteobacteria bacterium (assembly GCA_964366515.1). GTDB lineage: Bacteria > Patescibacteriota > Microgenomatia > UBA8517 > UBA10165 > 2-12-FULL-44-25. The sequence goes on from CAYIUF010000054.1 coordinate 582, forward strand.
TGTCTACTGTGTTTGCCAATAAGGACACACAGAAGTGTGAAGAGCTTGTTTTTGAACATACTGAGGTTGGGTTGAACGGAAGGGTTGTCCGTTTGGGTGATGTATATGGGCCTCATATGTCACTTAGCCCTAAAAACCCACTTGAGCGCCTGTTGGCTGGGGGAATTCACAGGGGCGAGCTGAAGGTCTCCAAACACGAACAGGTTTATCCAGTTTATGTAGATGATATTATGTGGGGGATTGAAAAATGCCTTTTTTCTGGTGGGACTTCTGGGCACGTAATAACCCTTGCTGGACATGCTGTTACAACTTTCGAAGTTGCACACGTTCTTTCGAGCATTAAGCCTGGGCTAGTAGTTGTCCAGGATGAAGGTGCTCGAAATAGAGAAATTATTGGATCTTTAAGAGAGGGGAGAGATTTGGTTTCTTGGGATTCCCACACAAACTTATATGAAGGATTTGGAGCGACATTGCCTTGGCTGGAAACACACAAACCAGTGATTGAGGAAGCGGAAGAAGCTGTCGAATCCGTGGTTAAAACAATGCCTGGTGCTGAATCATTCTGGGGTGGGGAACGCAAAAGGATAGAACACAACAGGATAGAACACAACAGGATAGAACACAACAGCATAAGAGTTGCTGAAGAACGCAAAGCATCTGTGAGTAAGTCAAGGAAAGCGCCGGTTTCACAAAGCGTAAACAATATGAGAGTTTTGGGGATTGTGATTTGTCTCTTTTGTTTTTACTTTTTGCTTCTTCCATTTATTCAGTTGGGTTTGGGTGTATTTAATTTAAATGTTGCTTCGGACAAGTTTGATCGTCGTGAATTTGCAGAGATTTCAACTTGGTCTACAGCCTCTGGTTTTTGGTTTAAACATGCACAAAAGGGGCTTGACAGGTTGGCAGGCTTGCCATTTGTTGGAGTTTTGGCAATAGACATTGCAAGGCAGGGGCATGTTTTGGAAAGAAGGGCGCAGGTTGTTGGCGGGAGCGGAGAGGTGGCAGTTGGGGCAACAGATCTTATCTATAAGGTTTTTGGTAAAGCTGGGTATGACGTTTTGCCTCTTGTTTCTAATCTCTCGGGAAAAATCACTTCTCTGGAGCAAAATCTGGCCTTTTTAGATGCTCAAACCGATACCCCTAATTCCGAATTGAGAGCAAGACTTCGCTCAGTTTCGCAAATTTTGAACATTGTACCTGGATTCTTGGGTCAGAGTGGGAAGAAAACATACCTTGTCTTAGTAATGGATGAGACTGAGCTTAGACCTGGTGGGGGATATGTTGGAGTTTATGGACTTTTAACTTTTGATAAAGGGCGACTTGTTTCATTTGATTACCAAAGTACAGACATGGCTGATTCATTGCTTGCCGGGTTTGTCGCGCCGCCTGGGCCTATAAAGGAGCATTTGGAAGAGAATTCTTGGTACCTCCGTGATGTTGCATGGAGTGGGGATTTTTCAAGCACTGCAACTCGTGCAATGTGGTTTATAGATAAGGAGCTGGGGATAAAAGTTGATGGGGTATTAGGCTTGGACCATAAATACCTGAGAGACTTGATTGCGGAGGTAGGACCATTGGACGTTCAATCGGTTGGAGCAATTGACGAAAAAAACCTTTATCAAACTTTCCAATCTAGCAGAAAGTCCCAGGCAGAAGTTTTAATTGTACGTTCGGTTTTTGAGACTATTTCAAAAAGCTCAACCCAGGTCTTGGGAAAAATACTTGAAAAAAGCTTAAAAGCATTAGATGAGAAGCATTTTAATATTTATCTTCCTGACTACCCTGACTCAATTGCCGAAACTGGCTGGGGTGGAGTGATACATAACGCAACATGTAAATGGCAGCCAGGTTGCTCTTTGGACTACTTATATTTTACGGAGGCGAATTTGGGCATAAATAAAGCGAATTACTTTTTGGAGCGATCATTTAATTTAGATGTGTCTTTTGAGAAGGCGGTGGTTTTGCATAGACTTACGATAAACCTTAATAACACTGGGGGGAAAGATTGGCCTGGGGGAGCCTATAGCTTATACCTTAAAACATATTTACCTAGTAGCGCTGGCGCATTTGGTGCTGTCATTGTAGATACAGCTGGCTCAACAGCTCAAGAAATTCAGACGCAGATTAGTTTTGAGAAGAACAAAACAATACTTGGGGGTTTTGTGACGGTTCCTGCGGGGCAGAGGCGCCAAATTGTTTTGTCTTGGGAGACGCCAAAACCGGCTATTTTGTCAGAGTATGCAATGATTTGGCAGAAGCAAGTCGGGACCGACTCTGACCCTGTTTGGATTACAATTTCGGGGAAGGATGGTCATGTATTGGAGGCACTGCCACACGCATCTTTGACTTCGAGCGGCATAATTGGGTACAATACGGAGCTTACGCGTGATTTAAGATTTAATATAAAATGGCAGCAAAGTCAATAAAACAAAAGGTAGAAAAAGTAACAACCTCACAAAGTGAGAACGTTGCCGCTGGCGCGGTAGAACAGGTAGAGAAGGTAGATAAGCAAAGCTTGCCGCTTGGCGGTAAGAGTGCTCCAAAGACCATAGCGGGGTCAAAGTATGCTTTGAGTGCTGAGAAAAGGAACGTATTTGGAAGAAAATTAAAACCCCTACGAAGAGCCGGCATTTTGCCCGGCAATATTTCAGGAAAACACATAAAGTCTTTCTCGGTTCAGGTTTCTGCTTTGGAATTTGGCAAGGTATATGATACGGCAGGGGAGACCGGTTTGGTGAGCTTGGCAATTGAGGGGGGGCTTCATCCTGTTTTGATCCACGAAATACACTGGGACCCAGTCTATGGGAAACCACTTCACGTTGATTTTTTGGAAGTTAATTTGTCTGAAAAAGTTGAAGCAACAGTTCCTGTTGAAATAATAGGGGAGTCTCCTGCGGTTCGTGCAGAGGAAGGCGTTTTGGTTCAGCAAGTTCACGAAGTACAGGTTGAAGCACTACCTACTGATCTTCCTGAGAAGATTGAAGTTGACATATCAGGTCTTGAGAAGGTTGACGATCACATAACAGTTTCGCAATTATCGGTTGATAAGTCTAAGGTTGAGATAAAAGAAGACGATCCAGAAAGAATTGTTGTATCAATCGCTGAGCCTGCTAAGGAAGAGGTAATTGAAGAGGTGCCAGCAGCAGAGGGTGTAGAAGCCCCGGTAGAAGGTGAAGCTCCAGCAGAAGGTGGAGAAGCTCCTGAGGCAGAGAAGGTAGAAGAGAAGTCGGAAGAGTAATTACCCCCTTTTTAGGTTTTTTGGCCACTCTACGGTCATGATTGATTGTTTTTTTCCCAGTTTTTCAAGCCACAACTCTTCTGTTAAAAATGGCATGAAGGGGTGTAATAGTCTAAGAACAGAGTCCAAGACGTATTCTAATGTGGGTTGGGCCTCAGCCCTTCTGGCTTTGGATTTTTCAATATAAATGTCAGCGAATTTATGCCAGACAAAGTCGTAAATAATATCTGATGCCAGGTGGAGTTCGAAATTCTCAATGTTTTTGGTTACGGCTTCTATTGTTGTGTTTAGTTCCGAAATGATCCACTGGTCGTCTTCGTTGGATTTATCAATTTCGGTCTGTGCGTCTTGTTTTAGGTCAACCACGAAGCGAGCGATGTTTGTTACTTTGTTTCCAAAGTTTCTGAAGTTTTTGGCCCGTTCGTCCATGAGTTGCTTTGAGGTTCTTGCATCGCGGCCTGGGGCAGAATATGTATAAAGAGTCATACGGGTTGCATCCACGCCCCATGTTTTTATAAGCTCGTCTGGGTAAACAGCGTTTCCAAGGGATTTTGAGAACTTAGCGCCTGTTAGAGGGCGGAGCATCCCATGGAAGAACATGTTTTTGAAGGGGATTGAGTCTTTATGCCAAAGTGAGAGCATTATCATTCTTGCAATCCAGAGGTACTTGATTTCAGGAGAAGTCAGCTCGAAGTCCCATGGAAAATATCTTTTTAACTCTTCTGTTTCACCAGGCCCGCCTTCGCCTTCGGCTGAAGACGCTCGGACTGCGGCGAGGCTAGGC
>CAYIUF010000055.1:0-4549 GCA_964366515.1 uncultured Gammaproteobacteria bacterium
ACGTTGAACGAAATTGCTATCCAAAGAAGCAGAGAAATTAGAGATAAGAAGCTTCCTATAGTGATTTCTAGATTCATATTTTCAGAAACCGTTACGGTGCTATCGCAGAGAACCAATAGACAAATTGCCATTAATGCCGGAATTGACATGTTAAGTGGGCAAATAGGAATAGTTGAGATTGACCAAAGAGTATCTGATGCTGCCTGGAAGATATTTCAGGATATAGGTAAGAAAAATATGAGCTTTGTGGATTGCAGTATTTTGGCTATAATGCAAGCAGAGGGAATTAGTAAACTTTTGACATTTGACAGGGAAGATTTCTCAAATTTAAGAAGAACTTACGATTTTAGTTTTTATTAAGCGGCATAATTATGTGGTGTTTTGCAATTGTTAATCGAAGACTGGCTGAAATATACTACGATAAGGGTCGTAAGGAAACGACTTTTTATGGCCATGCTTATGTTGATAGGAAAAGTTATAAAACCAAGAAAGCGCAGAAGTGGATAGAACACGATACTAAGAAGTTCCGATTTACTTTCAAAAATGGAAAGTACAAATCTCTTTTAGGCGATAAGGTGTTCTTTTTACAAAAAGACACAATAGATGAGGACTACAAGAAGGGCAAGATTCTTTCTTTTGACAGTGTTGATGAAATGCTAGAAAGTTTAGAGGATTGAATACCATTATAGATGAGTAACACAGCTTCATTGGACCCAATCTTAAGAAATGGTCGCGGTATGCTTTTGGCATACGACCATGGGTTTGAACATGGTCCTATTGAGTTTGACGAGAGGTCTGCTGATCCTGCATGGATTATGGAGATAGCAGATTCAGGACACTTTACGGGCGTTGTTTGTCAAAAGGGAGTTGCTGCGCACTACTATGATAAACGGAAGTTTGTCACAAGCTCTGCTTATGATAAGGCAAAACATAAAAGAAATCAGAATTTCTCTTCAACTTCGTATAAAGTTCCTTTGATTGTTAAATTGAATGGGAAAACTTCATTTCATAAGGGGGAGGAACCTGTCTCGGTTCAGAATTGCACAGTTGAGGAGGCTTCAGCGCTTGGGGCAGTTGGAGTAGGGTACACAATTTATGTTGGATCCCAATTTGAGAACGAGATGATAAAAGAGTTTTCAGAAATCGAGAAGGAAGCGCACGAGGCGGGTTTAATTGTGATTGGCTGGATGTACCCAAGGGGGAAGCACATTGCATCTGACACTGATCCTGAGATTTTGGCGTATGCTGCACGCCTTGGGCTGGAACTTAATGCAGATGCAGTGAAGATTAAATATACGGGGGATAAGAAGACTTTCAAAAACGTTGTTGAAGTTGCAGGAAAGACAAAAGTTTTTGTAGTTGGTGGGCCGAAGACTGAAAATGAGGCAGAACTTTTGGAGACTGCGCAAGATGTTTTAGATTGTGGTGCAGTTGGTTTGGCGATTGGGCGCAATGTATGGCAGGCGAAAGAACCGCTGAAAGTCGCGGAACGTCTCGCGGAAATTGTATACGGACGCGGAAATGGAAAGGAAACTGCCCATGGAGAAGTTTGATATTGTCTCTATTGGAGATTCCACGATTGATGTTTTTATGCAAGTTGAGTCTCGAGATACCGAGGCTGTTTGTAAACTTCATGAAGAAGAGTGCATGATTTGTTTTGCTTACGGGTCAAAGATTCCCGTTTCGACTTGTGTTCGGATTGCCGCTGTTGGGAACGCTGCGAACAACGCAATTGGTTCAACCCGTTTGGGTTTGAAGACTGCAATATATACAGTTTTAGGGAGCGACCAAGATTCTAAAGATACGAAAGAGGTTTTTGAGACAGAGGGAGTTTCTTCAAACTTTATAGTTTTGGAGTCAGGGAAGAAATCAAATTTTTCAACGGTTATAAATTATTCGGGAGAGAGGACGATCTTTGTATACCACGAGCAGCATTCTTATGATCTTCCAGAGTTTGAATCGGATTGGATTTATCTTACATCTGTTGGTGCTGAACACACAAAACTACACGATCAAGTAATAGAACATACCACAAAAAAAGGCACAAAACTTGCTTTTAATCCGGGGTCACACCAATTAAGAGATGGGCTTGAGAACTTAAAACCATTGCTTGCAAAAACTGATATTTTGTCAGTAAATCGTGAAGAAGCACATTCTCTTGTCGGAGGGGATAAGGAGGACATCAAAGGACTCATTTCTGCGTTTTCTCAAACGGGGGTAAAGTTGGTTTTGATAACCGATGGGCCTGAGGGTTCATATGCATCTTATGATGGGCGTGAGGTTTGGCAGGTTGGAATTCCTGCTGAGGCGCCAATTATGGAAAGGACTGGGGCAGGGGATGCTTACTCAACAGGTTTTGTTGCCGCATTGGTAAAAGGAAAAGAACTGCCGGAGGCTATGGTTTGGGGGACAATTAATGCGACTTCAGTTATTGCATATATTGGAGCCAGGGAGGGGCTTTTGACTCCGATGCAAATGGAAGAATGGATTAAAAAATATGGGGAACAGGTCAAACCGAGGATGATTTAATAACGGACTTTTTAAGAAAAAAGATCCGATATGTTATGTCTCGCTGAGAATCTACACAAACATGGCAAAGATACTAGTAACAAGAAAAATACCAGGCAATGCGGTGGATAAGTTAAGGGAAAAACACGAAGTTATTGAATCAACTTTTAACAGACCGTTGACACCTCAAGAAATAATGGAGATGGGAAAAGATTGTGAGGCGATTTTGACATTGCTTACAGACCGTTGGACTGGGGAATATATGGACGAGTTCCCAAAGCTCAAAATTCTTTCAAACTATGCTGTTGGCTTTGACAATATTGATGTTCCCGCTGCGACAAAACGAGGGATTATGGTTTGCAACACACCGTCTGTTGAGGTAAATGAGGCAGTTGCAGAGTTTGCGTGGAGTCTTATTTTGAGTTTGTCCCGACGCGTTGTTGAGGCAGATGAGTTTGCAAGAAAAGGGGCGTACCATGGCTGGGAGCCGGATATGTTTTTAGGACGTGATGTTTATGGAAAAACTTTAGGAATAGTAGGTCTTGGAAGAATTGGGTCTATGGTAGCAAGGCGAGCGCATGGGTTTAATATGCGAGTTGTGTACAACTCGAAAACGAAGGAACGAAGGAACGAAGGAATGAAGGAACAGTTGGGAGAATACATGGAGTTGGAGCAGCTCCTTGAGGAATCTGACTACATCACGCTTCATGTGCCACTCAATGATGAGACAAGACATCTCATAAACGCAGAGAAATTGGAGTTAATGAAACCCACAGCATATCTTATTAACACAGCGCGTGGGGCGATTGTTGACGAGCATGCTTTGGTTGAAGCACTTCACACGGGGAAGATTGCTGGGGCTGCGTTGGATGTCCATGAGAATGAGCCACAGATGAACCCTGAATTGATGCAGATGGAGAATGTGATTTTGACTCCACATATTGCGTCGGCAACAGTTGAGGTAAGAGAGAAGATGGGGGAGCAGGCTGTATCTGCGGTACTGGCAGCATTGAGTGGTGGGAAGCCTGAGAATTTAGTTAACCCAGAAGTTTTGGAATGAGTCAACGAGGGAAGAGGATACGAAGGATGAGTCAGGAAGTTAAATCATATAAAGACCTAAAGTTTTGGGTTACGGCAAGACGTGTGAGTTTATTGGCAGTATCACTTACTAGATTGCTTCCCAACGAGCGTGTTGTGTGGATAATTACAGATCAACTTATTAGGTGTAGTTTTTCTGTGGGCGCGAATATTGCTGAGGGTTTTGGCAGATATAAAGGTAAGGAATATGCAAGATTTATACAAATTGCGCTGGGGTCTGCACGTGAGGTGGAATACTGGCTAGAGTTGACGAGAGAAATTTACCCCAAGTTTAATGAGGATATCGACGCAATATTGTCTATAAACGAAGAGACCATTAGAATGCTTGTTGTAACACTGAAGTCCTTAAGAAAATGACTCATCACTCAATCCTTGTTATTCTATACTAAACTTTATGTTCCAGTTACCCCTTCCCTTTTTTAGAAAAAAAGATCAAGTTGACCCCAAAAATCTTATGGATAAAAATGGGGAAGAAAAACCAAAGAGGGAAAGAAAGAAAAAAGAGATTGAGAAACCTTGGGGCTTGCAGGAGCGATTGATTGTTGGGGGAGTTTTGATAGTTTGTTTTTTGGCAGGGGCTTATTTTTGGTTTAGAGGGAACGGTCAGGTGCCGGATGGTAGTTGGTTTCGTCAGAATTTTTCTTGGCCCAGTTTTGAGCAAAAGATCATTCTTGAGTAGCTGCACCTTGTAATATCTTGTCTTCGTTTTCCTTTCTGTCATCTACTTTCACTACACATGTAAAATTCCTTTGTGAACCTTGCAGGAAATACTCCGTCCTGCCGCAGGCATTCACACCAACTACGCCCTGTGGTGGGATCCATGTTGTGCTCGGGATGTCATTTAAGAGAGATAGAAAGATTTTGTGCCAGATTGGGGTTGCACCAGTTACACCTGAAGCAACATATGCCATCGGGGTGTTGTCGTTGTTTCCTACCCAAGTTG
>CAYIUF010000056.1:0-1790 GCA_964366515.1 uncultured Gammaproteobacteria bacterium
AGGAGCTTTCTTTTCAGCACAAACGTTTGATGTGTCGCGATCAGACATTGAGCCAGATACTGCTTCAGCACGGTTTACATCGCAGAACATAGTTTTGTCGTTTGCAAGTTTATTAACTGCAACAACTCTTGCTTTAAGTTCGCGTTCTACAGTTTGACCAGGTTGTAGGTCTGTTATATCGAATGTAAATTGACCATCAGCTTGCTCCAAAAAGCTTGGAAGAGTATCGGCAACTGTAACTTTGTTCAAAACATTGTCGCCAGTGTTTTTAATTTTAAGTCTAAACTTTACTTCCTCGCCTGGGGCAAAAGCGAAACGAGTATCAGGGTTTTCAAGAGTAATATTGTCTACAAACTTATTTACCTTAGAATTAGGGTTAAAAACCTCTTTGTTTATTTGAAGTTCACCAGTTCTAGTACATAGAGTACCTGCACCGTATGTTCCACCGTAAATAACAACGCCTGCTTGGTTAACGCAAGTTACTGCAGCATACGAAGGAGCAGCACTAAATAATAGTGTTGCTGTTGCGAGGGCTGTTGAGATGGCTAGTTGTTTATTCATGTGTTCTTTACCAAATGTTATAACCGTCTGCGGTTACAAGATTCTCCTTAAAAAATACAGTTAAATCCGAATCTTATATACAATTAAAAAACATGCTAAGCGGTGCAGGTTCTTACTTATGGGTTGCAGTATACCACGTTACTTATAGTATGTCAAGTCCGGCTGTTTCAAATACCGCCGCCATACACTTCAGAGTTAGTTTCTGGGGCAACGGATGCGAAACCAGTATCTATCTTTTCAGGTGTCGCAACAACAATCAGCCTCTTCCAAGCTGTGCCTGGAGGCCAGCAAGTTTGAAGGATTAGCCTCTCATCTCCAGTGCCTGAATTAGCAAGCCAGGAGATGTCATCGCCTTCAATAACATGCTTTTCAGTTACTCTATATTTATGTACCTTGCCTTGGAAGAAGACGTATATCTCATCTTTGTCCTCGACTTTAAGCTCGCGCAATAGATAAAAGACAGCATTGTACTTGGTAACATTCCAAGGACCGTTGGTTGAATGGGCGAAGATGTAAGTTGCACCAGGTTTTCCAGGCAGAGATGAGCCATAGGCATGGGCCACGCCTGTCTTTAAGGCAGCCAAATAGGTATCTTCTATTGCAGGGTCAATGTTGGCATGGATTGGGGCACGGGCATCAATTTTGGGGATGTAAATTGCAAAGTCAGTATTAGTTACCCCAACCTCTTGGGCAAACTTGGATGTAAATTCACGAGCCTTAAAAGCCTCTTGCGAGAGTCTTAAGGCGTCAGCCTGCGCAAGCATTGCTTCCTCATATTGTTTGTTTTCAGTAGCCTGTGAGATAGTTTTGGCTGTACTTTGGAGCCTGTAGCCAAGTTCTGCTGAAACTATTGGGCGGGCGGTCAATACTGCGCCTGAAACGCCAAGAGTAATCAAGCCTGCGCCAACTCCCCTCGCAAACCCAATACCAACATCTGAGGCTAAAAGTTGATCTTTGACTTCAAGAAATTTTTCGTAGGGAAGTGTATAGGTAAACCCAGAACTTGTGACAATTAAAACTTCACCATGAGAAAGACCCCAAGAAGCATCGTAAATAACTCCGGAAATGGGTTTGGGAGCAAAGAGATTCATGGCCTCTAGTATACCATAGCGGTGCAAATCGGGGCAATATATGGGGGTACTCAGAGCGGGATACCAGAATCGAACTGGCTTCTCCACCTTGGGAAGGTGGCATACTACCGGTATACTAATCCCGCTTTCGGGATTATT
>CAYIUF010000056.1:1890-4547 GCA_964366515.1 uncultured Gammaproteobacteria bacterium
ATTAGGTTCGGATGATTGGCAATTACGGCCTTGTTCGCATGCCAGATTTTTACCCACTGGTAGCCATCCCCATAGGCACGAACCGCAATTCCCCAAAGGTGATCTCCCCGTACTACTGTATAAGTATCAGCCCCAATGGCTTGTGGAGCCTTCGCCTGAGGCTGAGAGGTGGCTGGAACTTCGCTTGGCGTGGGCACAGCTTCAGCAACTTCTTGAGTACCAGTTTGTGCTTTTGCAGCAACTTGGGGAAGTGTAAGTTCTTGACCTTCTATCAAAGCATCGGGAGATGAAAGCTTGTTTTCTTTTGCCAAGTCCGTCCAGTTATATCCTGATCCATAATGCTTTTCTGCAATTGCCCAAAGAGTGTCGCCGGCAACAACCTTGTGCGTTCCACCCAAACCCTGGGGAACTTCTCCGGCTTGCGGTGTCTGAGTTTGGGCGGCCTCGTTTGTTATCTGGGGCTTTGAGGCCATTCTCTCGCGAACAGTTTGGACTAAAAACAAGCTTACGATTATTACAACAATTGCTCCCAACACAGAAGTTATTGTTTCCTCATTCAACTTGAGATATTTTAAAAACCCTTTTGTATCCGGCATTCTAGTGCAAACAGAATATATCTAGGTCAGATGAAGTGTCAAGAGGGAAATTTGGGGAACTAGTGCGGGACCGACGGGGCTCGAACCCGCAACCTCTGCCGTGACAGGGCAGCACTCTAACCAATTGAGCTACGGTCCCAAACTAAGCCTAGTATAACACATACTTTGACATTTTCTCCAAGCAAGAATATGCTTCCCAAAGCACACTAACAAGGAGAAATAAGTTGCAAAGTTTCCCCAGAATCCATATAGACGGGAATTGTGATGAAGCCTTAGCCCGGGTATTCCTCGAGCTTAGAGATAGCTACGTAACTAACCATTACGGCTACATACTTTATGTGATTTCGCGCTCACCTGACGAACCAGCTTACCTTGTTTGGGGCGAAGGAAACTTGATAAGTTCCCAAGATGCCTTGAATTTCTGCAAATTGTTTCTTGAGTCAGCCACGGAAAGCGACACGAAGACTCTGCCGCTCAAAGCTAATGGAAAATGGAGATGGGCGCCTTCCGGCAGACTGGATCGGCTTGTGGCAACTGCATCAGATCTCATGATCTCCTGGACTCGATCAACAAGCACAGATGTGCTTCTGTTGATCGCATCAAAGGCAGGAGTTTTTCTTGCAGGAGCAAGTAGACGAAGCGAGGAAAATCCCACAGACGAGGATATTCTTGACGCAGTCCGAAGCACGTTCCATGCAAGAGGTGTCTATCTGTAATTTCCACCCCGGAGAAACTTAAAAACCTCTCCGGGTATTTTCATGCCTAAATTTGTCCCCTTTGACTTTTTCTTCCCCCGAGCGTACTCTTCCCTCAGCACATTGAATTGGAGGACTTTTATGGGAATCCTGCACATGTACATCGAGTGTGATTTGAGATTTACTGAACTCAGGAAAACTCTAGAGCGACACCATGCTCTCACAGGTCGAGGCGGTACCCTAGTTTATATCCCAGATTCGATCGACGAGGTACCCGTTGCGTTAATAAACGGAATGCGTCTTACTTGGAGCGGTTCCGCATTTGAGGAAGATGGGATCCAAGGCTCAATAACCAACGCTTTCCATTTGCGCTATCACCCGACTAACGACCAGATTGCTAGCCGCTCTCGTAAAAGAGAAAAGGCACAAAGCAACTGGCACTGGGTATACCTCCGACACATTGAGGCAGAGGGATGGAAACATGTTGAGGAGGACGCCGTTCCGCAGGGACTTGCTTGGTCGGAAACTGATAGCGACGGCAACCAGCACGCCATAGATGACTCGAACACACCTTCTGGTGGTGCCTATGTTCGACGCCAAGAGCCTATGCAAACACAAGAGTCTCAATGATCCGTAGCCTGGAGAAGATTTCAAAATCACTCCAGGCTTTTTTTGTGCAGTTCCATTTTCATGCCTCCAGCCTCGCAAGGATCGTCCTTGCAAGGCTAACGCCTTTACTACTTGTACTACTTTTACTACCTATGCTACCTTTGTCCTACTGTGGAAACCCACAAAGCTATGTCCAACCTCGAGCTCGCAAAGCTCTTGCGGGCAGTTGCAGCAGCTTTGGAAATCAAGTACTCGAAAAACCCTGTAAACCGCTTCAGGGTAATAGCCTACGAGCGTGCAGCAGACTCGGTTGAACACTCAACTTCTGAGATAAAAGACCTTTGGGATGATGGCAAGCTCGATTCTGTGCCTGGTGTAGGCAAGGCAATCGCAGAGCATTTAGACTCACTTTACAAGACTGGTAGAGTAAAAGACTGGGAAGAATTGTTCGACGGCCTTCCGCCTGCAATGTTTGAAATAATGGAAGTTCCTGGAATTGGCCCAAAGCGTGCCTACAAAATATCAAAAGAGCTTGGCATAACAAAAGCCCAAGGCGCAATCCAAAAGCTAATCAAAGCCGCCGAAAAGGGAAGGATTCGAGAACTTGAGGGAATGGGCGAGCAATCCGAGCTTCAAATTCTAGAAACAGTAAAGCATGTCCAGCAAAAATCCAAAAGATACCCACTACATTTTGCACAGACCGTGGCTGACGAAGTTTTGGAGTACATGCAAAAGTGTCCACAAGTTAAGAAAATAA
>CAYIUF010000057.1:0-2620 GCA_964366515.1 uncultured Gammaproteobacteria bacterium
ACTTTATAGTCAAAGGCGGCTTTAGTTCCTGGAGCTGACCAGTCGACTTGTTTTTTGACCCCTGGGGCAAGGCTTGGATCCTCTTGGTAGGAAGTTGGGGGAGCGGGGACAACGTCCCAGATTCTGTGGTTTGATATTTGGGCAATACGGCCATCTGAGGTTCCGTAAAGCTCTATTGTCAACGACATATTCCTTGTGTCTGTCCTTGCCTGGATTAGGATGTTTGCTGGCGTGTCGTTTTTGATTCTAAGGTCAGCTGTTGGATCATAAACTGTTGCGTCTATTCCCGGCTTTATATCCTCTTCGTAGTAATGGACTCTATAGGCGTGGGGTTTTCTTTCAACGATTGGCAGTCCGGTGTTTAGGGCCGCACGGAATAATGTTGTTGAAACCTGGCAAACGCCTCCGCCGTCGCCTAGGACAGTTTTCCCATCTTTTATGACATAGGCTTGCTGGAAGCCTGTGAATGCCGAAACGTCGCCCAGGGCTTTATTGAAAGAAAAGATTTCTCCTGGTTTTATTAAGAGACCATTCATTTTTGCCGCAGCAAGCGCAACATTATGGATTCTTCCTGGAATTGAGCCATGAAATTTTGATGTACCCCTGCCAACCAACTCTTTGATCCCCAAGTTGTTCACATCTCCCGTTGCTACTTGGGGTTTTGTCGCAGTTGCCGGAATTCCAACCTCTTGCACTTTTTCGTCTGAGACTATTAGGTTTTCGATCCCAGCTATAATTTTTGTTTTCAGCTCTTTTTTGTCTGTTATAATGCCGTCTTTTCCTGGGGTGAACTCGCGGACTTTTCCGCTCTCAAAAACCAGCCTTGCGTCTTGCGGATTTCTGTCTACCGCTTTTGAGATGTCTTCAATAAGCAAGTTGATCTTTTCATCTTTTATTCCCTCGGGGGAGAGAAGTGAGATGAGCTCTTGCGCTCCGTAGGAGAAGGTTTGATACTCAATTTCTGCTTTTAGGGATTTTCCAATCAGCTTTTCCGCGCGCAGTTTTATTAGCTCTGCTTGTTGGTCTGAAAGTGCCGCCTTTGTTGTTTTTATGGGAATCTCTACCACCATGCTTTGGTTGAAGTCTATGGCAGTCAAAATCCTGCTTTCGAGCTTGTTCCTGTCTACTTCAATGCCGTCTTGGCCCTTGTTTACGAAGACTACACCTTTTCCCACAACAACAGTCGGTTCGGTTGGGGGAACGGTTACTAGGTTGTCTGTTGAGTCGAGGGCAGTTTGAAGAGACACCTGATTTACTAAAACGACAAAAGGAAGATTGATTTTTTTAGTTAGTGCATCTATTTTTTCAAGAGTCTTTCTTCTGAAGCCGCCGCGCCTTCCAACTGCATATGCGTTTTGTGCAGATTTTTCTGCGTCATATTTTGCTTCCAGTTTATCGAGAGTAAGCTCGATTTTTGGACTTTGGGAAACTAGTGTAACTTGCGGGGTGGTTGATGCTTCTAACATGTTTTGAGCTTGAGCAAGCTTTTTCCCCGATAGTGAGATTCCAGCAACTTTTGTACCTGGATATATTTTGTTCCAGAATATGAGTTCGTAGGTTGTAGACAAAAGCACAAGAAAACAAAATGCCCACAAAGCGCCAGAAAGTGTCTTTCTCAAAAACATTTGCATATGATACCATGGAGGCTGATGGAAACTGCACCAGAGGTTATCGGGACAACAGGAAATCAGGAATCCGGGATATCAGGAAACCAGAACATTGGGAACCCAATAAGTTCACCTGATACCCCAATGCCCGGATCACCCGATGCCCCGATTTCCCCGCCTCCAGGCACACCAAATATGTTGCAAAAGATCCCCTGGAAGATTGTTGCGGGTGTATTCGCGGCTTTGGTAGTGATTGGCGGCGGCTTTTGGGTGGCCTCGACCTTCCTTTTTAAGGATAAGTCCGCTCCTGCAAAGGTTACTGAGATTGTTTGGTGGGGACTGCAGTTTAACCAGGAGGATATTGCGCCAATTTTGACTGAGTATGAAAAAAATTCAGGCATTCGTGTTCAATATGTTGCACAGTCACCTCAGGATTACAGAGATAGGTTGGCTGCAGCGATTGATAAGGGCGAGGGTCCGGATTTGTTTGATATGCACAACAGCTGGCCTTTGATGCTTAAGGGGAAGTTGTCTCAAGTTCCATCGGGGGTTTATGACGCAAGTACGTTTAGCACAACCTTCTACCCGATTTCTGGGAATGATATGTTGCTTGATGGAAAACTTGTTGGAGTACCTTTGGAATTTGATGGGTTGGGGTTGTATATCAATACTGCGAACTTTGAAGTAGCAGATAAACTTCCACCGGATACATGGAATGAAGTTTGGGAACTTGCCAATTTCTTTACCAAAAAAGGGAATGACGGGAGGATAATCCAGCCGGGAATTGCACTTGGAAGAACGGATAACGTTTCCCACTGGCAGGACATTTTGGCTTTAATGTTATTCCAAGAGGGGGCAAATCTTGAAAACCCTCAAGGCAGATTCGCGGCGACTGCATTTTTTTCATTTATACGTTTTGCTGATGAGTCAGAAGGTGTTTGGGATGCAACTCTACCTGAATCTTTGAAAGCTTTTTCAAAAGGAGAAGTGAATATGTATTTTGGGAAGGCAAG
>CAYIUF010000057.1:2720-4257 GCA_964366515.1 uncultured Gammaproteobacteria bacterium
GCAAAAGGTATAAATTCACAAATTTCTGATCAGTACAAAGCTGCGGTTTTAAGGCTCGTTGATCAGGATAGTGTGGAGGATGTTTTGGCTGAGCTGTCTTCGAGGGTTTCAGCTATTCTTTCTTCTTTTAAAAAATAGCCAGACTAAAAGCACAAGTATTACACCTCCCGATACTGCCTGAATTTTAGACTCGGTATCTTCAAGGCCGTTTACTAATGAGCCGAATGTCTGGAGGCCGGCAAATCCAAAATAAAGAAAAAGGAGGTCTCGAATGTATGTTCCGACAAGAGTTGCAATCGTGTATGTTTTTTTGTTGATCTTTAGGACTCCCGACACAACGGAAACTAGGGTTGAGGACATTATTGGAAGAGCTCGGAGTACTGTAAGCACAATTAGGTCTCGGTGGCCTCCTGTTAGGTGTTTTCCCACGGATTCAATTTCTTTGTGGGAAACACCCAAGATTTTTCCAAACTTTCCCAGAACTATATCTTCTGCATAATCTGCAAAAATATATAAAACCCAGGCACCAATCAGTTTTCCAACTGCCCCAAAGGCCGCAAGCCAAAATAGGAAAATTAAGGGTTTTGCCTGCAGAGCACTTACAGAGCCGGCCGCAACGGGGATAAACGGCGAGGGAATTGGGGCTACTACCTCTTCTACTATTGACCCCAAGAATAAGAATACTTCTAAAGGTAGTTTGTCTGCATATGAAATTAATAACTGTTCGAGGTTGTGAAACATGGATCACTTGATTGTCTTCGTATAGGATATTATTCCGCCCGATTTTAAGGTGTAGTCAACTGAGAGTTTAATGTTTTTGACGCTTTTGTGGTATGTGCAGACGTTTTTTGAGCAAGTTCCCAAAAGAAGTTTTCTTGATAGATTTTTGTTTTTTGAGGCTACTTTGATTGTGCCTGAGGCTCCTTGTTTGCCATTTGATGCGTCATAGACAAGGCGGTATTTTACAGTTTTTACATTTGTTAAGTTTGAGAAGTTTGCGGTAACAGATAGTTTGTTTTTTGCAAGCGTTCCTGAGGTTGTGGGGGATTTTGTTTTGGGGGCGGCGTGAACACCAACAGAGGAACTGAGGAACCCATTCGACGAGCTCAGGGTGAACAGAAGAACTAAAGAACAAGCCAAAAGAAATGCTTTGTAGAGCCTGGGCAAGTGCATATTTTTTAAGTATACCACAGCCTTCTTTTGTTGACCAAATTGTATTCATGGAGTAGAATCTGTGCAAGCGGTGTTAAGAACCTCGGCCTGTGGCCGAGAACCTTGGCACCACTTAAGTGGTGCTAGAACTATCTTGGGCAAGCCCTTCGGCAAGCTCAGGACAAGCGCTCATACTTTCCTTGAGCAAATGGCATATTGGTCCGTCGGCACACTGCAGACGGAAACAGTCGTAGCTGTATCCAAACAGCGTTGACCACAAATGCCAGCAAAGCATCCTCATATAGGCCTGCCGACCTTAAGCCTGGTATGACAAGGAAGGGAATTCTTCTTAGTCTTCCCTTCGGTTTTTTCCAAGTTAATTTTT
>CAYIUF010000058.1:0-4125 GCA_964366515.1 uncultured Gammaproteobacteria bacterium
TATTAGCGGCAGCCGGACTTGATATTATTCCCCAATGGAAAAAACAAAAAACCTCGTTTTTCTAACACTTTTTGCAGAAAGGACTACTGCATAGAATTAAAGATATGAAAGACAATAAAATATATTTCTTAATTAAATTTCTTATGTCTGGAGGGTTATCGGCCACGACTCTTTACGCTTTTCTTTTCTTATTTCATCTCTATCTGAATCTGTCGGTCGTAGCTTCCTCCACTCTTGCTTATGCTCTGTCGATGGCGGTGGGATTTAGTGCTCAAAAATACTGGACATTCCGAGATAAACAGAAAAAAATGGTAGCCCAATTTTCAAAGTATGTAGCGTTGGGAGTATTCAATATAGCAATGAATGCGCTTTTTATGCACAAGATGGTCGAAGTCGTAGATATCCACTACACTGTCGCTCAGTTCATTTCTCTTGTGGTAATCACAGCATGGAGCTTCCTTTTTTATAAAAAGTTTGTTTTTCGAGAACTGAATTAAATTTCTTTGAAAGACAGAAGGATTTCTCTCCATAAGCATTTAATAAAGGCAATACCGGTGCTCATTCGAGGAGCGCCTCCAGGGCCTATCCTGTCACCTTCATAGGTAGGGAACTCTGCAAGCTTGAGGCCGTTCTTAAAGGCGCGGATACTACTTTGATATTCGATTGTATAACCCGGACCGTCGGGTCTGATTATTGACCAAGATCTTCTTGTGACAGCTCTGAAGCCGTTAATGGTGTCGGTGATATATTTGCCCCGATTCCAAAACATGTTAATCATAAGTGTGAAGGTCTGATTGACCCACTTGCTCCACTTGAATAATTTATCATCCTCTTCATTACGAGCTCCTCTCATCATTCTCGAAGCAATAACAATATCGTTACCTGCTTCTAAAAGAGGTTTAAACTTTTTGATATCTTTTGTGTCTTCATTTCCATCTGGGCTGAAGAAAATTAATGCATCAGAATCTGTGCTTGCGAAAGCTAGTCGGAAAGCCTCACCTCTGCCCATCTTCTCTTGGGTGATTACTTTAATACCTTGAGATTCGATAAATTCTTTTGTCCCATCGGTTGATCTGCCGTCAATAGTAATGATTTCATCCACAGAATCTTTTGGAATTTTTGGTACCACAACTCTCACACCCTCGACCTCATTTTTAGTGAGGATAACTAGTGTGATTTTCATCTCACTAGTTTATGCTCAATTCCTTCAATCTTCAAATCTTCCTTGAGCATTATGCGTACAAGTTTTTTAAAGGTAACTTTCGGTTTCCAACCAAGTTTTTTCTGAGCCTTCTTGGCATTACCTTTTAACAAATTTACTTCTGTTGGTCGGAAATAATGTGGATCTATTTCTACATATTTTCTCCAATCTTTAATGCCAACTAACTTAAAGGCTTCGTCCAAAAAATCTTTCACACTGTGTGTTTCTCCGGTGGCGATAACGTAATCATCAGGCTTTTTCTGCTGTAACATGAGCCACATTGCTCGCACATATTCTGGAGCATAACCCCAATCTCTTTTTGCTAACAAGTTTCCTAGATAAAGTTTTTGTTGCTTACCGGCAAGTATTTTAGTGATACTGTGAGTGATTTTTTTAGTTATGAATGTCTCTCCTCTTCTTGGTGATTCATGATTGAAAAGAATACCACTTGAGGCATGCAAGCCATAAGCTTCGCGATAGTTTTTTGTCATTTGGAAGCTAAAAACTTTTGACACAGCATAAGGGCTTCTAGGATTAAATGGCGTCTTCTCGTCTTGTGGGGTCTCAAAGACGTCACCAAACATTTCACTTGAAGCGGCATTGTAGAAACGTATTGGTAGTCCACTTTGTTTTATAGCTTCCAAAATTCTCAAAGTTCCTAGGGCAGTAATATCAGCTGTGTACTCCGGTATGTCAAAACTCACTCGAACGTGGCTCTGGGCTCCAAGGTGGTAGATCTCATCAGGTTTGTGCTGATGAATTATTCTCGAAATAGCATTTGAGTCAGCCAAATCTCCGTAGTGGAGGAATAGTTTTAGCTTTCTCTCATGAGGATCTTGGAAGATGTGGTTTATTCGTATGGTATTGAAACTCGATGATCTTCGTATGAGACCATGTACCTCGTAACCTTTCTCCAGTAAAAATTCGGCAAGATAAGACCCATCTTGGCCAGTAATACCGGTGATTAGAGCGACTCTGCGTTTCCTTGGTTTGGTCATAAGTCAGTAAATATTTCTATCAGGGTTTCGATGTCTTTGGCTGTAAGGTCTGGGTTGTTACCAAAGTAGAGACCATGATGATGGATTATGTCGGCATTTTCAAGTGGTTCATGGATTATCCCATGTAATTTGTAGAATGGTTGCTTAGTGATGTTACCAGCTATGAGGGGTCTAATCTCTACTAAATCTTTGGCTCTTTCTCTTAATTTTTCTTGAATCTCTTTGGATCTTGGTATAAGAGGGAAGGCAAAATTTGAGACCGTATCAATATGTTTTGTATCAATTGGATAGTATAGGTCATTTCTCTTATAGATTGCTTGAGCTAGTTTTTCGAAATTTTCTTCTCGTTTCTTTACAATAGTATCAGCATGTTTGAGTTGTAGAGAACCAAGGAAGCCAGAAATTTCTGTCGGTCGGAAATTGTTTCCTAAGTTGTAGAACGTATACAAGGCATAGAAGTCATCCACTTTATGTTTGTCCCTTAGACTTTTCTGTTCATGAGGTTCGAGATGTCTGTCCCAGCCGTGTGAGCGTATGATTTTAAGTTCTTGAGCGATCTCGGAGTTGTTTGTCACAACCATCCCACCTTCTATAGTAGACATGTGATGTCCAATGAAAAATGAGAAGGTGCTACCCAAGCCGAAGTTGCCTAACTTCTTGCCCTTGTAGACAGTTCCCAAGGCTTCACAAGTATCTTCTATCAGAGCTATTTTATTTTTCTCGCAAATATCGACAATCTCTTTTAAGTTATCGACGAGGCCTAGTACATGGGTCAAGAATAATCCCTTGAGTTTGTGTTTCTTAAGAGTTTTCTTAAGAGTTTCTGGAGAGATATTTAAAGTCTTCAAATTTACATCAACCGGTACTGGGGTAAGTCCGAGTTGTATGAGAGGTAGAACGTTTGTTGGCCAAGTCACACCAGAAAATCCGACTTTGTCACCTTTCTTCAAATGTTTCGTGTGCGTTAGAGCTTGTACTAGAGCAAAGTTAGCTGTACTGCCACTTGAGAACATGATGGCGTATTTGGCCCCCTGCCACTTAGCAAACGACTCTTCAAATTTTCGACACTCCGGACCATATGAAAGCTGATTACCGCTTAGCACAAAACGAGCCAAGGCCTCACGGGCCTCATCCTCTTTGTAAAAGGCTGATTGGACGAGTTTAAGCATGATTCTTCTTGTACCAGTCAATACTTTCTTTGAGACCTTCCTTGAAGGAAGTGGTGGCAAATGGTCCGATGATGGAGACTGCCTTAGTGGTGTCGACAGAGCGACGTGGCTGACCATCTGGCTTGGTAGTATCCCAAAGTATCTTACCCTTGTAGTCCATTAACTTAGCGATTGTATCTACAAGCTCTTTGATACTAATCTCACTTCCTGAACCAATGTTTATTGGAGTGTGGTCGTCACACTTCTCGGCAAGTAAGACGACAGCTCTAGCTGCATCCTTAACAAACATGAATCCCCTCGTAGCCTTGCCTGTGCCCCAGACTTCGACTTCTAATTTATTCTCTTTAATAGCCTTATCAAACTTCTTGATGAGAGCTGGAATGACGTGGGAAGTGGCGTCATCAAAGTCATCTCTTGGGCCATACATGTTTTCTAAAAGGGGATTGAGGGCGAGGAATCCGTATTCTTTCTTATAACCATCGGCTTGTGGAATCATCATCTTCTTTGAGAGCCCGTAAGGACCATTGGTTTCCTCCGGATATCCTTGCCAAAGATTCTTTTCTAAAAAAGGAATCGGAGTGACTTTTGGATAGGCGCATATAGTATTGATTCCGATAAATTTCTTGACGCCGTTTATTCGTGAGGCATCCATCAGTTCAGTGTCCATAATGATATTGTCATAGAAGATACTGCCGGGATGAACGCGGTTGTACCCGATACCGCCGCCGTTGACGGCACAATGAATCACGACATCCCT
>CAYIUF010000059.1:0-4118 GCA_964366515.1 uncultured Gammaproteobacteria bacterium
ATCCAATTTTTCTGTTGAACCTTAACTTCTTCTAGCCAATCAATCTCGGTCAAACCGTCTATTAGCCTATCAGCATACGCAGTAATTTTTAAGAACCACTGGTCTAACTTCTTAAGCTCTACAGTTGCCTCACAACGCTCGCACTGCGAATCTACTACTTGCTCATTTGCCAAAACTGTCTCACAACTTGGGCACCAATTAACATCAGCTTCCTTTTTATAAGCCAAGCCATTTTTAAACATCTGCAAAAATAGCCATTGATTCCATTTATAAAACTCCGGGTCGCTAGTGTTAATCTCGTGATTCCAATCATATGACAAGCCTGTGCTAGACAATTGCCTCTTAAATGTCTCTATGTTCTTTTTCGTAGACTCCTCAGGGTGTATGCCTGTTTCTATTGCATAGTTCTCAGCAGGCAAGCCAAAGGCGTCCCATCCCATCGGGTGAAGAACCGCCGCTCCGTTCATTCGCTCATACCGGGACAATATATCAGTGCCCACATAGCCCTCCAAATGCCCCACATGCATGCTAGATCCCGATGGGTACGGAAACATATCCAAGATATATTTCTTGTTGCCCTTGGGCGCGCCCGTAGCATACAACTTCTCCTGGTCCCACACCTTCTGCCATTTCGGTTCGATAGTGGATGGGTCGTACTGTCCGTTGATAACCTTTTCCTCTTTGACTACCATATAAAGTGATTTTACACTCGTAATGTAAGCGTTGCAAAGATTGACTCCACATGGGAAAATAGATCATGACAAAACAGAACGATCTTGTAACTAAGCAATATCTAGAAAGTAGATTAAACTCGTTTAAAGATGAGCTTGTTGAGGAGCTTGAAGAAAAAATGTTTAAACCCCAACGAGATTATCTCGCAGGTCTGAAGGACGAAATCATTGGGCGATTTGATGCATGGGGACAGGACGACGAAGTACACAAATTCTCTCATCAACGTCTCAATGATGAAACTTCAGACCATGAATTAAGAATTGCTTCTCTGGAAAGCAAAACAAAAGACTAAAGCTCGCGTGAAAAGCTATAACACAGCCCAAATCCGCTTTCATCCCGTTAGAGTTTAAAGATCTCTAACGGGACAAGTCCGCGTAAATCCTGATGTATCTATAATTCTAAATTGGCCCAATATATCGTACCGCCTGCAAACCAAAAACACCCTATCACTTAAACCCTACGTCTGCCAAAACCTCTTGCATTCTACTTACAACTCTATGTGCAATTTCTAACAAAACCTTTTCCTTTCTTTACACGAGAGACCGCATACACAAGCCCAATAAAAACAAAGACAAACCTGAGCCCAAGAAACCAGATCGTACTATATCAATAAAATATTAGGCCAGAAAGAATATGTATGATGTTGTTAAGTAAGCTAAACAAATTACCGCAGTTCCTGTGTAACATCGTGTGAAAAACAATGTCTACGCTTTTCTCTATGATCTGCGTGGTTCCGCGTATTGTTCAGCTTGGTTCCGCGTCCATCAAATGACTATTGACACGCCTTTGCCTATATTAATATAGTGGTTATAGACCTGCCTCGCCGGCAAGGCGGGCGTCTAAACCCGTCTAATCCCAGATAATCTGAAGCCAGATATCCGTGAAAATAATAAGCACTAAATTACAAATCCTAAACAATAATTAACGTTTTGAAATTCAAGAATTTAGATTTTGAGATTATTTAGAAATTAGAAATTAGATATTAGAAATTAAACGCATGAATATACTTGCCCAATTTGAAGAGTATTTAACAAAAAACAAAGGAGTTTCTTCAAAAACCTTGAGAAACTATCGCGCCGATTTAAACCATTTTTTAAAGTGGGCTGACAAAACAGTAGAAGAAATAATCCCAAACTTCTCCCCTTCTCTTGTCGGACAATACAAAGGCTTTCATCTTGAGACCTCAGTTCCCAATAGCACTGCAAACAGAAGGCTATCAACTTTAAGGAACTTTTCGCGTTTTCTAATTACGCATGGATTAATTGAAAAAGATCCAACTGAAGTTATCGAAAATATGCGAGAAGACAGAGACCAGGGAAAAGAATTCGACGCACTAATGGGCAAATTCAAAAAACACCTAGAGGAACAAGGTCTATCCAAATCAACTTTGAAAAATTACGTATCTGACGTCAGAGCATTTGGCTCTTGGCTTCAAAACCAATAGCCGACAAGTAGGGTGGTCGCACTGCAAAAAAGGAAGATCTTGGGGAGACTATCCTAAATATTGCGACCACCCCCACTTAAGTATCAGTATAGCATCCTCCCCAAAGAGGAAAAATGAGCCTGCCCAGCATAAGTCCTGAACTGTTGGCCCGATATCAAAAGGAAATCGAGGCTAGCCACTCTGCAAACACCGCCATAAGACGGGTTTCCTCTTTGCGCCGCTTCTTCGACTGGGCTGAAGCCAAGGGGCACGTTCAGGAAAGTCCATTTGCCAAGGCTAGATTTACACAGATACCAGAGCGGATTAACACAGATACTCCCCCATTATCCGCGAGAATCAGCTCCCCATCCGTGGAAATCCCCTCAATTAAATACACAAAGCCTCATTTCTCTAGAAAAGCTATATTCGCCACAACCGCTGGCACTATCACCGCCATAGCGCTAGCACTCATCCTAATCAACACTCCAATCGGAACTGGCATCTTTACAGCCCTAAAGAGCCTCGCAGCGAGCCTAAACGGAATATCAGGTAATCAGGAAATCGGGGTAACGGGACAGGGACAGCAGGAAAACGGGTTATCAGGAATACCAACTCCCATGCCTACCAGTTCTCCTGATTCCCAGATACCCTCACCCTCGATACCCGGATCACCCGATACCCTTTCTCAGGTTTCTTCAGACCCGCTTCGCGTCAACTCAGTCGAGGCGAGCACAATCTATGCAAAAGTCATTCAAGGGTTAGATGGAGCTCTCTCTATAATCACACCCTCACTCTCGGACGGAGACATAAACATCGCGCCCGACGGCGAAGGTAGCCTCAATCTCAGATCCTCAACCACCTCACAAGATAGCCTAAATATATCAAACGCGAACCTTACAACTGGAGATCTAATCTCAGGCCAAGTCGGCAACAACTCAACCTCCTTCAACCTTCTGTATTTATCCAGCGGAAGCACACCCATAGAGCGCTTTTCGGTCGACGCCCGTGGCAATACATATGTTGGGGGAAACATTACCATGGCCGGCTCCACATCAACCTCTTCCTTGAGCACAAACCAAATTAACCTTAACGGAAATCTTGCTGTGGGTGGTGTCACAAGGCTCAACTCTCTGGGCCGCCTCGCCTCAATTACCGGCTACTACCAAGATTCAGGTCTTTTTGAAATCGACCAAGGGTCTCCCGACTGGGCATCGATTGAAAAAACCCCCACATCTGCCCAAGGCTCCTCAACCGCCGATGTCTTGAAACTCACCCTCGACGAAACAAACGTCACCGCTTCAAACACAGATACCTTAGTTCTTGAAAGAAAAAATGCCGGCTCCACGGGTTTCGCGCTTGATGTTCGCTCCGGAAACGCCAACTTTGCAGGCAATGTAACAATTGGGGGAAACATTTCAAGCTCCTCAGGATCCATGACTGTCTCAAGCCTAACCGTGACAGGAACATCAGATCTTCAGGGAAATATCCAAGACTCAACCGGCAACCTTACTCTAAACGATGCGGTAGACGTAGCCGGCACGGCAACATTGTCAAGCACCCTCTCGGTGTCAGGCGCAACAACCCTTTCTTCCACCCTGGATGTCTCAGGAACCACAACTGCCGTCGCGGTCACTGCCTCAGGAAGGATTACAACTACCCTTGCCCCAACTTCTGCCCACACTGGGACTTGGGCAATTGACTCTGGAACCTGGAATGTAACAAATGCATCTCTTCTTGTTAATCCAACAACAGCAACTGCAGACTCAAACCTTTTGGGCCTTGCTGTAAACGGTGGAGTCAAATTCACAGTGGATGCAGAAGGCGACATCTACGGCAGAAACCTAGTATTGACAGGTTCAACAACCACAGGCACCCAAACAATTGCGGGAGACCTAATTGTTGAAGGAAATACAACTTTAGGGGATGCAACAACAGATACCTTCACAGTTAATCCTGCAACTCT
>CAYIUF010000060.1:0-3963 GCA_964366515.1 uncultured Gammaproteobacteria bacterium
AGCGCCTTCTTCTTTTCCTTATCTTTAACCATGCTATATACGATAATAGCAAAAATTGAAACTTTTCACAAATAGATAATTACAAACAGCATTAGCCAGTGAACCACCCCCAAAGGCTGGAACATGGAAAAGATCAAAAAAGCCAAAAGTGCAGGCAGCTTGTTATATTTATTATTTTTGACGATCTCCAAAACAATGGATAGAAGCCAAACAATGAATAAGCCCAAGCCCGTTAACCCGGACCAAAGCGCGATGTCCAAAAACAAATTGTGAGACCTATCAACAATCATTCCCTCCAGAGGCATCTTTCTTAAAGCAAACTCCTTGTCGTAAAGATATTCCTGGGATTCCATCCCCCATCCAAACACCGGTTTTTCCCTGATATATTTAATCGCTATCTCTCTAAAAAGAGTTCTGTTTTCAAACATCGATACACCCCGGGTTATCGATGCCTTTTTGAAAACTATGACAACTCCTATTATTGCAAAGACTAAAATCGCAACCAACAATTTAGACGATTTTCTTCTTCTTTTAAACGCAAGGTTACCCAAAACCAACAACAAAGAAGCAATCCCGGCGCGGGAAAATGTCAAAAAAGTAGAAACAACAACCGAAACTATTCCCAAGTACAACCGTCTTTTTTTTAAGGCTTCAATGACAAAATACGTTCCCAGTGATAAAAAAGCAGCGACGGCATTGGGTTCTCCGAATGTTCCCAAAGGTCTCCCGAAATACAAACCGGAAGTCAAATGCTGAAACATGACAATCAAAGACTCCGCAATTACGCCAAAGGCAATACCCCCAATCAGCAGCTTTTTTTCCTTTTGGGAAAGAGTCGGTATTTTCTTTCCGACAAGCCAAAGGGTAAGAAAAAAAATTACGCCCTGGTGTCTATAACTTCCCCCCAAAATCGATTCGGTTGGATGGATGCCGTAAATACTTGAGATCAGCAAAACAACAAGCCATGCAAAATAGAATAAATCGCTCAAGATTAATTTCAGACAATTAGGTTTTCTTAACAGCCCGATAATCCAATGCAGGATCAAAAAAAACGCACCCGACAAAAACCATATAACTTTTACTCCCTCATACATCCCTCTCCAAACTATAAAAGGCGTAATCACAATCCACGAAATAAACAATTTGTTTATCATTTTGTCTATATTTACCCGCATACTATTCTAAACACTTGACTTGCCTCAATGCCAGAA
Source organism: uncultured Gammaproteobacteria bacterium (assembly GCA_964366515.1). Taxonomy (GTDB): domain Bacteria; phylum Patescibacteriota; class Microgenomatia; order UBA8517; family UBA10165; genus 2-12-FULL-44-25. The sequence goes on from CAYIUF010000060.1 coordinate 1,212, forward strand.
CATAATATTAACTTAAGTGATAAAGCTATTTAAGAAGATAAAATCCTTTATTAAGACATTCCGCTCACTTCCGGGTAATACCAGAAAACTCTTAAGTTTGGGTGTTATCGTTGCTTTAACCGTCGCCCTTCCCTTTTTTATCTGGGCAATCGTAACTCAAGAGTTTGACGTCAGAAAAAGAGCCGCAACAGGAGAACCAACTCCGATACCCCTCCAGTCACCAATTAACTGGCGTACTTCTAAGATTGCTATTACCGCAGATGATTTTTACGTTATAGCCAATGGAAAACGATATACGGGTTTTGGAGATTTCATCACCGTTTCTCAGCCCGATCCGGGATCTTCTACAAACGTCGAAGTAAATGTAGTCTCCAGCGAATACGGTGACGACATGAGGTTAAACATAGTGTTCCGCGCAGATTATTCGACGTGGTGGGTTGAATCACTGAAAACTCTAAATGGTCCTGCCTCAACCGGTTGGATCGGTTACTTGGGACCTATGATAAAAACTACCCTTGGATATTCATATCGTTACAATGGATCGGGTAGTTTTGTTCAAACAAGTTCCACTGACGCGAGTAAAACCGCAACGGTATACTTTACCAACCTAAGCGTTCAGGCTTTTCTCGACCGAACTCCGCCACCAACCGCATGCCCTCCGTATCCTATGACACTTAATGTCGTTCCGGCTTCTAAAAAGGGGGCACTCTATCAAACTTTGAGATATGACGTCATCGTTACACACAATGACCCTAATTGTTTAGGCGGAGTCAATGTCAACCTAACTGCGAATGTACCTGCAGGTTGGACTGCAAAATTCGCTACCCCATCGTTCTATTTGGCACCAAACCATACCTATTACAATCACGTCGATATAACCTCAAACTCCGGTTATGGAGGACAACCCATTACAATAAACGCACAGACTGTGTATCCGAAAAATTTTGCTTCAAAAACTGTCGTTTACGAAGTAATCACGCTTCCGACTCCCCCTCCAACGGTTAGGCCTTTTGAAATCAAGTTAAAACTTCAGGGTGTCGATGACGGATCCGCGAATTTAGCAAAAGTCGTTGTCCGCTTTATAGGCAACATCCTCAATTACTCCCCGGGTTATACTTCTTCTCCATTGCCTATTGTATACGACGGGAACGGAATCTATAGACTGCCGTTTGGTGTATGGTCAAGTAATCTGCCTCCTGCAAATGATTATTCCCTTATTATAAAAGGGGAAAAACACTCCGCCGTAAAGTTTTGCTATCCCACCGGACAAACACAGCGTTGTTTGGGAGGAAAGAGCGGACACATTACCATTCCATCCGAACCCGGTGCAAAGGTCAGGCTTGATTTCACCGGAATACCGCTAGACCCCGGGGATCTTCCCCCGCAAGACGGAAGAGTGGATTCGTCCGATTTTACAAAAATCAAGTCCTTGATGTCTAAGCTTTGCTCCTCGCTTACGGATGAAGAAAAATATTCCGCAGACTTAGACTACAACGGCTGTATAAATATTAAAGATGCGTTTCTAATTAGAAAAACCCTGGAAATACGCTACGACGAAAACTGATATGAGAATAGATACAATAAATAAAATCAAGTTGTCTTTCTTGATAGTATTTTCGTTTCTTGTTTTTTTCCCCACCGTTTCCAAGAGTATTCTTGCAGCCCCTAGACTTTATTTTGATCCTTCTTCAAAAAACGTCCCTTCAAACTCGGAGTTCGAAGTAAGTGTCAAAATCGACGTCGAATCAAACTCGGTTTTCGGAACAGACGCAATAGTTGCATATCCCGGGGGCGATCTTTCGGTTGTCTCTGTTTCCAACGGAGGTTTTTTTAGCGATTTTAGTTATGCAAACAATTCAGCCGGAAGATTGGAAATCCACGCATACTTCTCCAGTTTATTTGAATCAAAATCGGGTAGCGGAAGCGTTGCCGTAATCAAATACAAAAACAACAAAGAATCGGGAAACGGTACCGTCTCTTTTTCCTGCTTGGCAAACGGGTCGGATACATCAATTCTTGACAGCGACGGAAACAATATTCTATCCTGCTCCTCTCTTAATCAACTTCTTCTGACTTACGAAAAAAGCGGAACGGGAGGAACAAATCCAGATGAACCAAACTCCTGCGGAGGAACGTGCGGATCTAATATAAATTGTAAGGCGGGCTTTTTCTGCTACAGTGGATTTTGCAGAAATCCTTTCTGTCCAACTGATACCGACTGTGTCTGCCCGACCGCTACACCCAAAAGCACCGCTATACCCAAAAAAACAGCAACCCCCGCTCCTCTGGTAATTGTCTTGGACAAATATTCAACTCCTTCCGCCAGGCCATCAAATACTCCCACACCGGAAGGTGTTGCGGAGAATGAGAAACCGGACAACGGAGGCACGACAAACTCAAATGTCAAAACTATTATGGTTGCCGTAGGGGTACTTATTCTTACTTTGGCATTATTTATTATTTCCAAACTTCTCAAAAAGAAAAAGGGGCAGAAGACTCCGCCCGACATCACACCGCCGGCTAATCCGATTGATAATCCTGTTACCAATCCACCACCCGATGTCTACAGTCCTCCGGGGGAAGTCTCTGGCTCCGTTCAACAACCCCAACCCCAACAACCTCCCGCCCCAACAGACACACAGACACAGACATGAAGCTTCTTCGCAAATTTACGTAAACTCTGTTAGAATATATAATGAGGTGAGTTTTGTATGATGCATATTTTCAACAAAACCGGGGAGGAGGCGAGACT
>CAYIUF010000061.1:0-2641 GCA_964366515.1 uncultured Gammaproteobacteria bacterium
GTGGAAAATGTACCTGGTAGAGGAGAACAGACCGCTGGAGAAAAAGCAAAAGGCGGTCTTAAGAATGTTGCCTACGAAGTTGCAGCACCCATGCGCGGACTTGACGCTGCGCGTAGGGCAACGCGAAGCTTCCTTGGACTAAATCCCAAAGGCCCCGGCAAAGACGGCAAAGGCTGGATAGGTTAAAAAATTACCCAAAAGTAACTCTTATCTTCGGGGCCTTCCGCCGATACCCCCCAGAATTCCTCCAGCAACTCTATATGCAGCAGCCTCCGGCAAGCTACCGGACTTCCGTGCACGGTCCTCAAGCGAGCCGGCAGCTGGCGCACCAATAGTACTACCGAAAGCTTGGCCAGCTGTAAACTCGGGTGGCCTCCCAGCCATCATCTGCCTGACTGCCTCCGGAACTTGATGTACCACCTGCAAAATGCCAATAGAGATTAATACGGGGATAATTGCAGCAGCAGCCCCGCCCCCTGCAAGAAGCGGCGGGTGCCAAAGATTGTTTGTAAATCCAAGATTAATAATCGTTTGCCCCAACATCAGAACAAATCCAACCCCAACAAATATTAAAACGTTAGTAAACAAACCCTTAATCCATGCTCCAAATCCAGGAAATCCGGGTATAACCCCTAGACAGATTTGTAGAGGCCCCAAAACAACCGCAATAATTATGCCTATATAAGCACGGAGCAGATCCATAAAAACCTTAAAGAAAATGTAAAGTATGGTAATAGTGATTATTAACAGAAAGACCCCGGCACCAATACCCAAGACCCCAACCAAACCTGAGGCAAATGGTATCGCAGAAAACGTATAAACCAAAAAGCCACCCAGCGCCCCCAAACCCGAAAATAAAGCTGTGGTACCTCCGCCGACAATCCCCCAAAGGCTCCCCATTAAAGCCCCAAAACCTCCGGTCAGATACATCTGTTGAAAGTGCGGAACATCAGCACCCGCACGACCAAACATTAAAATTACAAGAGACAGAAGCACATATATAAGATCAACCATAAACCCAGCAATTGCATAGGAGAATGTTACAAGCAAAAGCGCGACAACAATTCTGGGGATAGCAGATTGAAGAGTCAAAACGGTTCGCGGGTCAAGCTTCATTCGAAACATTATTGCCAAGCCTATTGCGATAAAAACAACCGCAAAAAACGCATACGCAAAATCTCGAAAGGCTTTCCAAATAGGAAGAAGCGGGGAAAGTGCATTAAACCCAGTTCCTGTCTGTGCATAAGCGGGTTGCACAATATTGAAGCGCCTGGCCGCGTCTTCAACATACGCAATACCTGATGCAGGAGGATGGGCATACAAACCTGCCATCATTTCGGCTGCAAATGGCAGTGCACCGGTCTTTAATTGCGGATTCTTACAATTTGGACAACCCAAAATTGCCGTGAGTGCAGGGTTCACAAGCCCATTCGCAAATTGCCCAGTCCCAGATTTTTGCTGACTCTGACCCTCGGCATCCAAAGCTTTCCACGAATCTTGCACAGAATATTGAGCCTTAACTATCCCAACGGCAAACAAAAAACAAAAAACAAAAAACGCGAATAATTTTCTGTGCCTAACAATACGGCTGAGCAGATTTTTGGAGATGTTCATTTGTTCTTTCGTTTCTCAGTTCTTTCGTTTTCCCAAGTTTACCACGAGCATGACTTTACAAACAACCTACATCGCAGGAACCAAGCTGTCTTCTAAATCCTTAGCTCCCTTATCAAATTCTTGAGGAACGTCATCACCGCAAGCAGATGGAGCCTCCTCCCCGGAAGGATATATCGTCTGAAAAGTACCTATCCCGCCCTTAAATAGATTAGCCAACTTCTTAAATAGACCAATCAGAAACTCAAGCGGGTTGGTTATACCTTTAGCTTTACATTCAGCATCCAAAGGAATTTCTCCTGCGGGATTACTTATCGCCTCAAAAAATTCCGCACATTTCCCCTCATCGCTAACATTTACCCCAGTTTCCCCGTATGGGATAAGCTTTGCGCAATTATCAGGCGAAAATAGTCCGCGCCCCGCAGTGCCCAGTTTGTCTTCTTCGGCAGCCGCTCCGCATTTTTCTCCAGCCACAGCATCTCCCCCTGTGCAACCACCAAACGTTGAATCATCTGAGTTCTTGCATCCTGGAATTTCATCAGGCTTTTTCTCCTTGGGACATTCCCCAGTGTTTGACGCAAGCCGCCAGTTGGTATCACAAACATAGCACTGTTGAGCTTGTGCCGTGGGCACAGCAAGGAACAAGAAACAAGCAACAAGAAACAAACCGAGAAGCGAGGGCAATAATAGAGTTTTCATTGGGGAATTTTTGAATTTGAAAATTAATTGAAAATTGTAAATTTAAAATTGAAAATTTTCAGGGTGTAGTCACCCTGAATTTGGTCACCGGTATTCCAGTTGCGGCTTCAATTATCAGTAAAAACACATACGCAAAAACCAAAACTACAACTCCCGCAACTGCATGTGTCATTGCCGATTTTGCAGCCTCAACTGCCTTTGGATCCCCTCGAGAAGTCATATATTTGAAGCCCGCAGTAATAAGCATTACAAAAACAACAATCCCAGCAAGTCCCAAAACTGCTCCCAAAAAATTTCCAACAGCACATTCAATACCTTTGAGGGTTGCAAC
>CAYIUF010000061.1:2741-3924 GCA_964366515.1 uncultured Gammaproteobacteria bacterium
ACCAGCTTCAAAATTGCAAAAAGCGAGAGCAAAACCACAAGTCCAATTACAGCCTGGATTACAGTATTTCTGGCCTTTTCAACCGATTTTGAGTCCCCGGAAGACGTAATCCATTGTATTCCCCCAATCAAAAAGTAGACAACAAAAATCACAATTCCAACCATAAACATAACGTTGATTATTACCTTCAAAACCTCAGAAAACTGGAAAATTGCATTTCCCCCAGAAGATGGGGATAGTTTTGGAGCAAGTGGATTTGAGACGTCGGCGAGTAGATTCATGATTTATTTGCAAACCGTGGACGTGGGTGTGCCGATGCTAAGGTTGTCTACAAAACATCCTATCTTTAGTACATCAACTCCAAGAAGGTATCCAACCACAGATACTAATACCAAAGCTCCGAATACAACAACCAAACCAATTAAAGCATTTATAACCCTTGTCCTTGCGTCAGCGGCAGCTTTCACATCTCCCCCAGAAGTCATCCAGCCATAACCTGCGATTATTATTTGAATGGTAAACCACAAGATTCCCCCAACGGTCATAAATCCAACAACATTTGATACCAATTTCTCAAGAAGCGCTCCAGGCTGTTGAGGATCCCCCAATGGCCCAAGTCCGCGGATATTTCCTAGCGATTCATCAGCGATTAAATTCAAATTTGTCATATTTGTCTCTGTCATAGCGTGTTCATTAGACCAATTAATCCTATGACGTAATCGACATACGAGCGAAGCGATTACGGCGTTATCAACTTAGGCGAGAGTATCGCAGTTGGGCTTCCAAAAAATATCTGTCCAATGATAGCAGCAAAAAGAAAAGATGCGGCAACTATAATTATTCCAACCATGCTTTGCCAAATGCGAGCCCATGCGGCAGACACTGCCTTCGAATCTCCTCCCGCTTGGATAAACTGGTAGCCGGCCAAAATAAAATTAAACAAAGCCCAAATTCCGGCAATCACAACCATTATTCGAAGCATAGCCCCCAAAAGGTTTCCAAGCCCGGATACCCCAGGCGTAACCCCCGGAGGTGGTTTGACTTGTCCAAATATCGAGGACTTTGACCCACCCCCGCCATCCCCCGGCACAAGCAAGTCTCCTTGTGCAAGCGCCACTTGATTGCAAACCAACAAAATAAAAACAAAAGTAATACCGAACAATAGATACGGCTTAAAAAAACA
>CAYIUF010000062.1:0-3742 GCA_964366515.1 uncultured Gammaproteobacteria bacterium
CCACAGAAGTGTGGAACAACTACCTTAAGGGTTGCGTTAGTTTTTAGAATACAGGTGAATTGCGCTACTACTTTCTATGTGCTATAATACTTGACAAGAGCTCGCAAAATGCGAGCGTTTTTGTTTGTAAACGTTTCACTTTTTACTTTTAACGTTTTACACTCTAAAGTATGAACCCTATCAAGTTCCTGTCTGAAGTACGTTCCGAGCTTTCAAAGGTTGTTTGGCCAAGCAGGGCTCAAACAATCCAAGCAACAATTTTAGTTGTCGTAATCTCTCTGGTTGTCGGAGCATACGTTGGAGGATTAGACTTAATCTTTACCAGCGTCTTAAATAGGCTGTTAAAGTAAACTCTAATATCTAAGCACTAAATTCTAAATAATTTCAAAATTAGAATTTCAAAAATTAAATATTGTTTAGGATTTAGATATTAGGATTTAGGATTTTCATAAACTTATGGCTGACGACGTAAAAGACATTCAAGAAGAAGTAGGCGAAGCTCTAACCGAGCCTCAGCCAGAGGCTGATCGTCCTTTGGACGAAGAAATTACCATGGCCGAAGAAACCACCCCAGTGGAGGAAACAACCCCTATCGAAGAGAAATCCGTGCAAATCAGCTCCTCATCCGTGCAAATCCCTGAGCTCGAAGAGCGATCTGAAACCCAAAAACAAATAGACACCCCCCTTCCTGAGGCAAAACTTGAAGAGCGCGGCGCAGGCTCCAAAAAACTTTCAGGCCACATAGTTATTTCAAAAACTACCGACCCAAGAGCCCGCTGGTATGTTGTCCACACAACTTCGGGCCATGAAGCAAGAGTTGCAGAATCTCTAAAGCAAAGAATCCAAACTTTGGGAATAACAGAAAAAGTCTTTGAAGTTTTAATTCCAACCCAAGACCGCGTAGTCATCCGCTCTGGACGCAAAGTAACTGTAAAAGAAAAGATCTTCCCAGGTTACCTTCTAGTCAAAATGATTTTGGACGAAGACGCATGGCTTGGAGTAAGAACAACCCAAGGAGTAACAGGATTCGTTGGAGCAGGAAACAAACCAACCCCGCTTTCCAATGCCGAAGTTGAAAATATCGAGAAATTCACTTCAGCCCCTGCCGCAAGATACAAGGTTCGTTTCTCAGTCGGCGAAGCAGTAAAGATAACAGACGGCCCATTTGCAGAATTTTTAGGAACTATAAATGAGATGGATGAGGAAAAAGGAAAAGTTAAAGTTATGGTTTCAATATTTGGTCGCGAAACACCAGTAGAATTAGACTTCCTACAAATAGCAAAAGTCTAATTTAATTTTCAATTTAAAATTCGAAATTTGAATTGAATATTTTAAACATTAAAAATTTGAAACGATTTCACTGAAAATTAAAAATTTCAAATTAAAAATTTCTAAACATGGCTACAAGAGTAAAAAAGATAAAAACAATCGTAAAACTTAATCTTCCCGCAGGAGAGGCTACCCCTGCACCTCCTGTTGGAACAGCTTTGGGCCAACACGGAATTGCAATCATGGATTTTGTAAGACAATACAACGAAAAAACTCAAGATCAAAAAGGAAATGTAATCCCAGCAGTTTTGACAATTTATGAGGATCGCTCATTCGACTTCATAACAAAATTGGCCCCAGTTTCCGATTTGATCAAAAAAGAATTAAGAATTGAAAAAGGCTCAGGAATTCCAAACAAACAGCCAGTTGGAACTTTAACCCAAGATCAATTAAGAAAAATTGCCCAAAACAAAATGGGAGATTTGAATACTAATGATATCGAAAAAGCTTTGAAAATTGTGGCTGGATCTGCACGTTCAATGGGCGTCAAGATCGCCCAATAATTTTCAATTTACAATTCGAAATTTGAAATAAATTTGAAATGTTTGAAATATTAAAAATTTAGATTTCAATAAAAATTAGAAATTTCAAATTAAAAATTTTCTAAAACTATGGCGAAAAACAAAACCGTTATAATCGACGATTCTATAATGGCTCCTGTAAAGGGGAGCAAAGCTGTGGAAGCGACACCATCCACGGAATCCCCTTCAAAACGCAAATCCCAAAAAGCATCTGCGGAAAGAGTTCGCGGCAAGAAATATATTGAAGCAAAAGCTAAAGTGGATGTAGAAAAAACCTACACTCCAGAAGAGGCGGTTCGCCTAGCAAAAGAAACCTCAATATCTAAATTCGGCGGTTCAGTCCAGCTTCATGTTGTCTTGAAAAAAGGATCCGTAAATAAAACTCTCGAACTTCCCCACTCTTCTGGGAAAACCAAAAAAGTTGAAATTGCCTCAGATGAAACGATAGAAAAACTAAAGTCAGGCAAAATAGATTTTGACGTTTTAATAACCCATCCTTCAATGATGCCAAAACTTGTTCCTTTTGCAAAAGTTTTAGGACCAAAAGGGTTGATGCCAAACCCAAAAAACGGAACAATTTCAGAGGCACCTGAAAAAGCGGCAGAAAAATTTGGCGGCAATTCTTTTCAAGTTAAAACTGAAAACAAAGCTCCTCTTGTCCACACAATAATTGGAAAACTTGCCCAACCGGAAAAAGAGCTTGTCGAAAACTATATGGCGATATTAGAAGCAGTTGGCGGCTCCCGAATCGTTGATAAGGCATATATCGCTCCAACTATGGGGCCAAGCATAAAGGTGATAGTAAGCTAAAAAGCAGCCTGCCCCGTACAGAAGCGAAGCTTCTTGTACTGGGGTGATCGCAGCAAGCATGGGACCTGGAATTAAAGTGACTGTTGCGTAATGCACAGTTTTAAGTAGCAAACAAGTTGCCATCAACATAAAGTTGATGTAAAATACAAATAGATCCGAAGAAAGTTGGCACAAAAGATAAGTCCAGCCGAGGAGTAATAGCGCAATTCATTGCGCGCAGACTAAAGTCTGCTAATACCTCGGTACAGCCGAGGTTTTTGTTTGGATCCGTGCAAATCCGTTCTTGAATCCGTGTAAATCGCATTTATATGAATAAACAACAAAAGGTAGAAGTTCTCGAAAACCTAACCAACCAGTTAAAAAATACAAAGTCAGCAACCATTGTTGACTACAAAGGCATGACAATGACTGATTTGCAAGCGTTAAGAAGCGCACTCTCTCCTGTGGGAGGAAGTTTCACTGTAGTAAAAAACACTCTCTTGCGTCTTGCACTCAAAAATTCTTTTGCTGGCGGCGCGTCTTCTACTTCTGATACTTTTGGTACTTTTGATTCTTCTGCCTTTGAAGGTCAAACAGCCTTAATCTTGTCATCTGACGATGAAATCGCTCCCCTTCAAGCTTTAGCAAAACATTTAAAAACCTCGGAAAAACCTGCGTTAAAGTTTGGAATCTTTGATGGAAAAATAGTAGATACAAATGACTTAACTATTCTTTCCAAGCTTCCAGGAAAGCAAACTCTATATGGACAGCTTGTAGGGTCTTTAGCGGGCCCAGCATACGGGCTGGTGGGAGTACTTAATGCGAATTTACAAATGCTAGTGTCCGTTCTCGGTCAGAGGGAAAAGCAACTCTCTAACTAATTTAAAATTTGAAATTTTCAATTTGAATTGAATGTTTAAAACATTAAAATTTTCAAATTCATTAAAAATTTCGAATTAAAAATTAAAAATTCCACCGAAGGGAGGTGTCAATTATGGCAGACGTATCAAAATTAGTAGAACAAATAAAAGAGCTTACAGTATTGGAGGTTGCCCAACTCGTTAAGGTTCTTCAAGAAGAACTTGGAGTATCAGCCATGCCAG
>CAYIUF010000063.1:0-3739 GCA_964366515.1 uncultured Gammaproteobacteria bacterium
TCCCTAACGGTTTCATAATCCGTCGCGAGCTCGAAGACTACATGCTAAAACATGAACGTGCTTTGGGTTACAAACACACAATTACCCCAGTATTAAACAAAGAAGAACTATTCAAAACTTCAGGACATTTAGGCTTTTATAACGATTCAATGTACCCGCCAATCGAAGTTGAAAACGAAAAACTTTATTTGAAACCAATGAGTTGCCCGGGAGCTATGCTTATCTATAAATCAAAACTAAGAAGTTACCGCGAACTGCCACTAAAACTCGGAGAGTTTGGAAATGTCCACAGATACGAACAATCTGGTGAACTCCAAGGATTACAGCGTGTCCGCGCGTTCACACAAAACGATGCACACATTTTCTGCCGTGAAGATCAAATCGAAGAAGAATTAACTGAACAGCTAAATTTCCTGCAACAATTCTACAAAGACGTCGGCTTTGATAATTATTGGATAAGACTCTCGTTGTCTGACCAAGACAAAAAGTACGACATTGCGCCCCGTGAAGACTGGAAAAAGGCCGAGGATGCATTAAGAAAAGCTCTTGACAAAAACAAACTTGAATATAAAGTTGCACCAGGAGAAGCGGCATTCTACGGTCCAAAAATAGACGTTCAAGCAGTAAACGTTTTTGGAAAAGAAGACTCAGTCTCAACAATCCAGTTTGATTTTAATCTTCCAAGAAGATTTGAATTATCTTACATAGACGAATCGGGCCAAGAAAAAATGCCGATCGTTATCCACAGAGCTCCAATAGGATCTTTTGAAAGATTCTTTGCATTTTTAATCGAACATTACGGCGGAGCATTCCCAGTTTGGCTTTCTCCCGTGCAGGCAATTGTATTACCAATAACCGAAAGAAACATTGCCTACGCCAACTCCCTCCGTGTCCAATTAGAAAACGAAGGAATTCGTGCCGAGTCTGATATCCGCCAAGAAACTTTGAAAGCAAAAATCAGAGATGCCCAAATTCGAAAAATTCCATACATGCTAGTTGTTGGGGATAGGGAAGAAAGCGGTCAAAGCGTGGCAGTCCGCCTCCGAAACGGACAAGATTTAGGCGCATTAAAACTCAAAGATGCAATTTCGCAGATAAAAAAGGCCATTGCTGACAAGATCAATGTGTAATAGCAGACTTTAGTCTGCGCGCAATTAATTGCGCTAATACTCTCTTTTGTGTTAGAATTTGACGTTGCCAGCGAGATACTACTCAAACAAGAAAAGTACATTCTGGAGAATCAACCAGAATATCCAAGCAAAGGAACTCAGAGTTTTAGATTCTGAGAACAAACAGCTTGGACTTTTTTCGAGGGAGGAAGCGCTTGCAAAAGCGCAAAAAGCCGGGCTCGATTTAGTTGAGATTGCCCCAAAAGCAAAACCTCCAGTTGCCAAACTAATCGAATACGCAAAATTTAAATATCAACAAGAAAAAAAGGAAAGAGAAGCGCGAAGGAAAGAAAAAAAGGGCTCAGAGCAAAAAGAAGTCTGGTTGACTCCATTTATGGGGGACAACGACTACGCAACAAAACTTGAAAAAATAAAGGAATTTTTGGAAGAAGGCTCGAAGGTACGAGTTGTAGTTAAATTCAAAGGGCCTCAAATGTCGCACCGCGAATTTGGGTACCAGCTTGTAGACAGAGTGACAAAAGATACTAAAGATAGAGCAGCCCTTGACCAAGCACCAAAGTTTCTAGGGAGACAACTTATGTTTATGTTAACTCCCGCCAAAGGCGGTATGTTAAGCCCTGTAAAAGGGTCGAAGATCGAGAAGAGCGAATCCGTGTAAATCCGCTCTACATCCGTGTAAATCATTTTTATGAAGAAAACCAAATTTAAACCAAGACAGTCCGTCGTAAGGCGAATAAAAGTAACAGGAACCGGCAAAATTATGCGCGGTCGAAGCTTTGGCCGCCATTTAAAGGCAAACAAATCAAAAAAGCAGTCAAGAGTTTACAAACGTTTAATCCAAGCAAACAAAGTATTAACAAAAAAGATCAAACAATCCCTCGGAATTTAAAAATTAGAAATTATGGCGTACTCGACATATCGGGTCTTTTTTCTTAAAAAGTCCGTTATAAATTAGAAATTTTGAATATATGGCAAGAACAAAAACAGGTACAGTAAAACGAAGAAGGCACAATAAAGTGCTGCGAGCCGCTCGCGGCTTCAAACAAGCAAGAAGCAATAGATACAAAACAGCAAAAGAGGCGGTTTTGCATTCAGGCCAATATGCTTATGAGGGCAGAAAGAACAGAAAAAGAGAAATGCGCTCTATTTGGATTGTTCGACTAAATGCAGCCGTTCGAGAACATGGAATATCCTACTCAAGATTTATCGCAGGCCTCAAAACTGCAAATATAAATTTAGATCGAAAAATCCTCTCAGACATCGCAATCCGCGACGCCAAAACTTTTGAAGAAATCGTAAAGAAGGTTAAGTCCCTGTAACTAATCCTCAAGAAGCCCTGCTATCCAATCAGAAACTGAAGGTTTAACTTCCAAAACTTCTCCCGTCTCATCCGAAACCACATTTCGTACAAAAGTGTTTACCGTTACTCCCAACACTTGGTGACTTCGCATTGCATTAACTTCGTGTGTACTTTCTGTGGACGTTCCGAGAACAGAGGATTCTTTTTGCGGAAAATTAAGTTTGCCGCCTGAAACAAGGGCATATCCAGCAAGAACTATAACAGCCAAAACAAGAAGAGTCAGCAAATGTACAAATCCACGATTAGAAGAAGATATGTGAGCCGCCCGCCTGAGGCGGGTAGATGCTAGGCAGAGCATACCCAATATTCCTCTAGCGTGAAAAACAAGTCAAGAGGCACTTTTTACCAATTTGAACACTCCAGCCTTTTTCCCATTAACTAATACGTTGTAATTCTTTTCAAGTTTTAGTTGGGGAAATTCGGGGAGCATTTTTTCCATCAAAAGTTTTCGCGAGGTAAGAACGATCGCTGAACCGCCATCTTTAAGTACACGACTAAACTCCTTTAACATTCCTTTATACAATGGCTCTAGTTCAACCTCTTGTGCCAAGCCCCAAGGAGGATCTGTAACTATTTTGTCTATTGAAGCATCAGCTATGTGCGTTAACTTTGTGGCATCTGCTTTTTGAACATCCACATTCATTGCCTTGATCTCAATATCTTTTTCAATATCCGAAACATATATCTTTTTGTATGGAAATTCTTTTCTTGCCCTCGGTATGGAACCACTCCCTGCAAACGGATCTAGAAAAACATCTCCATTTTCCGGCTCAGACAACAAAACCAACAAATTAGAAAGCTCAGGCCTTAGTTCTCCGGGCTCTAATCTTTTTTCACTTTTCTTGTAAGTTAACCGCATCATAAAAAACCCAACCCCTTCAGACCTTTCTAAAAACCAATACTCCATATCAGGTTTTCCTCGATCCAAGGTTAGTCCAGTTTCTTCTGCAATCGCAACTTCTGCGTTTTTGAGAATGTTGTCGTCAACCGCCCCAATTTCATTTTCGCAAGATGCAACAACACGAAAAGTATTTGCGCCCTTGATCGTAGGCAAAAAGTTTTTCTCCATCCAATTCGAGTTATAAATAAACTTCATCATCCCAGGCAACGCCCCAGGCTGAATTCGCTTGAAATAATGTAAAACCTGGAATGTGTTATTAAAAACATCCGTGCCTATCCGTTCGGCATCCGTGTCAATCCTGTATAGGACAGCACCACTAAACATTGTTTCTATCTCAAAGTCCTTAAG
>CAYIUF010000064.1:0-602 GCA_964366515.1 uncultured Gammaproteobacteria bacterium
TTGCCCTACACGACGCTCTTCCGATCTCCTCAGTTTTTTCGGATTCTGATTATACGGAGGTTCTTCGAATCATTCAAAAGGTACTAGGGACAAAACCTCAATTCGCAATTCCTGAAGAGCTGTCAGAAATGTTTAAAGATTTAGTTGCTAAATTCCAAACTAGATTTGTTTCCACGGAGTACAAGGAACTATTGTCAAATGGTAATCTAGAGCCCTTAAAAAATAAAATAAAAACGGATGAAAAATTGAGAAGATATCTTCAAGACTCTGATAACAACAATTTGATAATTGAACTAACTTCTTCGGGCTGGAAAGCCCTAACAACTTTCAGGAATGGTAAACAAAATATAAAGGTAGAGTTCGATAACAACACTGACCACTCCAAATACATTCCGGTTGTTGAAATTATATAGTGTTGGCGACTTTCGCCCTCCCTGCCGCGAAAAAGTGAAGAAAAAAGAAGCAGCGGTTGAGCTTGGTGTTTAAAGGGAGTAAAATATGCTTGTAATTGTCCGCGCAAGGGCGGGTGGGGCAAGGACAATTTGTTCCCGTCTTAACGCGCGCAAAAAATAGCGGAGGCGAGGCCGAAGGCCGAGCCGGAG
>CAYIUF010000064.1:612-3642 GCA_964366515.1 uncultured Gammaproteobacteria bacterium
GGTGGGGGGTGGTGGTGTGGTTGGGGGGGGGGGGGGGGTTTTTTTAATTTTTAAGCCCCAAAAATCCGGGGGGGCGCCCCCCCTCGGCCCGCCCGGGCCCGACGCAGTCAGAGTTCACAAAAACGAGTTCTAACTTTTTCAAAGATCAGCTCACAAGCGGAATCCGCCAGGCGCGCTCGGGTGAGGGTCGAGCGCGAAAGTTCAGAAAAGAGCGTCTTAAAGCCCAATTTATAGTAGGGAAACACCAAATATCTATGAATTATGATTCTGCATATTTAATTGCAAGCGCGCTATTGTTCCTGATTTGGCTTATTCTCTATGTCCTAAAACCACAGTCGCGTAGGAAAATGCTTCTTGTTAGTTTTCTTACTACCCCGCTTGGATTGACCGAGCCGCTATTTGTACCATCGTATTGGCTACCGTTTACTCTTTTTGATCTCGCTAGACGAACCAGATTTGATTTGGAAAGCCTTCTTTTTTCATTTGCTGTTGGGGGAATTACTACCGTTTTGTATGAATCGCTCTGGGGTAAATTAAGAAAACCCGTAAGTGTCCATGAAAGGCATCAAGGGAGGCATAGATTTCATCGTTTAGCATTGCTCTCTCCACTTATAGTGTTCGGGATTTTATATTTCCTTACACCCTTTAATCCGATTTACTCGAGTATTATTGCCATGACGATTGGGGCAGTTGCCACCTGGTTTTGTCGTCCTGATCTTCTAAAAGCTATGCTTACCGGAAGCATTTTATTTCTAGTGCTTTATTTTGTATAAGTTCTCGTAAATGAAATCCTAATGAAGATTGAGTATCATTAAATTATGAAGTCAGAAACAACAATTTATACCTGTCCTATGCATCCTGAGGTTAGGAAGGATAAACCTGGTCAGTGCCCTAAATGTGGAATGACTTTGGTTCCTGCGAAAGAGGCTCAAGAAGCAGCAATGGATCACAGTGCTATGAAACATGGCGATCACGCCATGAAACCCATATCTCATATGAATACAAAGTTTTCTTTAATTTCAAAAGTCGCTATTTTCTCAATCGCTTTTGCATACGTTGAGGCTTCAGTTGTTATTTACTTACGTCATCTTTTAGGTGCTTCTTTTTCAGACATTGGTAAAGGAGAAGTGCTGTTACTGCTTCCCGGTATTGCCTTTTTACAACCCCAAACAGCCTTAAATGTCATTCGGGATAGCGCACTTCTGAATGTGGAGATGATCAGAGAAGCGGTTACTCTAGTAATGCTGGCAGCTGTAGCATGTTTGGCGACTAAAGACCTCAAAAAGATTATTGCCTTTTTCTTTTTAGGATTTGGTATCTGGGATATTTTCTATTACATTTTCTTAAAGTTAACTATCAACTGGCCCATGTCATTTACAGACCCAGACATTTTCTTCTTATTGCCCGTTCCCTGGGCCGGTCCGGTATTTGTTCCTCTCATTATCTCATCAATTTTGGTAGCAGGATCACTTTATTATTTACTTAGGAGTGAGCCATGAATACGAATAATTTAATCAAGGGCGCGGTTAGTCCGGGATTGGAATTATCACCGTAATTTCTCAATACCAAGTTCAACTCTTTTGGGTGGGGTTAGCCTTTAACTTTGCAAGAATCGTGTATATGGCAAATAAAGTCTATAAGTTTTCAAGACATATATGAAAGACCAAAAAGTCATCATAATCAGTCTGGCAATCATTATTATCGGAGCGGCACTTTATTATGCCATTTCCAACCGGACTAGTCCACCAAAGACACAGCAAGGAAGTAATTCTAGGCAAATCGAACAAGTTGCTCTTTCAACCCAAACGCTGACTGATGGGGCTGTAACGTATAAAGTAACACTTAAAAATTTAACTCCTTCTGCCACCACCTGGGATTTTGATATTAGCCTCGATACTCATACCGGAAGTTTGGATCAAGATTTAGTCTCTGTCGTTCGTTTGGTTGACAATAAAGGCAATGAATACAAAGCACTTGAGTGGAAAGGTGATCAGCCTGGAGGTCATCATCGTGAAGGTATTCTCAAGTTTTCTCCAGTTACTCCACGTCCTGCTTCTATTGAATTAAAAATTCAAACTACGACTAGTAGCGAAAATAGCAGTTTACGCTGGAATATATGAATAAGGCACAAAGACATTATGAAGAAAATGTGCTCGTTCCCGCCACACCTGCGGAACTCTTTGCTTACGTAGATGATCATAAGCAGTTTTCCTCACATATGAGCCGGTCATCCTGGATGATGGGTGGAGGAAAGATGAAGGTTTCAGTTGACGAGGGGCATGGACAGAAAGTGGGTTCACACATTCGAATGAGTGGAACAGCTTTTGGGATCAAGCTGTCTCTTGATGAAGCCGTTACTCACTATGAACCGCCTTTGGCAAAAACATGGGAAACCGTTGGAATTCCTAGGTTGTTGGTAATTGGTTCATACACTATGGGTATAGAGATAAAACCACAAGGTAATAAGTCAAAACTTCGTGTTTTTATTGATTACGATTTACCGACAACAAAGGCCTGGTTGGGTCGTTTGATTGGTGGGTTTTATGCAAGATGGTGCGTCCAACAGATGATTACGGGTGCGAGAAATCATTTTCAATATGCAGACGCAAACTGCTAATTAAGGAGGTGATCATTATGAACGTACAAAAGGGATTAAAAGTGCTTGAAAAACACGCGAAGGAAGAATACCGAATTCACGAAGAGATTCTTAAGGAAGCGACCGGAGGTGTAAAAAATCTGGTGAAAAAACATTGGGAGGACACTGCCAGTATCCACAAAGCCTTTTGGAGAGATTTAAAGGCTGCAGTGTAGACTACATGTCTAGTTTATGGGGTACCTGACATCTATCATCTCGAGATATTTCTACATCGGGGTGGGAGAGCTTCTCTCGTACACATCCGGTGTGTATTTTAATTGTTGACCAAATGCTACAATAGACCGATGAACGTGTCTCCCGAAGTCGTTGAGTTTAGAAGCAAATCTGTCTTTGTCATTTGTTGGGCCGGAAGCGACAGAAGTAAATATATTTCC
>CAYIUF010000065.1:0-3487 GCA_964366515.1 uncultured Gammaproteobacteria bacterium
GCATTTGGTGGAATGATCGAATGCCAAAAGCAGTCGAGGATGAATGGATGGTTGCACACCAAAACATCGTCGATCGCCTCCAACCGGGCAAAGCGCGAGAATTCTTTCTCAAACTAAAAGACATCTTTCGCCTCTATGGAAAAACGCAAGGAATTAGCTCACTGGTAACCGATGGCGTCACTGCAGGTTTGGTCGGCGGTCTGATTGCAGTAACCATACCGGGCAAAGCAAAACCGGTTCGTGAAGCTGGACTAGAGTTTCTGGCTTCAGCAATAGATAAAACCAATAAATCTGCAACGATGAGAAGGTATTATGCTAAACAGCGTGCTCCCTGGGCAATTGCCGGAGCGCTCAGTGTTCTCGCCCTGGGTCCAACACGACAGCTGAATCGGTTCGCGGCAAAAATGGCCGGCGATCATGTGGGTACAATCGTCAATCGAATCGTAGGACCCTCTTTCGTCTAATCCAAAGACAGAAGCGAGAGTCCCGAAATCTTTTGAAAATGACGGATATTTCGAGTGACAAAAACAAAAAGTTGTCAAGTTGTACAACTGTACAATAAGACCAACCACCGATTCGAAGAAAGTTATTTTTTGGGTTTCCACCAAACGTTTTTATCCCAAAATTTTTCTGATAATTCATCATCGACCTCTCCCTTCTGTACTGGCCTGCTGCTTTGACCTGTGCCCGGTCGTCTACGGCCTTCCCTTCTCGCATTCTCAACATCTAGCTGTATCGCACGCTGCTCCTGTCTAAGCTGAATTTGCCCAGGTGAATAATACCAACGCAGGATAAGCAGTAATCCCAAACCACTTACGACAGTCATACTACCAACCACCGCTACTTCACTAGGAGTTAAGGTAGAAAGATAGTCAACTAAATTCCAAAAGGCATCATTGATCAGATTATAGGGGACTTCCAGCGGGTTGATCGGACCGCCGTCGGGACGGACATTCAGTAATGTTCCGGGAACGAAGGCTCCCAAAGCCCTTGCGAAAATCACGCGGTTGGGCATCTTCCAGGAAGTCTCTCTAATAAAATCTGCAATTTTGTTCAGTCCTCCTGCTGCCGCTTGCGCCACCGCACATCCCGCCCCTCCTCCACTAATTGGCGCGTTCCCATCTGCTGCAAAGGCTTTTGGAAAGAGCGAAAAGTTGGTTGACAATAGATTATTTCTTGTGCTATCGTGATTTGCAACGGATACATCGGGTATCGTTTTTATTGCTCCCAAAGAACCGGTATTCACATCAAACCAGTTCAACCGATTGTTTTGGTTTATGAGCATCATGTTTGCAAAGAAAGGAGAAACATGACGAATGGATTTTTGACTACCTATATTCTTGCTGGCATATTCGTGATGTTGTTTGCTCTGGTCGTTGCTATCCCCGCTATCCCCGGTCCCAAGCGAGACACCAAGAAACGCTGAGCCGTCTGCCATAATCCGAGATCTCCCCGGAATAAATCCTGTACCACAAGCCTCCTTTGCTTTCTCCGCCGCTTCCTCAATGGCAGAAGCAAAGGGAATTGCTACCACATCTCTCGCCGCCGCCTCGAGAGGATTTGCGGGTTTATCTGTCGCCGTCCCCGCTTCGCCTAGGCCTTCACCAACACTAGATGATTTGTCGAATAATTGGGAAGGTAATGGTTCCCAGGGAATAGTTAATCCATGATCTATATAATAACTTCTAGCAGATCTAGCGACCTGACTGAACATAAATTCAACAGTTTTTGCATTCAGGATGCCGTTTGCATCATATTGAGGTATATCTGCAGCAAAATAAGCTTCTAGTTCTTTTTTTTCTCTAGGAATTTCTGAATTCTCTCTATATTGGAGGGCATGAATAAGTTCATGTTCTAAAATTTTTACTTCAGCAATAGATTTAGGATCCCATGATACCTTAAGGTATATAGATTTAGTCCCTAGCTCATTGTCATATAAACCATCAGCATTTTTGTCCAGAGTTAGGTAACCAGGAAATTTTTCTAAACCAAATATAATGGGAATTTCAGCTTTTTGCGCAATTTCCAATAATTCTTTTGCATACTCTTCTGTCGCTGTTGACAACTTCGATCTATCAGGCAAATGATAAAGCGCACGAATACCTTGTTGGATATTAGTTAATACTTCTACTACTTTTGGATCTGTCAATTTTTCGCCTGGCGATGTCATAGGCAAACCTATTAATCCTACACTAAGGTTATTTGCTACATTATTTTCAGAAGGATACGTAGGAATTTGGCTGCGATTTGCCAAATATGTTTCGAATGTAATTCCACCTTGAACTTGAGTCTGGGTCCCTCCATCCGTGCCAGGGGGAACGGCGGGAGTTTCAGGCGCGGAAACAGGCGCTTTTTCCCACGGCCGTTGCCAGTGAGTTCCAGTTTCGTCAGTATATTGCAAACCAAGTTTTTCCAACAAAGTTTGTCCGGCACCTGTTACAGTAGGTCCTTCGGGAACTTCTAAACTAAAAATAGAAGTTGCTCTATTTCTTCCCGTGTACCTCTTTTTTAATACAGTTACACCTATCTGTTCTGCTTCGGGAAGATCTTCATAGCCGTTGTCCCGATAAATTCTTTCCAGTCTCTGTGCTCCCATGTCGGTGAAAGACTCCAAGTGAGTAATCGGAGAATCAGGACTACTATTGGCTCCAATCAGATCCTGAAGTTTTTCAACAATTGCCCGCCCCAATCCCCTCCCTTGATAACCCTCATCAACTTCAATTCGGCTTGTTACGACTGTCTCACCGGTTCTTCTTGATTCAGTTAGATGGAAGTGGGTCCAACCGCGACCGACAACTTTTCCAGTAGTTGGATCCACAGCCTCAACACCTATCTCGGTACCTCCAAAATCTGCCGCAACCAACTCGATTCCTCCGGAAATTTTGGTGACATTTTCCTTAACTAACGCAGGCGCGACATCAACGACTTGCTTTAGGTTGACTGTAGTACCAGTCAAAACAACGAAGGCTTCAGTTGCATGACGAACTATAAAATCTGCAAAATGCGCAGCTCCATCAATTCCTAAAGATCGAGCAGTTGTTTCTGCCCATATAAAATTACCGAGATTTGAGTGAAATACAAATGAAAGTACGGGTCCAAAAACATCTTGGGCGATATTACCTAAAGTGATGGCAGTCAAACCCATCGCACCACCCCTCACATATGGATTGTCGATAAATCTTTGAACAATGTTAGTAGGCCGCCTCACTACGAGTTTACCCGGACCTTTTTGAACATTAGGCTCGTACTCGTATGTCTGAGTGATAAGGGTGTCCTCCCCTCCTCCACCACCAATCCCTTCCTGAATTTCGGACCAAGTGTTATCAGCGTTTTTGATGAAAGTCTGTGTCTTACCAGCTGCATCATTTACATCAACAAGTGTTCCCTCCGGTAAAGAGGTGAATAAATTAATTTGATCAGGATTAGTTGGATCAAGAATAAATTTCCCTTGAGGAATTTGTGAAAGATCAACCTCACTGCGCCGGTT
>CAYIUF010000066.1:0-3391 GCA_964366515.1 uncultured Gammaproteobacteria bacterium
ATAGAAATATATTGACGAATGATTGGATTTGTGTAATATCTATACTAGAGAGATCATCAAGGAAAGTATGGCACCTCTCCTTGGTAATCAAAATGATCTTTGCTGATCATATGAGTCCAGATGATCCCAACCTATTCCTACTAACGAGAAAGGAGGTACATATGTCGGAAAAACATCCGAAACAATTCTGCTTTCAGGTGTCTGATCAGGACTTCCAAACATCCAGTCACACAGGCAGGAACAATAGCGCATGGAGATGTGTAAGTGTTGCTGTCAAATCTGAAGGCATTGCGGTACGCCATTCCAGAGATTCAAAGAAGAGAAAAACAACACTCTTTTTCACAAACGGAGAGTGGGCCGCATTCGTCAAAGGGGTCAAAGAAGATCAATTTGATCCAGTTGGCGGAATCGAAACGCATCTCCAGTAGAAGTACCGGCGGGAGGAGTGCCACCTCCCGCCTTAGTCTTTAAACATGAAGTTATATATTATCCCCGGAGAGGGTGAGACAAAAAGAAAAAAATCATACTCACAAATTGCGCGGAGTGCTAAAGGATTAGAAGTGCGTTATGTACGTGCAGATTTTAATAAGGAAACGTTAAGTGCAATACTCACACGGTTAGATGATCTAGAAGAAAAGTCTGTTCTCATTGGATTTTCGACAGGCGGACTCATCGCCTATTGTTTGTCTATGAAGAAATTTTTCAGTAATGTAATTGTTTGTTCGCCATCTCCATTCTTAAAAAAGAATCTAAGCCATCTTCCTTCTGCTGTAAAGAGGGGATTAGGTAAGAAACTTATACAAGATTTGGAACACTATACGTACCGTAAATCAAAGGCAAAAAAACTTATGCTTATTTGTGGAGAAAAGGAAGAGAAGCTCTTAGTGCAAAACGTGAAAGATTTAGGAAAATTGAATAAGATCACACCTACCCTAATTAAGGACGCTGGACATGCTATGACTCAGGGATATGTGGATGAGGTGATAAAAAAGCTCCATAATTAGGCGCTATCCGGCATCTTCCTAGAAGTACTTGCTTTTTATTTTTATGTATGATATAATGATATTTAGAGGTACCTAAAACTGAAAGGAGGCGATTCTTGTGTATGAGATCAACTATCACGAGTGGTGCGGAAGATTAGCGGGGATTGTATCAGCACTTGCCTTTGTCCCTTACCTGTATTCAATTACAAAAGGGAAGAAACCAAGTCTTGCCACGTGGACCATTTGGACCGTTGTTGGCCTCCTAACCTGCATCAGCTATTTGACTGCGAATGAGGGTTGGGTGTCTACCGCGTGGGTAGCCGTTGTGTACGTTGTTGCTCCTGCTGCGATTGTGTGTGCGACGCTATGGTATGGTGCTCGGTACACAGGCATTGATGCTACTGAAAAGTGGTGTTGGATTGGTGCCTTCTGCGGCATAGTGGTATGGCTTACCACTCATTCGGCACTGGTTGCGCTCCTCATCTTCATCACTGTTGATGGGATGGGAGCATTACCAACGATTGTTAAGTCGTTCCAAGATCCCTATAGTGAGAGTCTGGTGGCATGGTTTTGCTCACTCTTAGGGTGTTCTCTTAATCTCTGTGCAATCGAGATTAGGCACTGGACTCTTGCTGAAGCCAGTTACCCTGTGTACCTTGCTTTCAGCGTCTGGATTACTTGTGCGGTAATCATTTTTCGTCGGAGAACCTGTTAAGACGTCCCTCTCTATATACTAGAGTCGGGGCGTCTTTTTGTGCTAAGGTAATACATTATGACACTCTCTCAGGCCTCAGCTTTCAATCAGAAGAATGTCTTTGTTGCCAAATCTCTAAAAAAATACGGTTTCTCTCATTTTGCAAAGAAAAATTTTAAAAAAGGGGATCTTGTTATCGTGGGTTTTGGTAAAATTATTGACCATCAAACATCCCACATTTCTATTCAGATAGGTGTTCATAAACACTATATCCCGAGAAAATGGACCGGAAGATATTGGAACCATTCTTGTAATCCGAATACGTATGTAAAAACTCGGACGGATGGATTTCCAAATCTTCTTGCGCTTAAGAACATAAAAATTGGAGATGAGATCACTTACGCGTACTGGATGAGTGAACTAGCCTGGTCAAAAAATGCAGACGAAAATAACGTAAAATGTAAATGTGGAGAGTCAAAATGTAGGAAAAATATTTTAGCTTTTTCCCAATTATCTCAATCAGACAAATTGGCACTTATTAAAAGTAGACATTGTGCGCAATATCTAAATGATTTATAATTAACCCACGGCCTTACTATCAAATTATGCGTACCAATGAGATAACCAACGTAAACTCTAGAATAATCATTGGCTTATTCGTTGCGATGCTAATCTGGTGGTTCTTTATCTTTGCTAACTCTCTGAGGGATACTCCTATCAATTTTTTGTATGGTGCTGTCCTCGGTATTTTACCTCTAGCCGGATCTATTTTTGGATTTAGAAATGCCGTCAAATGGGGAGGTTTTAAAAGTGATATTGGAAAAGCATTGATGTTGTTGTCGCTTGGATTATTAACATGGGGTATTGGTACACTCATCTTTGCTTATTACAATATAATTCTGCAGATAGCAGTACCCTACCCGTCGTTGGCTGATCTGTTCTATATTATCAGTTGGCCCTTATGGGTAGTCAGTATGATTAATTTATCTCGCGCTACAGGAGCAAATTTCCAATTGGGCAATAGAGTTGGTCATCTCGTTTTGTTTATTATACCAGTCTTAATGGTGGCGCTCTCATACTATCTCTTAATTACAGTAGCTCGAGGAGGAGGTATAGATTTTTCGGGCAGTATAGTAAAGATTTTTTTTGATCTCGCGTATCCGATTGGTGATGTAATAATACTGACCGTTGCCACCCTCATTTATGGGCTGTCTTTTAAGTATCTTGGAGGCTCATTTAAATGGCCGATCTTGATCATTCTTACTGGCTTTGTAATGAACTATATAAGTGATTTTTCATTCTCCTATACAACAACAAAAGAAACCTTTTTTGTTGCAGGTTGGGTAGATCTTATGTTCACACTGACCTTTTTCTTATTGAGTCTAGGGGCCAGTCTTATAGAGCCCGGTTTACTTCATAGGACGAATGAGAATTATGACCACGCTTGATCAAATTGCGACTAAGATCATTAAGGAGCAGGAGCTCATTATTGGCCCTGTGGCATGGGAGGAGGCGCGGCGCGTGCCCGGTGTGCATATTAGCGATGAGCGCAAAAGGGACGTAACGGTGGAGAATGGCGATAAAAAGGAAGTAGTCAACAAGCTGGTGCATCAGTATGAGCGACTCTTTGGGCGCGCCTCGCTTGAGGTATGCAAAGGCGCGGTCTCTAATCTCCTTGTGGGTATGCCTCCCTCGGAGGTACCCTCAAGCCTTA
>CAYIUF010000067.1:0-3357 GCA_964366515.1 uncultured Gammaproteobacteria bacterium
ATTGTTACTTGCTCATCTTGACATCCACTACCTACAGGATTGTTGTTAGCATCTCCAGCATAGTCAGCTGTCCAACGCCACACACCTGCTGCATTTGAAACAAAGCCAGGACTAGTTGCATAGGGAGCAGATGGATCAACTTCTGTATAGCTTGCCACTCCCGAACATGTTGCGTCAGAAGGAGGGAAAAGTTTAAAAGTAACATTTCCTGTTGGCGAAGATCCACCAGACAGAGTAGCTGTATCATTTAATACAGTACCAATTGGACCACCTGCTGAAGGGGTTGTTTGGATCCCCGGAGTAACTTTTGTAACTTCTAGAGGTTCACAGTCACCATCAGCAGGAGTGTATATGTTAGTTTCCCCATTATAATGTGCTTTGAATGAATACAAACCAGCTGTTAATGGTCCTTGACTTGTTGAAGGGTGTGCTACACCACTACCATCAAGCACTATTCCTGTTCCCGAAGGCGAACCACCCGTGGTGCAGTCATTTGAAGTGTAGAAAGTAAAGTCAACATTGCCAGCTGGAATGCCAGGTCCACCATTTGATACGGTCGCCTTATCATGAACAGTTGTACCCGTCGCAACAGAAGTAACTACACTTTCAGAAACGTCATGAATTTCAGTCACAACTGTTGGAGTGTGAATAACAATTCTTGTGATACCAGTGGTATTACCAACCACCCCCGGAGTGTCCCCCGAGCTATCATGTGCTGCAGCCCCTGAATAATTAGTAGTTGCCGTAACTCTCTTTAGTCCACCCAAGATAACTTCGTTTGCATGAATAACGGTGTAAGGTACTAAAGCAGAAGTAATACTAGGGACCCCAGTTCCCCCAATTCTTGGCACAGCCCCTAATCCCGTGACAACACTATCAGGTGTAGTCAGGGTCCAAGTGCCACCTTCAAATGCACAATTTGAACCTCCGCCGAAACTCAAGGTAGCCTGATATTTAATTAATTCTCCATCCACCACTGTATCGCCTCCACCAATTGGGGTAATACCATTAGAACGGAAGACGGAGAGCGAAATTCCGCTACCAGTGGAAGTACAACCACCCGGATCAATGTCTGCTTTTGCTATCTGTGCAAAAACTCCAAACACCGTAATTGCAACCAAAACTCCGAAAGCCAAAGCTTTCATACCAAAACTCATATCTTTTGTTATCGATAACATATATATTTATTTTAACTTAGTTTAATAACATTTTAATTTATAATTAGTCCATATTATCGCCGATATGGAACTCGCTATGGTTTAGACGAACCAGAGTGTATTATATTTCATTCTGTAAATTCTTTGCAAGTCCTTTTGAGTGCATAAGAAGTGCATAAATCTGTCCATTAATTTTTCTATCGGACACCATAATATATTCTTTATCGGACAGAAGTCCTTTATAAAGGACATACGCTGTATAATGTCCTTTAGAAACTACTTTTTCAGGGAAACTCAAACAACCCCATTTTATAAGGGTTTATTAAGTAGTATTTAGATACCAATTAAATATTAAGGGCTATAGTAGTTGCCCCGGGTATGGGCGGGGGAGTATCGTAAGCTCCAGCGCTCCAGTTGACAAGTGGAGCAGGGATCCCTAAACCAAGGTCTGGACACATGATATTGTTCATTTCTGTTTGAGTCGTGAGGTAGAAGATACCGGTTGACCCTGCTATGCTCCATGGTCTTAGTACTTTATCGGCATGAGCAAGCTGGAAGTTTCTGACAGCCTTTTCTGTCAAAGGTCCATATATGCCGTCTGTTATAAGACCAGCATTCATGTAGTCGTTTAAGAAAGTTTGCACTTTTACTACTGCAGTTACATCATTTTTATAGCCTACTCGTAGGTACTTTTCCACATATATGCCGCAAGAAGTCTCCGCGCCGAGAACTTGTCCTTCATCTCGTTCACTTCTGTCAGATCTGACGTAAGAATCAGGGTTATTGGCGTTACCATCTGAATGGCAACCCGGGTCAGCGGCATCTATAAGTGTATCTTCAGGGTCAGCATTGTCCCTCCTATCAGAGCATTGTGGACGACTACCTCCTCCACCTCCTCCACCTCCTCCACCTCCTCCTCCACCACCACCTGATTCTGAATTTACCGTAACGGACATCGTATCTTCACCCGTCGCGCTGTCATCATCTGTCACGGTCAGTTTGAAAACATAAGTACCAGCTACAAGTGGAGTTGCGCTTGAGGAAACAGTATCAGCTGGGTCAACAGTCGAAGGACCAGAAACAGAACTCCAAACATAAGAAGTAATTGTTCCATCTGAATCAGAACTACCTCCACCATTTAAGGTAACAGAATTTGTAGGAAGGGTGATTATCTGGTCAGGACCAGCGTTGGCAATTGGAGCGTTGTTGGTTGGAGGAGTTGGAGTTTTTAATACATTAAATGCGACACAGTGATAAGTCTGTCCTGCTCCTACCGGATTAATAAAATCAAAGTTATCGTAATTTAATACATCGGTGTTGCAGTAAAATTCCGCAGAAACATTTTCTGTCGTAGTTAATCCAGTAAACGGAATGTAAAGATTATTATATTGTTCGCGAACCCAGACCAAAGCTCCGAAAGGAACGGCGGCAGTTGAAGTAAATGGAGTCCAAACTCCTCCAGCCGCGCCCGTTTGGTCTCCGGGATTAACTGTGCCATTCGGCGCCCATTCAAAAGTCCAAGGTTCTAAATGACAAGTAGGATGCGCTGTGATGAACGCGCTCGCAGTCGTGGAAGTAATATCCGCCCCGTCGGCTCCCCAGTTCGGAAGAAGATTTTCTGTTGGACATATAATCTTGACAGCAGAAATAGTGGCGGTGAGAGGATTTGTTTCATCATTATCATTTGGATCATACGAATTCGCATTGTTTGCGTTTCCGTCCGTGTGGCAACCGGGGTCGAACCCGTCTATTAGGGTATCTTCAGGGTCGCTGTTGTCAACATTATCTTTACATTGTGGAGTGTTTCCACCTCCTCCTCCACCTCCTCCTGAATTTACCGTAACGGACATCGTATCTTCACCCGTCGCGCCGTCATCATCCGTCACGGTTAGTTTGAAAACATAAGTACCAGCTACAAGTGGAGTGGCACTTGAGGAAACAGTATCAGCTGGGTCAACAGTCGATGGACCGGAAACTTGTGTCCAAACAAATGAAACTATTGTTCCATCAGAATCAGAACTGCCTGAACCATTCAGTGTAACAGAATTTGTAGGAAGCGTAATTATCTGGTCAGGACCGGCGTTTGCTATGGGGGCAGTATTGGCTGGCACTGTACACTTCACGCTTACATTATCTATAAATGTCCCAAGAGAATCATTAGGAGTTCCCGCATCGCGCAGAGTAATTGTAGTTAGAGAAT
>CAYIUF010000068.1:0-3324 GCA_964366515.1 uncultured Gammaproteobacteria bacterium
AATCATTGGTCTGCGGCCGGTTTCGTCAAAGAAGAATCGTTCCAAAAACTCAACGACTTTTACTTTAACGTCTCTTGTGTCGTTTTTCTTGGCTTTTGCTCGGACCTCGTTTGCAACTGCTGCTCCTGCTCTTTCTAAAAACGCTTTGTTTTCTTTAACGAAGACAAACCCTCTGCTTATTATGTCTGGTTCGCCTATTAAAACTCCGTTTGCCTTATCTAGTTGTAAAACAACTATTGCGACACCTTCTCTTGCAAGGGTTTTTCTATCAGAAAGTACTACTTCCCCAACGTCTCCAAGTCCAAGGCCGTCTACCAATAAACTCTTAGTGGGTACATGTTCTCCGGGTTTAACTTTCCCATCACGGGTAAATTCCATAACATCCCCGTGGCGAAGTTCTAAAGTCTCCTCTTTCTTCCAACCCATTTTTTGGGCCAGAGTATTGTAGGCTCTGTTGTGGCGGATAGTTCCCCCAATTGGAATCAAATATTTTGGCCTCACAAGGGATAACAACATTTCAATATCTTTTCTTGAACCATGGCCTGAGACGTGAAGATCTTCTTGGGTATCGTAGTAGTGGACTTCTGCTCCCCGCTCTATTAGCGAGTCAACTACAAAATTGGTTGAGAAATGGGTTCCAGGAGGGGCTGGGTCTGCTGAAAAAACGACCATGTCTGATGCCTGGATTTTAAGGAATTTGTGTTCGTCTGTTGCAACTCTGTGAAGTGCTGACCCAACTTGTCCATAACAGCCTGAGATAATATAGACGATTTTCTCAGGGGGCAAAGATCTTGCACCTCTATCCATTACTACGTCTTTGTCGTCGTAATTAATATTGCCCAGCTCTCTTGCAATTGCTACTTTTTTCTCGATTGAGCGTCCAACAAAAACAACTTTGCGTCCGAGCGCGCGGGAGATATTAACAACCTGCTGCATTCTTGAAATGTTTGAGGAGATTGTGGTTAAAAATATCCTGCCTTTTGCTTCTTTGAAGATGTTGCCTATGTTCTTCTCAAGATCTGCTTCGGACATTGTGTAGCCTTCTGAGGTTGCTCCGAGTGAGTCTGAGGCCATTGCAACTACTCCGCCTTTTGCAAGGAGTGCTGCTTTTGCGATATCAAATGGTTTTCCATCAACTGGGGTCCAATCAAATTTATAATCTGGGACATGGAAGAAGCGGCCAATTGGGGTGCTTATGCAAAAGCCCAAAGAGTCCGGAACTGAGTGGGTTATTCTAAATGAGTCAATGATAAAGCTTCCGACTGTTGTTGGTTCGCCTTCTGGGTCCATTATGTTTACCTTTTTGCCGCGGATTCCGTAATCGGTTAGTTTGTCTTCGATAAATCCTGCAACTAGTTTTGCTGAATAAATTGCAACGTCTGGGAGTTGGTCAAGCAAAAATGGGAGTGCTCCAAAATGGTCTTCATGGGCGTGGGAGATAAATACACCCTTAATTTTCTCTTTGTTTTTAACAAGATACGAGAAGTCGGGAACAACCAAATCCACGCCAAAAGCGGCCTCTTCGGGGAAGCCTACGCCGCAGTCGACTACTATTAGTTCTGCGGGACCCTTATCAGGAGTATATTCGTAGACATACAGATTTTCTGTAACGTCTATTGTTCCTGAGATTGCGATGAATCTTAACTTGTCCATGATTTAGAGGAGGTCCAACTGTTCTATGTTATCTTCTTCTTTTTCAGTTGCCTTTTGTTCTAGTATTTGGGGAAGCCTTTTGAAGTCTTCTCGAAATTGTTCTAAAACTCTGCCTGCGCGTAAAGCTGCAGCAGGGTGATACATTGGGACTATTATAACATCTTTACCTTTAAATTTCACCCCTACCGGTTTTCCATGAACTCTTGAGATCATTTCTCCAGGTAGGAATTTGTTCATTGAAAAGCGCCCTAACGTCACAATTACTTTGGGGCTAATTATCTCAATTTCTCGGTCAACATAGGGCTGGAATGCTGCAATTTCTGAAGGCTCCGGGTCGCGGTTTTCCGGAGGGCGGAATCTTACGATATTTGAGATATATACGTCTTCTCTTTTTAGGCCGATTTCACTCAGAGTCCTTTCTAAAAGCTTGCCTGCTTGACCTACAAAGGGTCTACCTTGCAAGTTTTCATTGTACCCTGGGCCTTCGCCAATGAAGTACAAATCCGCATCTGGGTTTCCCTCACCGAACACCAGTCGTGTTTCACTTGTTCTCAATGGAAGTGTTTTGTCTTCTTCCATTTCATTTTTCAGTTTTTCAAGCGCTTCTTGTTTGTCCACAGTTTAATTTATACCACCTACAGCTTGTTTGACAAAGACTGACTCGAGGTGCTTTAATCAATGTATGTCCCGCCCAACTCTGAAAATTCTGCTTCCCTTTCTTCTGGTTTTTCTGGTTGTAGCTCCGGTATCTGCACAAGACACGACTTCCACAGGCGAAAAGCCGGCACCCGCAAGAAATAATCTACAAGAAAGACTAAGGTCGGTAACTGACAAGTTGACTGCAAATCAAGAAAAGCGATCAGAAAGACTAGAAGCTGCACAAAAGAAAAAAACTGATCTTGAAGCAAAGATTCAAAAACGAACGGATCGAATTGAAAACAGACAGGCAACAAAAGAGGCCAGGCTCGAGGAGCGCCAAGAAAAAAGAGAAGAGCGTATTGCATCTGCCGCGGCGAAACGAGAAGAGATTAAAGAAAAGATTTTGGAAAGAAGAGAAGAGTTAAAGGCAAAACTTGAGGAATTTAAGGATAAGCGAAAAGCTGAGATTGCAGAAAGGGTTGATCAAAAGCTTGAGGAGGCAAATACAAAAAGAACAACACAAATGTCTGAAGCTCTGGGTAAGATGTCTGCCATTTTAGATAGACTTGAGGCAATAATTTCAGAGCGTGGAGGAAACACTGATGCCCAAGGGGCGGTTGATGCGGCACAAACTGCAGTTGATACAGCACAAGGGGCGGTTGATCTTCAGGCTGGGAAAGATTATGGCGTAACGGTCAATTCCGAAACCACAGTTAAGGCAGACGCCTCCGCCGCAAGGGATTCCCTACACACAGACCTAAAGGCAACACATGATCTAGTCGTTTCCGCAAGACAAGCAGTTGCAAAGGCCGTGTCGACAGCAAAATCAACATTGGGTGGGGTAAAACCAACAGGAGGAACACAAGATGCGGCACAGTGATAAGAACCTAGGAAGAACCTTGCTACTTAACAGTAGTCGCGGTTTTATTGGAATAGTTTTAGTAGCAGTTCTTGCGGTAGGTTTGATTGCCGGAGGAGTTTATTGGGTTCTAAATTCAAGCAAGCTTCTTAAAAATGCTGATACTTATACAA
>CAYIUF010000069.1:0-3171 GCA_964366515.1 uncultured Gammaproteobacteria bacterium
CCGGGCGCTCTCCCCCGGAGAAAACCCACAAGGGGCCCCTTCTCGGGGGTCCCCCGACTCGCGCCACCCGTCAACTCTATTGAAGGGAAGCTAAGGTTGCGCGGGTTTTTGTGTCTTTTAGGATTTTTGAAGCGCTGTTTGCGATTGAATGCCCTGTTAATACTTCATCCCAAACTGCGTCTGCAATTTCTGAGGCTGAAGCGCCGCCTGCTGTTGTTTCAATAAATGTGTCTGTGCCCGAATCTTGGGTATTGCCCGAAGTGTTTTTGCTGAAAGTGTGGCCGCTTCTTACGTGGGTTCTTAGAACTCCAGAACCGACAGTTAGGCCGTAGGCTGAGTGTTGGTAGATGAGGTTGTTTTCAAGGACATTGTCGGCGAGGCCAGTTCCGGAAAGAACAGCGCCGTTTACATTGTCGAAGATGATGCATTTTGAGATTAGTGTTTCCGTTGAAGTGTTACCGAGGTTGATTCCATTTCCTGTTCCGGACGCCCCGCAGTGCTCTATGACACAACTCGTGATCCGGGAGCGGGAGCTTCCGGATACACTTATTCCATGGCCTCTGACGGTTGCAATCCAGCAATCTTCGATATTGGCATTGTTTGCTGAAACAGTTATCGCGTTTTGGGTTCCAGTGCCTGCCGTTGACACATAAAGTCCGGCGACTTCGACGTTGGCTGCTGCTACTGTTATTGTGGGGTTTGTCGTTCCTGTGGGGACGAGTTGGAATGTGTGGCCGGGTCCTCTAACTTTTAGGTTTGTTTTTGTGATGTTTAATGTTTCCGTCACGGTTGTAGTACCGGAGGACGCTGAGGCGACACAAAAAATTGTATCTCCGGCGCCTGCGGTCGCAAGGGTCTGGGCTTGAGCAAAAGTTGCTACGGCTTTTGCAGGGGTTGTACCGTCGTTTGTGTCGCTACCCGAAGTTGGGTTCCAATAGAAGTAGCTCCCTGCTGACTTTTGTTTACCCAGCAGTCTCTCCAAGAGGTAGAGGACCGTATAGTCCGAGTCCGGTTGGATGATTGAAGCCGAAGTAGATTGCGCAATATTTACCTGGGTAAATGCGGTTGCTGAAATTGGGTTGTTTGCGTATTGGTTGATGGCAACTAAATTTCCTCCGGAAACAGTACAAAGCGTAGTTCCCGGACCTGCTCTTGCTTCAAATGCAAGCCGCCAGTCATTTATAAGTTCAAGAGTAATTCCGACTGTTATGCCTCCGCCTAAGCTTTGCTTGCCGTAGGCATTGGCTAAATGGCCATAATCAAGGTTTTCAAGTAGCGCTTCGTAGGCACGAATTAGGTCATAGAGTTCCTGGATGGCAATGCTTGAATAAGCTATGTCAACTTGGATTATTCTTTGGTATTTGAAAAACGTTACTGTTGCCATGGTTATTCAAGGAATACGCTAAGTGTGAGTTTCGGTACAAGTTCGCCACCTTGCGCAGTGTATGAGACATCTCTTGCCAGTTTTGCACACAATAATTTACCTGAGATGACAGAATCTTTAAGAGCCGGTTTAAGATAATTCATCAGGGCTTTACCTTTTTTAGCAGAGTCGAATCTTGTTGCTCCAAGTTGGATAAAGCTTTGGGAAGGGATATCGAGGGTAAAGAATACGGACTCAATTGCAATATCGTTTCCGAGTTTTTCTATATTAAAGCCGGACTGGTTGATTATTTTTTGAGGGTGGGGGAAGTTTTCGTAGAAAGAGATCGGGATAAGCCCCCTGTCGAAAAGGGCTATAAAATGTGCAACGGACGGGGCAACCACTACCGAGAAATCGACTCGTTTTGGCGCCTTTTCAGATTCGTTTTGGGAAAGAAATTCGAGAAGATGACGGTTTACAAGGTGGATTTTACCTTTCTCGTCTCTCGCAAAAAAGACAAGACTATTTTGGTATTGGAAGAGAGGAGTTAACTTGTAAGTTTTGAAAACTTGTCTTACGCCTCGCTCAAGAAATGCTGAAGTCAAGTCCAAGAGGTTGGGATCATTGACCAAATAGGAATTGGTCTGTGCATTAAAAATCCGATAACCGATATTTCCTACTACATTTTTGATTAGGTTTACAGACAAGGCGTCTTCTTTCTCACAAGTAAGGGTTATCTGAGAAGAGGCAGTTGAGTCCAAAATGGGCAGGTCGCTGTCTGTTTTTAGTATTGCTTTGAAAGGAACTTCTGTATACGAGATTTCTATTTGGCCTGGGTTTTCTTTTACTACTCCGATGTCGCCAACAAAAGTTAAAAGGTAGTCGTTTATCTTGTTAAAGTCAGCCTCAAGATTGCCGAGCTTGCCTTGGTCTTTTACGAGCGAGTATTTGATGGGGTTTAGAAATGAGTACGACATTAGTTATTTAATTTGTGCCATTTTTGTATTTGGTCTATGGTTTTAATATCAGTTTTAAGTGCATTTACCATCCCCTTAGCCCTCTTCATCTCCAGTTTTTCTTTTTTTATTGCCTCCTCAAAGACCTTTATGTTAGCACCCAGTTTTTTTATGTAGTTTTCCAAGTCTTTAATTCCAACTTCCCGTAGGACTTTTGTGCTTGCAAGATTGCGGTTAGGCGAGGATACGGAAAGGGACGGGAACTTTTTCTTGGTCGCTTTACTTTTTTTCATAGCTACTTATTCGCGTCAATAATCGCGATTATTTGGAAGAGGCGTTGGATTTCTTGTTCTTCTTGAGATACCTGGTC
Organism: uncultured Gammaproteobacteria bacterium; assembly: GCA_964366515.1. Lineage (GTDB taxonomy): Bacteria > Patescibacteriota > Microgenomatia > UBA8517 > UBA10165 > 2-12-FULL-44-25. Next base: position 2,690 of record CAYIUF010000069.1, read on the forward strand.
TTGGAAGAGCTTTATATTTTTTCTACGCCTTTGAATTTCTGCTTCAATCGCGTCGCGGTCGTAACGGAGGGCCTCTTCTTTAGTTATAGGAAGGGTTGGGTTGGACATGGGATTATGTTAACATAAACGGAGGGCAGAAGTGGGAGGTTGGACGTGGGATGTTGGAGTCGCTTCGCTCCGAAGTTAGATGTTAGATTTACCCTTCCAATTTCCAATCTCAATATCCAATTTCTCATTTCTCACTTCTAACTTCTAGTGGACTACTTCAGTTTGTCCCAGAAGGATTTTTTGGAGCCGGAGGGAGTGGTTAAGGGGTTCTCTTGGGGTTCACCTTCGGGTGGCTGTTCACCTGGAAGGTGTCCACTTGGCGTATTCTCGGTACCACCTTCCGGGTGTGATGCTCTTTCTTGTACTTCCTCTTGCAGTTTGTTTTTAACCCGCTTTTTGCTTTTTCTATCGGCTTTTGCTTTTTCTTTTTGAGC
>CAYIUF010000070.1:0-3048 GCA_964366515.1 uncultured Gammaproteobacteria bacterium
TTTGTTCAAATTATTTTTAACGATCTATTTTGGTTACGTTTCCCACTAATTACCATTAGTTATTGGGGCAAATTCACAAAATTCTGCTGTTGTTCAGAGTGCTGTGTTGGGTAGTGATAATTTGCAATTGGCCGGGAGTGAATCTAGTGAATATGGGAGCTATTCAGATATTTGGTATATATTTCCTAGTATTCATACAGATAACTTGTGTGTACAAGTTTTTTTGAGTGGTGCCAGCCCTATAATACTTACTGAAGCAACATTTGCTAATGCCGGTGCTGTTACGGGTGGTTTTGTTAGTCGGGGTAGCAATCAGAGTCCTGACTTAATTGTATCTTCGCAAGCAGGCAGTATCGCTTTGGTTTTGGGCAATAGTTACGACGGTCGTGATAATTGGTCTGTCTCTGGTAGTCAGACTATTCTTGAAAACTTGGCGTGCAACTTCAATAACTGTACAAGAGTTATCCTAGCTATGGCGGAGGGTGCTAGTGTTGTTGATTTTCCATTCTCGAAACCACTCTTTACGCCATGGGCAATGGCCGGGGTGTCCATTGACTCCATTGAGCCCGTCTTTATTACAACAACTTCATTACCCTCCGCTATGGTTGCTGGGGCTTATTCCCAAACACTTCAAGAATCTGGTGGCACTGCACCATTTGTTTGGAGCATATCTGCAAATAGTTTACCTGGCGGACTATCTCTCAACCCCTCAACCGGTGAAATCTCTGGTACTCCCAGCACAATTGGAACCTACAATTTCACTGTCCAAGTTACAGATGCCAATAATCAGATAGCAACAAAGGATTTGTCTTTGCTGATAAATCCGGCTGTGAATGATGCCCTGGTCAATAGTTTCAATCTTCCGAGCACTGTGACTGCCAATCAGACAATAGCTGTTGAAATCCAGATGAAGAATACGGGGACCACGACCTGGGATTCAACCGGAGACCAGTATTCGCTGGCTATCATCGGTGATAATTGTGTACTATTTGGTAACCAAACTCAATTAATCTTCGCAGTAGACACACAAGTTGCTCCGGGCGGTATAGCGACATTCAGCACAAACATTACAGCCCCAAATGCTAACAGATCATGTTCGGTAGGTCTCCAAATGCAACAACAGAATGTAGGAACATTCGGCCAAGCGCTCTGGTGGCCGATACAAGTTAACCTACCGATACCAACCACCAGCGATGCATTGGTTAATAGCTTTAGCATTCCAAGCGCCATGACTACCAACCAAGTCTCAGCAATTCAAGTTGAGATGAAAAACACTGGAGGCACAACCTGGGATTCTGCTAACAATGCCTATACATTATCCGTAATCGGTGATAACTGCGGATTGTTCAACAGTAATCAGATAGGTTTCGCGCCAGATATTCAAGTTGCTCCTAATGGAATAGCCATATTCAATACAAACATTACCTCACCAAGCATACCCTCATCGTGTTTCATGGGCTTGCAAATGCAACAACAAGGAGTTGGCCTATTCGGTCAACCCTTATGGTTACCGATAACAGTAAATCTTCCCGCTAACGATGCTTCTATTGTCAGTTTCAGTATTCCAAGCACAATGACAACAAGTCAAACATCACTAATACAAGTAGAGATTAAAAACACCGGCAGTGCGACCTGGGACTCAAATAACGTAGCATACTCTATGGCTGTAGTTGGTGACAACTGTGGGTTGTTTCCCGGTCCTACTATAGCAATGCCGTCCAATACCCAAGTCGCTACTAATGGAATTGTTACATTCAGTGCCAATATCACAGCTCCTAATGTGCCGTCTTCTTGTTCGGTAGGTCTCCAAATGCAGCAGCAGAATGTGGGTACATTTGGACCAACACTCTGGTGGCCGGTGAATGTCTATGCACCACTGGCAATAGATACCAACAGTTTAGTAGATGCCAATGTAGACGAGGTCTACTCACAGGCAATTCATGCTAGTGGTGGCAGGACTCAATATACTTGGACCATTAGTGTCGGCAATTTATCTTCGGGCTTATCTCTTAATTCTTTAACCGGTGAAATCTCCGGCACTCCAACAACAGTTCAAACAGCTAACTTCACAGTTCAGGTTACCGATGCCAATAATCAGATAGCAACAAAGGATTTGTCGATTGTCGTCCATGGCAACACTTCTACTGGCTCAAATGTTCAAGTAACCTCCGGCACCACCACATTGACCTTCAGCAATGTCAGCCAGGAAGGTCAAACAACTGTAACAACTAGTTCTTCTGGATCTCAGCCTCCATCCGGGTTTAAGCTAGGCACTCCACCCACATATTACAGTATCTCGACTACAGCTACATTTACTGGTCAAGTTGAAGTTTGTCTAAGCTGGACCCAAGGTCAATTCAACAATGAGAATAATCTCAAGTTATTCCATTTTGATGGAACTAGCTGGACTAATATCACTGAATCGGGCTACCCCGACACGGTAAACAATGTCATCTGTGGTTTAGCTACTTCTTTCTCTGACTTCGCCATCTTTGAGAAAAAGCAAGTCGAAGCCACAATAGATATCAAACCCGGAGCTACACCCAATACCATCAACCTTGGCTCTAATGGCACAGTCCCCGTAACCATATTCAGCACGCCGGAATTTGATGCCACAACTATAGATCCGCTATCGGTTACCCTGGCCAGTGCTCCGGTTAAATTAAAGGGTAATGGCACATCCATGTCGTCATTCCAGGATGTAAATGGTGATGGCTTACTTGATCTGGTTGTTCATGTAAGCACCGAAGCCCTGCAATTAAGCGAAACGGATACGCTTGCCAACCTAATTGGCTACACCTCGGACAATACCGAGGTTATCGGCAGCGATACAGTCAGGGTGGTGCCATAAACATAATTATTGCCAACTCAGCCGACTAAGAACGCCCCTTAAGGGGTGTTTTTAGTCGGCTTAGTTAAGGTTTTGCACTTCTCTTTTTGCCGGGATTTTGATAAACTATAAGTTAACGGTCGTTACCCGAATGATTAAATTTCACAAAGTTAAAAAAATCTACGAACCGCATGATGTCGTGCTTGATAATATTGAAC
>CAYIUF010000071.1:0-3044 GCA_964366515.1 uncultured Gammaproteobacteria bacterium
CGGCGGGCAGCCATATACCGATGCAGTAGAAACGTTGGCGATTGAACGAGCAAAGAAACTTTTTGGTGTTCCGCATGCAAATGTACAGCCTTATTCGGGGTCGCCTGCTAATTCTGCAGTCTATTTTGCACTCTGTGAGCCTAGTGATTGCATAATGGGAATGGAGCTTGCATCAGGGGGGCATTTGACTCATGGCCAGCCAAAGATAACTTTTTCGGGTAGGTATTTTAACTCTGTGCAGTTTGGGGTCAAAGAAGATGGAACTTTGGATTATGACGAAATTAGAAAATTGGCAGAAGAACGAATGCCAAAATTGATGATGATTGGGACGACTGCGTACCCTTTGGTTTTGGATTGGAAAAAGATTGGAGAGATTGCAGATTCTGTTGGAGCATGGTTTGTTGCAGACATCTCACACGTTGCAGGGTTAATTGTAGGGGGAGTTTACCCCTCGCCAGTGGAATATGCACACGTTTTGACGACGACAACCCACAAGACATTAAGGGGGCCCAGGGGGGCGATGATTATGGCAACTCAAAAAGGGTTGAATAAGGATAGTGAGCTTGGGGGAAAAATAGACAGAGCGGTGTTCCCAGGACTTCAGGGAGGGCCGCATGACAATACAACGGCGGCAATTGCGCAGTGCTTATGGGAAGCAAACACAGAGGCGTATAAGGACTATGCAAAGCAAGTTGTGAGAAACGCAAAAACACTGGCGAAAGAGCTCCAGGCTCCTAGCTTCGCAAGGAGAGACCTTGCGAAGCTAAAGTTGGTTGGCGGGGGGACAGATTGTCATTTAATGTTGGTGGATTTGAGGCCTCAAGGACTCTCGGGAAACGTTGTTGCAGAAGCTTTAGAAATGGCGGGAATAGTGGTCAACAGAAATAGTGTTCCAGGGGATAAGTCGCCTTTCTATCCTTCGGGGATAAGGTTGGGGACGCCGGCGGTTACAACCAGAGGACTAAGAGAATTAGAGATTAGAGAATTAGCAAAATGGATAATTCAGGTCGTTGAATATGTTAAGGATGAAAAACTTCCGGAGGGGAAAGAGGAGCGTCAGAAATTCTTAAAGGAGTTTAAAGGAAGAATAAAGGAGGATAAGAAGCTTTTAAAAATTGCGGAGGAGGTTAAGGAACTTTGTGAAAAATTCCCTGTCCCACAGTAATCGCGCAATTAATTGCGCTAATACAATATGAAAGGCAAATTAATTGTTATTGATGGAAATGATGGGTCGGGCAAGGCAACGCAGGTTGGTCTTCTTTTAAAGTATTTAAAAAAACAGAAAAAGAAAACTTCCTTTATTGATTTCCCAAGATACTACACGTCTTTTCATGGAAGGGTTGTTGCTAGGTATTTGCGGGGGGATTTTGGAGGAGTAAACGAGGTTAACCCATATCTTGCTTCCTTGACTTATGCACTCGATCGCCTAAGTGCAAAGCCTGATTTGGATAAGTGGATTGCGAGCGGGAAAATTGTAGTTGCGAATCGATACGTTTCTTCAAATATGGCTTATCAGGCTGCAAAACTTCCGGCCGGGAAACGGCCTGCATTTTTAAGATGGCTCTCGCATATGGAATATGGGATTCACAAATTGCCAAAAGAAGATGTTGTAATTTATCTTCATGTGCCAGTTGATGTTGGGCAGGAGTTGATTTCAAGGAAAAAGGCCAGAAAGTATCTTGCCGGCAAAGCTCGCGATATACATGAGGATTTAGTAAGCTATCAAACAACTGCAGAACAGATGTATTTGAAACTCTGCCGCGCAAACCCGCATTGGATTAAGATTGAATGTATGGGCAAGGATGGGAAGTTAAGGGGACTTTTGGATATACATGAGCAAATTGTTGAATTGTTGAAAGAAAGGAAAATTTTGAAATGAGCGCGAGAATATTTGATGGAAAATTGAAAGCGGAGGAAATTTTGGAAGATGTGGCAAAGCGTGTTAGCAGACTTCAGTCTGCACCTAAACTTGTGAGTTTTTATAACCCGAAAGACTCGGGGAGCGCTTTATATACAAGAATTAAAAGACAAAAGGCAGAAAGTGTCGGAATTGAGTTTGAAGAAAAGGAGATTGAGTGGGTTGATGAAACTGTAAAGAAGCTCTTAGAGGTTGGGCAAGATGCTAGTGTTACTGGGATTTTAGTTCAGCATCCGACGGGGGAGGAAGCGTTTTCTGAGGAGGATTGGAAGAGGTTGGTTGGGGCGATTCCTTTGGCGAAAGATGTTGACGGGTTAAGGGAAGATTCTCCGTTTGTTCCGGCGACGGTTCGGGCAATTTTGGTTGCAATTGAAGACGCTGGGGGGATTTGGAAGGATTGTAAGGTTGCAGTTGTTGGAGCAAGTGGGATGGTTGGGAAGCCCTTAGTTAAAGTTCTTTCTGAAAAAGGGGCAAAGGTTCGCGCAATTGATGAGAATACTGAAGATATTTGGTATCAGACGAAAAATTCTGACATTGTAATTTCTGCGGTTGGAAAACAAGACTTGATTTTGGGAGAACAGATAAAAGAGGGGGCGATTGTGATTGATGTTGGATCGCCTGGGGGAGACATACATTTTGACTCAGCATCGGCTGTGGCTTCATTTATAACTCCGGTTCCCGGGGGCATTGGGCCTTTGACTGTTGCTTGTTTATTGGAGAATACGGTTATGGCAGCGGAAAAGAATGTCTAGCTGCTTTTCGGGAGGATTAGGTGTTGTTCTATCTTTTTGACTCGTTTTGCTAGATTCAAACCTACTTGATCATGGAAGTCTGATGTTATTTTAAGTTTGCTCAACACTTCTTTGTGGTTTTTTGTAACACGGATTTCGAGGTTCTTAATTCGATCTGTGTTTTCCATTATGTCAGTTTGTATTCTCATTCTTGATTCCCGGATTGTGCTGTCGAGTTCTTCTTTTGACGCTTGTACTTCATTTCCTACTTCTTCCCTTATGATTTTTCTCATATCTTTAAGAAGTTTGTTGTATTCACGATTTTCATTACTTTTTGTTGCCATAAGGAAAATATACTCCAGTTAAAGCCTTTTGCAAGATGACAAAATATGTCA
>CAYIUF010000072.1:0-3004 GCA_964366515.1 uncultured Gammaproteobacteria bacterium
TTTCCCTACACGACGCTCTTCCGATCTTTCCATAAATTCTGATCCCGCCATTGAGAAAAACGGAACCCCAGCCTCCCCTGCAACGGCTCGCGCCAATAAAGTTTTTCCAACACCGCTCGCGCCGAACAAGATAACCCCCTTTGGAGTCCTTGCCCCAATTGCCCTGTATTTTCCTGGATTTTTCAAAAAGTCGACAACTTCTTCCAATTCTTTTTTAGCCTCGTCAACCCCCGCAACGTCTTTGAACGTTACTGATTGCTTCCCTTTTGCAAAAGCCTTTGCTCCCGATTTTCCAAAAGAAAAAATATTATCCTGCGCCCCTCTTGCCTGGCGGAAAATGAACAAGAAAAATATTGCCATTACTCCCAAAGGCAAAAGAATTCCAGCAATATCAAGCCAAAAACGAGACAAGATCTGATCGTCAATTTTATAAGGAACGGTTGCTGGATCAATCCCAGAATCCTTCAAAACCTCAACAAAGGTATGTCCGCCTTCTTTTGTTGCCATCTTTTGCGTGCCATCCTTGTATTTTATTGTCAGCTTATCCCCGGCAATTTGTATCTCTTCGATTTTCCCGGCCTTCACATCCTGCAAAACAGTTGGCAGAGAAACCACTTCCCCTTGTTTTTGACCAATAGCAGAGAAGAAAAGTGGTCCAACAAAGAATAAAACGAGAAGAAAAAGAAAAATGTTTCGAAGATTTAGCTGAAGTTTAAATTTAAAACCACGTTTCCCCTTGCCATTTGAGGCCTTACCATTAAGTTCTTTTGGTAATTTTAATCTGGCTGACATATTCTTTAAATTTGGTCAAACTTTTTCAAAAAGTTTGTTTACGATTGTGTCGCGTCCTCGCAAAACGATCGCAAGTTCTTACTTGATTTTGTCTCCCACTTGTGCTCCTTCTGGCGCCTCCAAAGGTAGTGGTTTTCCAGAACTTGCCCCGTTAGAAGCCGTAGGCTTTCTAATGGGGTCCACACACAAAAGCATCCCCTGGCTTTCCTCCCCTGCCATTTTTCTTGGCTCTAAGTTATATGCAAACACAAACAACTTCCCCGTGAAGTAATCCGGTTCAAAAAAGGGCTTGAGTCCTGCAAGAATCGTACGCTTCTCATCACCAAAAGCAACCACTAGCCTTAAAAGCTTCTCACTATTTTCTAGAGGCTCTGCTTTCTCTACTTTCCCAACACGAAGCTCAACCTTAAAAAAATCTTCCGCACTTACAGTAATTTGAGGTTCCACGATCCAATATTATAGCACAAACTGTGCTCAGTACCTGTTCTACCTGTACTACTTGTTCTACTTTTACTACTTTTTTTAAAGAAGTCCCATCGCACGCTTGACCTGACCCAAAGTCTCAGCAGCAACCTTTTTAGCCTTCTCCGCCCCTTCTTTTATAATCCTATCAACTTTCTCTGTATCTGCTTCAAGCTCTGCTCGTCTTTCCTGAATAGGCTTAAGTTCTGCATAAATAGCCTCAGCAAGTTCTTTTTTTAGTTCTCCATATCTAATACCTGTTGTTGTATATTCGTCCCTCAGTTCCTCCGTTCTTTCGTTTCCAATAAACAACTCCACAAACTTGAGCAAAGTTGCGACACCCCCCTCTGCGGGCACACTCTCACCCACGCCAGAATCTGTAGGAACTGAAGCCAGCCTCTTTTGTATCGTTTCAAGGTCGTCAGTTAGTAAAATTGAGCTCCCCTCAACAGACTTTGCCATCTTCCCCTCCCCCGTCAAAGACGGGATGTATTCCCCGGCAGTTGCAAATCTTTGAGGTTCAGGCAGTTTCAAGCCAAAGCGCTCGTTCATTTTGCCAGCAATCTCGCGTGCTACTTCCAAATGCGGCTCTTGATCAATTCCAACAGGAACTAAAGAGGCCCCATAAACAAGGATGTCAGCGGCCATAAGTACCGGATAATACAAAAGCGCCATGTTCACGTTTTCTGGGTAACTTTTTACTTTTTCCTTGAAAGTTGGAAGGTGCTGCATGCGTGCAACTGTGATAACAGTTGAGAACAAATAAGACAGTTCTACATGCTCATAAACAGAAGATTGTATAAATATAGTACTCTTCTCAGGATCTAGTCCCGCAGCAAGATAATCCAAGATCACATCTCGTACTGCTTTAGAAAAAGTTTTCGGGTCATATGGAACGTTTATCGAATGAAGGTCCGCGACCATATAAAAAGTCTCGTATCGAGGATCATCTTGAAGCTCAAGCATGCCTTTTACGGCACCAAGATAGTTCCCCAAATGGAGTCTTCCGTTCGCCCTTATACCTGATAACACACGTTGCTTATTCATGCTCGTTGCCTGCCCCGTAGTGAACTGAAAGTTCTACTACTGGGGTTTTTCCATGTTCGTCCTCATTGTATTTTAGTCGTAGTAATTCCGCAATAAAGCTCGAGCAAGTATCTCGCTTGAATTGTAGACAGGAACTTTACAAGATCTAGGGAAAACAAGCGGCAACTCTGTGCATCCAACAATAATTGCCTCTGCCCCCCGTCTTACTAAGTCATCTGTAATCGTGCTAAGAGTTTTCCTATCCCCCTCCGTAAGCTCTCCTCCTAATATACGTCTTATAACGCATTCTAATAGAGTTATTTGCTTTGCACTAGGTAAAATAGCTTCTATCTTGTGCTTATTTAACGCAACTTCATAAATCATAGAGTTTATTGTCGAAGGTGTGCCAAGCAATCCCACTCTCTCCTCCTTCACCTCTCTCGCAACTTCGTTGACCACAGAAACAAACCTTAAGCCTGAATGTTTCTCGAGATCAGGCAATAAAACATGCGCAGTATTACAAGCAATACCACCAAACCCCACCCCTGCCAGCTTTAACTTGTCCGTCCTGTCTTTCAACATCTCTAGTACTGCGCTCTTGTTGCCACTATCAGATATAAAATCTGGAACAGGAACTGAATATAAAAGAATCTCAGGATACTCATCATTTCTCCGAGCACCAAAATCAGACACAGAAATGTCAATTAATAGCTTATAAAGGTAC
>CAYIUF010000073.1:0-2944 GCA_964366515.1 uncultured Gammaproteobacteria bacterium
TAGTTCGCATGAAGAGTAAATGTTCCGGCAGTCACAACAGAATCAATAGTGCATGTATCACTTCCAGAAACTGTGATTGTTTCTCCGCCTGTATATCCAGAATTATTTGCAAGTTTTAAAATCGCTGTATCAGCGCAAGCTTCGGCTAAGGCAGAACTTCTTTCTTTCAATTCAGAATCCAGAATATTAAATCTATTATAGAGTCCAGTCATGCCGAGATTCGTTGCAATTAATAAAAGAATAATTGAAAGAATCACAGCAGACATTAATGCAATAAAACCAGAATTGTTTTTTCTTTTTTTACTCTTAATTTTATTTATCATTTACGGATATATTTTGTTATAGTAAAAGGGAAGTCAACCCCGTTGCTGGTTATGGTAAAATTTGCCGTGATGCCAAATGGTCCAGAACCAGATGCGAGAATATATTGAAAACTCAAACTTGAAGCTTTTACTATTATATTGTCTGTGGTAATTGGTAAATAATCTGGATCAGTACAGGAACCAAAAGTCCCCTCATGTATCTTAATTTTATTAGAATCAAGACATACTTCTACTTTTGTCCCATCATATTTTTTAACTCTAAGGTTACTAGTTGTACCTGAAGAAGGCGTAGTCGTAAAAGAAGGGTCGACACTCGTTAGCGCCCAATCTAACTTTCGCATTACAAAATTTCCCTCACCCTGAACAGTGTTTCTGGTATTTAGTTTGCCAGAATTATCAATCAACTGAAACGCAACTATATATGCACCACCCATAAGGATAGAAAAAAGTGCTATATATATGATGACTTCAATAAGAGTAAATCCTTTATTCATATTTTATGGTGCTGAATAAAAAATGTAAAAGGCAGTGCTACCCTGATTGTTCACTGCCCCGTATGCAAAATCGCTGTCTATATCTATAGCATTTACGCCATTATTTACTTGGTAGAAGCCGAAAGGCGATCCTGTCGGTTTCTTAACATTAGCCGGGTCACTAACGTCAAGAATTTGAATGCCATCGGTGTGGCCAATGAAGGCAAAATTCCCGCTCACTGCTATGTCGTTAATGTTTTCGCCCGAAATTGTAAAATTACAAGTAGCACAACTAGTAGGATTGTTTGGATCAGAAATGTCAATGACATAAAAATTTGGTTTAGTACCCGAGAGTCTGCCTAAATAAGCATAATTCCCAAGAACATAGAGCGCGGTGCCGTACTGGGTGCCGGGTGGATTAAAGATACTTGTCGCACTTAATAAACTAATAGAAGTTGGATCTGTCACATCATATATTTCAAGCTCTGGCATAGTTCCCGCTGTGCCCGAAAGAGCAAGGTAGGCGAGAGTTCGGGTACCTAAGCCTGGAACTTGCTGGTCGCGAACGAATATTTTATAAATATTATTATTTACATTGTAATGGCAACTCATTATACAGCTCGCCGGAGCGACCGGAATGGTGGGGTCGCTAACATCAAATATATGGAGTTCATCGCCAGCAATCAAGTAACCAATACCAACATAAACCTTGTTCTTATAAAAAAAGACGTTTCCACCACCACTAGCTGAAGCAACTACTCCCGGCAAACTCAAAATTGCGGTAGCTGGGTTAGCAATGTTAGTCGGATTAGATACATCCACGACTTGAAATTGGTTGGTATTGGCGTCGTTGCCGGCATATAAATAAGAATATCTTTTCCCGGTCGTATTATTCTTGGCTTCATCAATTGCAACAAAATGTTTTAAACCATAATTTTCCTCATCCTTCATTGTCAAGGTAGTAGTATTGGTTGGGATGTCGAGAGCACTGGCATCCCACACCATGATATCGTCCTTAACTGCGGCACTGGATGCACCTGATATGTATAACATTCTATTATCTACATCCACATCCGTAGTGTCGTCACTGCCGTGAGCACCTCTGGGAATAGTTGCGAAGGGTTGAGGATTGTGCCAATCAGTTCCACCTCCTGGATTAGCGACACAATCACCTCCCATCGCTAGAGCCGTCGCTGGGTTTCCTAACAAAGTTACTAAGGTGGAATTTAAGGGACGTGACCCCATAGTCCAAGTTATATTCGTTATGACTTGTTTCAAACATTGTGATATGTCTAAAACTGTATCAGTTCCGTCGTATGTAATCGGTCCGGACGGAATGGTATAGGAATTTGTGACGACGGAAAGAAAATTTTGTCTTGAAAGCGCGCGAGCTTGCTCAATTTTTTCCTGAGCTTTGAAAATTGCTTCATTGTTTGTTTGCGAATCTATTGCTACAGATTGATTCCCGAAAGTAACTTGATCAACTCCTAAATATCCACTCTGACTAGCCACTAATATACTACCAGTTATACATAATATAAGAATCGTAAAAGCTATTAATAGCTCCAAGGTTATCATTCCTTTATTATATTTTCTACCAGTTAATTCTGCCTTCATTGTTTATTTTTATGTGTTTCGGTGACCCTGTTCCATCATCAACACTAATATCTACTTCAGCAGTGGCTGGACTAAGTTGTGGATATAGCTTAGCAGTTAATTGATTAAAAACAATACCTGGACCAGTAGTACATGCAAGTATATTCGGTGGTGTAGAGGAAATTGTAATATTTGAGTTTGCGTCTATCGCAATATCCACAGCAGAATCCCTACTGGCGTAAGTACTCCCTTGAAACATAATATATTTTTTGATTCCACTTTCATAGCATAACCCATGTTTTTTACCATCAGTACAGGCACCCCCGATACACACATTATTTAATGCTTGGCTACGAACTCGTTCTAAAGCAGAAACTATTTTAGATTCTTCTCCTTGAAAAATTCCCCGAGTGTAAGCATTGAAGTTTATACTCATCCCAAAAGCTAAAACAATTACTAGGATAGCTACAGCTACAAGTATCTCTATCAAAGTCAATCCCTGGTTTCTTTTGTGAGAGATCTTCATAAGAATTTATTTCGGATTGATTTGCT
>CAYIUF010000074.1:0-2822 GCA_964366515.1 uncultured Gammaproteobacteria bacterium
GGTCATACACTTCCAGTAATTTGGGGTGGGACATGGCATAAGCCTTTTTAGCTCCATCTTTCAAAATTTTTTCCAGTTTTCCACTTTCACGCAATTGGGTATATCTGGCTTGTAACGACAATAACTCGCCGCAGACTAAATTGGCCAGGTCTTCTTTGAATTCCTGGTAGCCTTTTTTGGCAAATTTATTTTCTATTTCTATAAAAGACTGGCCCGAAAAATTACTGTAAATTTCCAAGAGGTTTGAGATTCCTGGTCGAGTGGGATCATATTTAATATCAGTGCCAGAGTCAGTAACCGCCCCTAAAATCTTTCTCCTAATCTGCTCCTCAGAGTCCAACAAGTCAATTGCCCCCAGGGGATTAGCGTCACTTTTACTCATCTTTTTTGTCGGATCCAAAAGACTCATAATTCTGGATCCATATTCGGGAATAATCGGTTTTGGCAAAACAAATGTTTCCCCATATTTAGAATTAAATCTTTCCGCTACGTCCCGGGTTAGCTCCACATGTTGTTTTTGATCCTCACCCACTGGAACTTCAGTCGTGTCGTAAAGTAAAATATCGGCCGCCATCAAAGCTGGGTAGTCAAATAAACCCACACTCACAAATTCATGATCTGCAGATTTCTCTTTATATTGGGTCATTCTATTCAGTTGGCCCATTGATAAGTAGCAGTTTAAAACCCAGCCCAAATTGGCGTGGTCTGGGTTGTGAGACTGGACAAATAACAGTGATCTCTCAGGATCAATTCCCGCCGCCAAAAGCAGAGCAGCTAGTTCCAGGGTTTTTTCTTGCAAGGATTTTGGTTCCTGGGGCATAGTGATAGCATGCAAATCGACAATGCAAAAAATGTTCGTCCCCTCTTTTTGTCCTTCCGCCCACCTTCTCACCGCCCCAATGTAATTACCTATATGTAAATTTCCACTGGGCTGGATTCCAGAAAAAACTATTTTTTTGCTCATATGACAATTATATGATATCCCTTAACTTAATGAACACAACTGGTAAAGAATCTTTTCCTGTTCCGCCTACTAGTTTATTCTCTTCTCCTCTATCTTCTTCCACCACAATAGTTTCTTGTCCACCCAAAACTCCCAAAGACAACATACTTGCTAGCTGAGAATTAACTCTCTCCCTAGCAAAATGCCTCCCCGGATCATTAACGAATATTTTTCTATTTGACTCAAAGCGATAGTTAACTCTGGATTCTACTAATCCTTCAGATAAGAATGAATTCCTACTTGTAAGTTTTCTCAGTGACCCATTTCGGCGACGGTCAAACTCTGCCAAACTCCCATGAGTTCGAAGATAATTTCTTAGATAAATTACTTCAATTCTTTCATCCTGCACTTGCAGTGCTTTTTTATATTTTTCAAGTGAACCTTTAGCAACTGCCAGGTCAGAATCTGGTACCATTCCCCCTCCGCCGTTAGGGAAATAATCGAGCAGATCTTGATCTGACAGTAAAACAATCATTCTTACCCGAACTCCAAATGCCTCTAATATATTTCCTACGTTTACTAAACGAGGAATTAGATTTTTCTCTCCTACAGGTCGATAAATTTCGCCACCCTTGTTACGAATTTCCACGTCGTCTGAATGCTCAATCAACTGCAGTCGGTTACCTTCTGGGTACGTAAACCTCAGACACTTAATGTGCAATAGTTTTAATTCGCTTCCGCTCATTAATGCCTGAATAATGTTGTTTTTTATCCGCTGGGCATTTGTTGGAACAGCAGTTTCTAGTTTTCTCAACTCATACATAATTCCCATAAAATTAAGCACTTTGTCTGGGTCCAAACCATTGTTTACTCCCGTGAATAAATCCTTTGCCACAACACAAACCAGAGACTTTAGACGCTTTGCACACAGGTAATCTCTATACTCGTCATCACCAACCTCACTTCTAATTTTTCCTTGCAATAATGTTTCAGCTTTGTTATTGGCTACGGGAAAACTCGCCGGAAGTTGGTCTGAAGTAAATGACTTGCCCTGTCTCATTGCCTTGGCGACTATTCGACAACTTTTATCTCCTTCTTTTTCTATAACCTGCAAAACAAGATCTCGATAAATAGATACCCCCACTCCAGTAGTAAGGTTCCCCATTTGTTTTTGTACATAGTCTACAACAACATCTCTTGCGCCATTGACTAAGAGATCATTTTTTGCAATATCTTCTGAGTCTCTAGTCAACTCGGCAAATCTATCCACACCACTTGCACTAGGCAGCAATAGAAAGTTTTCTAATATCTTCCTCTCATCGGATCTTTTAGCCACCTCTGCAGATAATGTATTTAATAAATCCAGACGACGAAATGCTTCGATTCGAACCTTAGTTCCAAATAAAGTCATTGCCATGCCAAACTACCTCCTTTCCGGAGGATAAAACTAACTCTGATAAAGATATATATTTATCTTTCACAGTGAGAGCGGAGGGACTTGAACCCTCACCGCCTGTTTTGGAGACAGGCACTCTACCCTTGAGCTACGCTCCCAATAAAAAACCCTCACAAATCTCCAATCTCTTGGAAACTTGTGAGGGCCACGTGGCTGTACCACCTCACTTCGCCGCCTCTTTGAACTAAAAATCCCGCTTACGCGGGAGTCATCATAAAGAGGAAGCCTCATTCATGACGAGCTCCGTTGCCGACACTCGTTGCTGACTTTTACGGTTTCGCCTCCGGCACATACTCTTGTGCTGCTCCCCGGTTCCAACCCTCCGGATCATAGCTTTTGCAAGTTGTAGAACAATTATATCACAAATGTGTTGCGGGGCCGGGAATCGCACCCGGTCTGGAAGATTATGAGCCTTCCGTGCGG
>CAYIUF010000075.1:0-2817 GCA_964366515.1 uncultured Gammaproteobacteria bacterium
TTTGGAATTCACATATTAAACGAAGGCGACATTGATGCTGCGGCAAGTTTGGTTAACTCAAACGGAGATTGGGGATACGTAACTTTGGTAATCCAAGACAATGAAAGAAATATCTC
Source organism: uncultured Gammaproteobacteria bacterium (assembly GCA_964366515.1). Lineage (GTDB taxonomy): Bacteria > Patescibacteriota > Microgenomatia > UBA8517 > UBA10165 > 2-12-FULL-44-25. The sequence continues at coordinate 117 of CAYIUF010000075.1, forward strand.
CAAATGGCAGGCAATTTTTGATTCCTTTCGCGAAAAACATCTAATTCCAATTGTCAGAATCGCAACCCATCCTGAAGACCAAAATTGGGTAAAGCCCGCAGTTGGAGAAGCCCCTGCTTGGGCAAGTTTTTTAGATTCTCTAAATTGGGTAACTAAAAATCGTTATGTAGTTTTGTTCAACGAACCAAACCATGCAAAAGAATGGGGCGGGCAAATTGCCCCATCAGAATATGCAGATGTGTTAACCGCCTACTCATCCCAATTAAAAGAGCAAAACGGCGACTTCTTTATTCTAAATGCAGGCTTTGATTCCTCAGCCCCAAATGGGACAGCAACCCGAGACGAAGCCGCATACCTTCGCGGAATGCTTTCCCACAATCCAAAAGTGTTTGATAATCTCGACGGCTGGGTATCCCATTCTTATCCAAACCCTAACTTTTCCTCCTCCCCCTTAAAAACTGGTAGAGGATCGATAAAAAGCTATGAATGGGAATTAAATCTTCTTAAAAGTTTTGGCATAACAAAAGTGTTGCCAGTCCTAATTACTGAAACCGGCTGGAGTAATGGGGGAATGTCAGAAACAACTGTAGCCGAAAACTTAAAAACCGCATACGAAAAAGTCTGGAACGATCCAAAAGTTTTAGCAGTAACTCCATTCGTCCTAAACTACCAAGCAGAACCTTTTGGGAATTTTTCTTGGAAAAAAGCAGACGGCTTCAAAGAGCAGTACAAAACCGTGCAGGCCTTACAGAAAACAAAAGGGGCCCCAGAGCAAATCGAAAAAATAGTAATTCTTGACGGACTGCCTGAGAAATTCACAACCTCAAACTTCTACTTCTTTACATTATCTTTGCAAAATCTTGGGCAAACAATTTGGGACAAAAATGATGGATATGGAGTTTCAATAGAAACCCAAAATCTAGAATCAACAAAAACCGATGGGGTTCTTGAGAAAATTGTGCCTTTCAAGGTCTATAAAACTGGAATAAGTATAAAAACCCCATCCGACCCCGGAGACTATGTCTTAAAAGTTATCTTAACAAAAAATGGTCAAACAGTGTCTGAAACCGCAGTAGCAATAATAATTTCAAAGCCCGCTCCACAACCGCAAGACCCGCCAAAAAACCATCTCAAAAATTTCATTGGGTTCCTGTTCAACAAATTTGACAATTGGACCAAAAGTTGGCATCCTGTTAACAACTAAAAAATGCGTGTCCTGCTCTACCTTGCCACATTCTTCATAGTTACTCCAATAACTCTTGCAACTTCAATGTTTGCACTAACTGTTGTTTCTGCAAAACCGTCCCAAGACGCCCTAAGCCAAGTAGGCGAGCCGCCAAAAACAGTATATACACCTCGTTACGGCTCAAGAGTATACGCTGCGGTCCCTGATCCAATTGGAAAAGTCGCAGGAGCCGCAACCGCAGCAGACGCAAGGGCAGAAATAATTCGCCAATATTTAGAAAAATACAACTCCCCGCTTGAGCCTTGGGCAAACCAAATTGTTGAAGCTGCAGACAAAAATGAATTGGACTTTAGACTTCTTGTTGCAATTGCCCAGCAAGAATCAAATGTCTGCAAAAAAATTCCTGACAATTCTTTCAACTGTTGGGGATGGGGGATACACGCAAAGGGAACTTTGAGGTTTTCAAACTACGCAGAAGCAATTGATACTGTGTCCCAAGGCTTGAAAGAAGACTATATCGACAAGGGCTACATAACTCCTGAGGTCATTATGAAGAAATACACGCCTTCTTCTCCTGGTACCTGGGCCGCAGGAGTAACTCAATTCCTTTCGGAAATGGAGTAAAAATTCCAAATCCTAAGCACTAAATACTAAACAATAATAAATGTTTTGAAATTTAAAATTCAAAATTTGAGATTATTTAGAAATTAGATATTAGAAATTAGGATTTTTTCGTCTAAACGTTACTATACCCCAATAACGTTTTCACGGCAGGTCGTTATCCACATTTCACGCTATCCTATATACACTTGACATTTCGTCTTTTCTATGGTACCATTCGCATTAGATCCTGAGGTTTGTGCCCTAAACCCGCATAGACTTTGGGGTTTTGGTCGTCTGGGACTCTAAAGGTCTCGTCGACCGCACGGTGGTCCGCCATAGGCGGATCACTTTCGAAGAAGGCGCTTCCGCAAGGTTGCGCCTTTTTCATTGCTCCCACAACCCACACTTGACCCAAACTCACTTCCATGGTATATTATAAGTCCTCAAGAAATTCTTGGGAGAACATTGACAAAAAGAAAGGAAAGTATATGTGGCACAGTCCGTAAGCGACGAAAAGCAAGAAGTCTTTCGGGGACATTTCCCCGAATGCCTCGATCACCTAACAACCCGCTTTGGGGAGAAATACCCTAAATCGTCCAAAGGAGCACTGGCGGCAAAGCGTCCAATAGCGGAGTTCTGCGGGGTAAACACTTCCGCCGTAAACCGTTGGTTCCACGGGAGAGCTAACATACTCGGGGACCACCGCATCAAGATGATGTGCCTTCTCGATTTGGTCGACTACAGGGTAATTGAGCTGGAGAATGCGTCAGGCATCCGCCGGAACTTCCTTGAGCTAATCGGGTACGGCGTCCTAGACGGCGTCGAAGCAACGAAGCTCATAGGATACTCAGGCCCCAGCACCTTCTATGCTCTCCTCTGGGGAGAGATAGGCATGACGTCCGAAAGAGAAGA
>CAYIUF010000076.1:0-2799 GCA_964366515.1 uncultured Gammaproteobacteria bacterium
TTTCATCGTGTCGAACTCGTTTATACCCATTGACGACGTCTACGTCACTCGTCATCCTTTTTGCAAGATCGGCAAGCTCACGAGGGTCATATTGCCCATCGCCATCTGTATAAAAAACGAATTCTCCCCTCGCGTGGGCAAAACCGCTGCGCAGCGCGGCACCATATCCTAAATTGTGTGGATGACGGATCACTACCACACCAGGCGTAGTCTGTTGGAGCTTCGCTAATACCTGCCGTGTGTTATCGGTCGAACCGTCATCAATAACGAGTATTTCGTACCACTTGGCTGTCGCTTTTGCTATCTGTTTGACCCTCACCACCAAGGGGGCGATAGTCTTGGCATCATTGTATGCTGGGAAAAAAATCGTCAAACTTCTGAGCTTGTGCATAGTGTCAGGAGACAAAGTAGCCGCGGGAAAATAAAGCGAGAAATAGTACAAGCATACCGATAGAGATAACGAAATATGTCTTTCTATAGATGTTCGGTAAATGTTCTACCCATAACGTTAGTGCCAAAAAAAATGGGTAGAGATGAAGCCCATACCGCGGCATACCGGCAAATGTTCCGGTAAGAGACGGGATGATGATGGAGACGAGAAAAAAGATCCAATAGGAAAATCGTATTTTCTTAAACGAGTATAGCAGCAGAAACACATAGAAACCGACAAAAAAGAGCTCTAGCGATGCTCGCCAGTAGACTATACCCACAGGTGGTGTGAGAAACAGGATTTTTAGGTAGCGCCAGACGACCTGGAGCGGCAAGGTAACCCGATCCTGCTGCCAAACACTCATACTCGAAAACACCAGATTCCAGTTGCCAAACACTCGCTCTACCCACAGAAGGTAGCCCGTAAACGCGAGTGGACCAGACAAAATTGCTAGTAACCCTGCGTGGTCTTTTCGAAGCCTCACTAAAGAAAGCCAGACTGAGTTTGCTAACCTCCGAATATCCCATTGGGCAGCCCGGTTTTCTTTTCGAGTTTGGCTCACGCAATACTCAAGAAAGATAAAAACTGACAATGCCAACCCATTGAGTCTCGCCAGAGTCGCGAGTGCGCTCATTAGGGCAACCAGAATCCACTCTCGCCGGCGTGCAAACAAAACAGTCAAACACCCAAAAAGAAAGAATAATGCATCATTATAGAGTGCCGCATAGTAAAAAGACGTCGGGAACGTAAGGAGTATTAGCAGCAGCAATTGATATGATTTTACCAATCCATCTTTGGCAATGAGATAATAAACGACTAATAAGGAAAACCATAATGAGACGATAGAAATTACTTGACCGACAACAATATACGAGGCGTGAGAAACCTCCACCGCCATCTTGATAAGATAGGGATACAGCGGGAAAAAGGGGACAAGCGAAGGAAAGTAGCCGCTTCGTGCTATCGACACATAATGGGCACCGTCAAAATTACCCCACACCCATACGCTCTCAGGAAGCCGTGCGCGAGCGATAGTACTCGGAAAAAATGCTCCTGTCGCTGGAAGCACCAGTGGAGCAATGAGAACAACGAGGAGAAGAAGCACTTTCCAGAGAGCGAAAGACCATAAAGTTAGCCAGAGCTTTTCAGTCACGTTTTGGGTTCCAGAATTCAGCTCCGAAGCTGTCCCAGGGAAGACGAAGTTCATCCGGGTGATCACGATCAAAGTACTGATCGATAAAGTACCAAATATATGCTGTTGATTGCAGCATATTCATCGATCCATGGGCAACGCCATTGGGGATAAGCAACAGTTGTGACTTGGAACCACCTAACACCAGCCTCATAATTACTCCTTTGGTGGGAGAATCTTTTCGTAGGTCAACAAGCCCAATCAGGATGTGGCTCTCCGGATTGATATACCAGAGCTCTTTTTGTTTGAAATGGAGGTGCCATGCTTTGACACTCCCGCCTAATATCTCTGTTCGATTTACTTGAAGCAGACTGAATGAATGTAATCCCTCAATCTTTCCATCGACAATCCGCAGGAGTTCAGCAAACGTTCCATCTTCACTGACAATGGAATGAATTTCAATGAGTTTTACCCCATCTATTTTGGTCCCAGGCGTATAATCTTGAACATAAATATTCTTTGTATATCGCTCGTCGATATCATCCATGGTCAGTGGTTCCATAAGGTTTATCCTATCACAATTTTCCTTCCTTCACCATTTGGGCGACTTGGTTGTTAGCGGCCAAAAGCTCTTCAAATGAAGCGCCTGCATCGATCCACCAGTCAATAATTTCACAATACAGTTTTCCTTCTGCTCGATAGTAGTTGTTGAGATCCGTAACTTCCAACTCGCCGCGGTCCGATGGCGCCAGCGTCCGAATAAACTCAAAAACTCGATTGTCATACATGTATATACCGGTCTGAGCAATATCGCTTTTCGGATGTTCTGGTTTCTCTTCTATCGAGAGCACTTTGCCGTTTTTGTCAATTTCAATAACGCCATATTGTCGTGACTGGGTATCTTTTCGGACGCCAAAAATCATGGCGCCCAAGTTTTCGTCCTCAAACTTTTTCCGTGCAGCCCTCAAGTTAAAGTTAAAGATATTGTCCCCAAGAAGGACCAAAATTGGTCCGTCTTCGGCAAACTCGTCGGCAAGCGCAATCGCATCGGCTATTCCTCCTTTGGGATTTTGCTGAATAGCGTAATACAGCTTGAGGTTAAACTCCCGTCCTTCGCCAAGTAAGTTGGCAAAATCACCGGCGTGATCGCCTGAGGTCGTGAGCAGCACTTGCTTGATCCCGGCTTTCTGCATTGCCTGGAGGGGATAATAGATCATCGGCTGATGATAGACAGGAA
>CAYIUF010000077.1:0-1098 GCA_964366515.1 uncultured Gammaproteobacteria bacterium
CCACTCCAATCAGTTTGTGTCCAAGGAGAAGTTGTAGCAGCAAAGGCTTGGTTAATCAGTAAGCCGTTCGAAACGAGAGAGAGAGAGAGAGAGAGAGAGGAAAAGGGCAATTACTTTTTTGAAAAATTTGTTCACGGCAGTTGTAGACCTATCAAGGCTTGCCTAATTTATACCACGTGTAAACCCGGCGTGCAAACGAGCATGCCTACTGCGAAGCAGCAAGCTTTGCTTATGTTTTTTTGAAATGTTTCTTGGTAAGTCTTGATTGCCTAAGAATTGCGCCAAAAGTACCTGGTGGGATTTCTTTTGAAGAATATAACTTAGGCATATTGCCCGGGGTTTGTGACAGTCAATGAGGGCATTTCTATTTCCATTACACTATCTGCTGGGGCATCTTCCATGTACAAATGGACAGCTTCTTGGAGATTTTTTAATGCTTCTTCATAAGTTTCACCAAAGCTGGAGACATCCACATTAAGACACTGGGCAACAAAATACTTGCCTTCTTTCCAAACCACGTTTGTAAAAACCTGATCTTTACGTACTTTTGCCATACCCGTATCTTACCACAAAGAGTCTACTATTATGTACCCTACATCTACCGCCGCCTTCTTCTGCTAAAATAACCCGTATGATAATTCTTGGAATCGAAACCTCTTGCGATGAGACAGCAGCATCAATTGTTAAAGACGGCCAAACCGTGCTCTCATCAGCCATTGCATCTTCGCAAGAAATGCATGCCAAAACCGGCGGCATAATTCCAGAACAGGCTGCACGTGAGCAAATTAAAAGCATTGTCCCTGTGATTGAAGCCACCCTTAACGAGTCACGAGTCACGAGTCACGAGATAGACGCGATAGCGGTCACTTCGGGCCCAGGATTAATAGGTTCGCTTCTTGTCGGAGTCGAAACCGCAAGAACACTTGCCTGGGTTTGGGACAAACCCCTAATTCCTGTAAACCATATGGTTGGGCATTTGTATGCCAATTGGATCGATAACACACCAACACTCCCAGCCATTGCTCTTGTGGTCTCTGGTGGTCACACAGACATTGTTTTAGTAAAGGATCATGGACAAATTGAATGGCTTGGAGGAAC
>CAYIUF010000077.1:1198-2762 GCA_964366515.1 uncultured Gammaproteobacteria bacterium
AGAAGTTACAACAAACCCCAGTTTAACTATTACCCAATGACGGGGTATACTAGCCTCACAGATGGATAATTCAAACAAAGAAAAAGAAATGTACGAGTCTTGGGAAAAGGCTGGGCTGTTCAGTGCTACTCCTGATTCCGACAAAACTCCGTATTCGCTCTTAATGCCTCCTCCAAATCTAACTGGCGAACTTCATTTGGGCCATGCTATGCAGCATGCAATCTTAGATGCCATTGCAAGATTCAAAAGAATGCAGGGTTTTGATGTTTTACTCCTCCCCGGAGTAGACCACGCAGGAATCCAGTTTGAAGGAACCTTGGACAAAATTTTAGCAAAAGAAGATCTCTCCAAAAGAAAGCTTGGGCGCGAAAAATGGCTAGAAAGAGCTTGGAAATTCAAAGAGGAAGTTTACAACTCATTCCATAAAACCTGGACCGTTTTGGGATTATCTGCAGATTGGGAGAGAGAAGTTTTCACCTTAGAGCCAAAGGTGCAAAAAGCAGTTTTGGCACAATTCCAAACCTTCTGGGATCAAGATCTTCTCTATAAAGGCGCATACATCGTTTCCTGGTGTCCAAAATGCCAGACAGCAATTGAGGATGTTGAAATGGAATACGAAGAAAAGAAAGAAAAACTCTATTTTGTGAAATACGAAATCCAAGAAGCAGAATACATCGATGAGTGTATTGTTGTTGCAACTGCTCGTCCTGAAACTATATTTGCCGACAGCGGTATAGCTATCTATCACAATCACCCCTCATATGGAAAGTTTGGTGGGCTGCACGCAGTCAATCCACTAAATGGCCGTGCGCTTCCTATATTTGAGGACGAACGCGTAAATAAAGAGTTTGGAACCGGTGCCCTAAAAATCACCCCAGGGCACGACCCTCTAGATTATGATATCGGAAAAGATCACAAACTGGCCATACGACACGTGGTTGGTAAAGACGGCAAGCTTAATGACACAGCACGCTACGACAACAAAGAAGAAACATCATTAGAGGGGGTAGGTGTCGAGGAAGCCCGCACCATGGTTGCCGACTACCTCAGAGAAGAAGGTGCTATTGAGAAGGAAGTTGAATATACACACTCTGTACCTATCTGTGAAAGGTGTAAAACCACAGTAGAACCGCTCATTTCAGAGGAGTGGTTTGTCAGAATGTATCCTTTGGCCAAAAAGGGACTCGAACACATTGGAGAAATCAATTTTCACCCAGGAAGTTTCCAAAAAATTCTCTCAGACTGGATGGAAGGAATTCATGACTGGTGCATATCCCGTTCTCTCTGGTGGGGCCACAGAATTCCTGTTTGGTATTGCTCAAAATGTAACCCAGGGAAAGAAGTTGGAAAAGACAAAGATATGGTAATTTCGACAGAAGAACCAGGGCAAAACCTGCCTGCCGGCAGGCAGGACTGCCAAACATGCGGCGAGAAACACTGGGTTCAAGATGAACAAGTTCTTGATACTTGGTTCTCCTCTGGGCTTTGGCCCATGTCTACTCTTGGATGGCCTAGCCTCGCCGCAGTCCGAGCGTCTTCAGCCGAAGGCGAAGGCGGGCCTGGT
>CAYIUF010000078.1:0-2715 GCA_964366515.1 uncultured Gammaproteobacteria bacterium
GAATCTAGGTTCGATTCCTAGTCCCCCAGCCAGACTTGTATAGTTAATTTATGGATATAAAATTTATCCTCGCCCTTCTTTCAACCGCAATTACGGTAGTCGCTTACTATCCATACCTCAGAGACCTCTTTCATAGAAAAACAAAACCGCATGCATATACATGGTTGGTGTGGGCAATCACGCAAGGTACGGCAACCGCAGCGTTATGGTATGGAGGAGGAAACTTTGCTGCAATTAGTTTGACGGTAGGAATGTTGCTTGTGTTAACAATATTTTTCCTCTCTTTCAAATACGGAACAAAAAATATTACTAAGAGTGATACTGCTGTCCTTTTTCTCGCGCTTCTCGCTATTGTTGTTTGGTGGCAACTAAATAGTCCCTTGCTCGCGGTATTAATGGTTTCGACAATTGATGGGCTTGGATATATACCAACTCTCCGAAAATCTTTTGTCGAACCTTGGAGCGAGACGGTTTCTTTTTGGGTATCAATGTCAGCAGCAAGCATCCTCGCTCTCATGGCAAATGGGGAATACAACCTTTTAACGGTTACATATCTCGCCACTTTGGCGGTGGCGAATGCCATAGTGGCTGTACTATGTCTCACCAGGAGAAAAGGGGTCCCTAGGCCTTAAACAAGTTCCAACATCGTCCCACAAACCCAGTAAATGATTTTAGAAATATATGGATAAAAAAGTTTACATAATACACGGATGCCCTTCTAATGCCGAAAGGGCGATGAGCCCAGAGACACGCACTTTTGACAAACACTGGATTCCTTGGACTAAAAAAGAATTAGTAGTGCGAGACATAAAGGTCGAAGTTCCACTCATGCCCAACCCTTGGGAGCCGAACTATCAAGCTTTTAAAAAAGAATTTGAAAAATATCCGGTGTCTGAAAACGATATTCTGATAGGCCACAGTTGCGGGACAACTTTCTTGTTGCGATGGCTCGGTGATACCAAGCAAAAAATTGCAAAGCTTATTCTTGTCGCACCGTGGGCCATTGCTGATAAAAATGACGAGGCTCGAAAAGCATTTTACGAGCACCCCATAGACGAAAGTATTAAGTCTCGGGTAGGAGAAATTATCTACTTTACTTCTGATAACGAGCGTGAGGATGGACAAAAAAGTCTCAAAATAATCCACAACATACTCGGCGGCAAAATCATCGAGCTAAAGAAGCACGGCCACTACACACTCAGAGACATGGGCACAGAGGAGTTCCCGGAGCTACTTGCCGAGACACTGGCCTAAAGCAGTTCCAGCTTCGTACCAGACGGCCAGCCACTTATGGAAAATGAATTAATTGATTGGGCGAAGAAAGAATTGGGTGGCGACATTGTTGTAGAGAAAGAAGCGACTGGAGACCAAAATGTTGTATACAAACTTCAATCTTCAGAAGGAATATATTTTCTTAAAATCGGCTCAGGGTTAAATAAAGAAGTTGAGCGTCTGCAATGGTTGGAGGGCAAGCAGCCTGTACCGAAAGTGCGTGCGTTTATAAACAAAGGAGATATTGATGGTTTGCTGTTGTCGGCAGTTGAAGGAACCAACTTAAAAAATGTTTGTCATGAATTGGGTGTAGAAAAGACAATCGACATTTTAGTCTCAGCTTTGCAAAAGCTCCACGAAACAAATATTGAAAATTGTCCTTTTGGAACGAAAGGAGAAGGCAGGGTTCTTGTTCATGGCGACGCATGTTTGCCCAACTTTATTGTTAAAAACGGCGAGTTGGCAGGGTATATAGATCTGGAGGATATGCGGATGGATAGCTCTGATGTTGATTTGGCGGCTGGGGTTTGGAGTCTTAGATACAACCTAGGGCCTGGCCACGGGATACCATTCCTCGCCAAGTACGGCATTGAGAGCCCCACAGAGGAGCTAGAGGAGCGTTTGCATGCCCAATACGAGCAAATGCAGGAAGAGTGGGGTTTACAGTAAGGTTCCAACATCGTCCCACACACCCAGCAGAATCGTCCCCAACACCTCGCTAGACACTTTACATATGTTGTGGTATTTTCCTTCTAGTTTTGTCACCGCCGAGAAGCGGCTTAAGGAAGGAAGGCAACAATGGGCGAAGGAAATTGGCCAGCACAGACCAGACAAAACGAGCGCAAATTTGAGCTCGTGGTCGACGGCAGTCAGGACTGGAAGCCGTTTTTTGACGGGACGACCAAGTTCAACGAAGCCGGAGACAGCTTCTGGATTAAGCGGTGCGGCGGGGTCGAAGTACCCTTACTGCGCTATCTCGAAGTCGAGGCCGAGATCAACAATGTCAGTCTCGAGCGGTGCCTCATGAACACACTGCTCAGAAGGGGCTTCGAGCTCCAAGAGCTCGAAGTCGAATTCACGGGGGAGCAGGCCAAGTGGGGCGTGTGTACCTGGTACAAGGAACATCCCCGCTACACCGAACCTTTGGGAAAGGGCTTCAAGCCCGAAGCCCAGAAGTGGGTGAACTTCATCCGCGCAATGTGGAAGACGGAGCATGCGGGCGACCAACAATTCGGTCTGTTCTCGACCCAGATGGCCGGCGCGGCTCTGCTGGGCATGCCGGTGAACATCCTGCTCCACAAGACGCTCCTATACCGGCGGGCGGTGTTTACCTCGCCGAAAAAAGAAGCAAAAACGGATTGATGCCTGTGGGCTTAAATGGGGGCGGCCCCCCAAAGGGGGCCCCCGTTTGTTTTTGGCCAAAACACCCCCCAACGGTTGGCC
>CAYIUF010000079.1:0-2643 GCA_964366515.1 uncultured Gammaproteobacteria bacterium
CTTCTATCAGCATCACTATCCCAGCTAACGGCGTGCGAGGTATAGACGGAGCAGGCATTGACCAATATAGTCCTACGGCTGCTTTGACCAGCAGGTCAACAACCTTCAGCGCTGAACTCGCTGAAACTGCAACCCTGACTTTGTCTCTCAACTCTTCTTCTCCGAAGAAGAACGACATTTTCGCAACAGCAGGAGCCAGCGAAAATGAACTCGATAAGGCCACTCTTGCAGTCATTGACCTCAAAGCTGAAAAAGATGATGTCAAAATTACAGATATGGGTATTGACATTGACAAAAGCGGTTCTGGAGGCGCTAACGCTTCAACCACTGTCTACCTCTTTGAGGGTTCCACAGAACTTGACAGCGCAAGCTTGGTTGGTTCTGGCGCCAGCGGTAGCTTCTTCAACTTTACCAACTTTGATTATGTAGTTCCTAAAAACACTACCAAGACATTGACGGTTAAAGCTGATATAAGAAGCGCCAACGGCACGGTGGCCAACTTTACGGCTAGCGCTTCAACTACCGGCACCAGCGCTCTTGTAACCGAAAACAGCAAAGGTGATTCTGTAACTGAAAGCGGTTCGGCTACTAGCTATGCACAGGGTGTAAGGAATCAAGGTCTCGAAATTGCTCTTGTTTCAAAGAGCATCACTACGAATGGTACTCCACAAGGAAGTGCTTTGGCTGGTGCCACCTCAACTATCACAGCCAACTTTACCTTGAAAGTTAAAGCTGTCGGCGCCGCGCAGATGCTTGGTAAGACCCAGTCCACATCAAGCCCATTTGTCGCAAGCACCACAAGCTTCGACATTTTTAGGAACGGTTCTGTCGTAACCGAAATAGGCAGCGCAGCGACATCAACTTCATTTACGGTTGATAGTATCTGCACCACTTCTGGTTACACTAACAGCTGTTCATTGGCTGAAGGAACTGAAACTACCATTCCGGTTTCCTTCCAACTCGAAGGACGCACAACTGCCGGAATTGCTCTCACATCTGGCCTCTACTCATTCGGTATCAACGCCCTATATGTTAGCGGTAACACCGTTAACTTCATGGACAATGAAAACGATTGGAGAACGGCTGATGTAAGCTTCCCGTAATATCTCTTAAAAAGAGGTATTCGCAAAAAACCGCTCCGTCAACCGACGGATGCGGTTTTTTGTTATAATTAAGAATGTGAAATATTTTGATAAGGATTTTTTAAAATTTAGTTTGGGATTTTTGGCAATTATTGCCATTAGTTTGCTTATTATTTTTGCTACTACTAATTTTGATTGACCCCCACACTAAAGATTTAGTGTGGGGGTTGACAAAATATAATATTTTGTTAGCATGTAAATAACGGCTTCAAAAACTGCTGGCAATCATAAGTCCAGCATAGAAGTTTATTCTAACGGCCGTTTGGTCGATTTTTTATTTCCCCTCTTAATGTAAGAGGGGATTAAGGGGAGTTATAAAATAAATAACTCACCCCCAACCCCCTCTCCCCGAACAAGAGCAAGCTCTAAACGGGGCATGCTTACATTAAGAGAGGGGAGAAAAACAAAACAAATTAAGAAAGATTAAAATGCTTACAAAAGAAAAGAAGAAGGAAATTGTAAAAGACCTGGGTAAAGCGGTTGCCGACTCCAAGTCAGTAGTGTTTGTAAATTTCCACGGAATTTCGGTAGCTGACTCCAATGCTCTCCGTCGTAAAATTAAAACCGAAGGAGTGGACTTGAAGGTGGCAAGAAAGACCCTAGTCAAAAGAACTCTGGATGCATCAAATGTAAAAGGTAAAAGACCTGAACTTTTGGGAGAGCTTGCGCTTGCGTACCTGTCTGCGCAGGCAGGTGGAAATGACTTGATTGCGCCGGCGAGAGGAATTTATGAATTTCAGAAAAAACTAGAAGGCAAAATAAAAATTCTCGGAGGCATCTTTGAGGGTAAGTATATGTCGGCTTCTGAAATGACTGAAATGGCTATGATACCGCCCCTCGATATATTGCGGGGAATGTTTGTGAATATTATAAATTCGCCTATACAGAGATGGGTGGTGGGATTGGGACAAATTGCGGAGAAGAAATAATTATTATTAAGCACGAAATCCGAAGTACGAAACTCGAAACAAATTCCAAATCTTAAAGTTTTAAAATTTTAAATATTTGGATTTAAATATTGTTTCGGATTTCGAATTTAGAATTTCGAATTTAAATCAAAAATATGGACGAAACACAAAAAGATGACGCGGCCTCAACGAGCGAAGCTGTCGGGAAGCCGACCGAAAGCGTCGGCTTTGAGGAAAAAGTTGCAGAAGAGAAGAAAGAGGAAAAGAAAGCAGAAGTTGTTGAAGAGAAAGTAGAAGTGCCGGCTAAATTCAAAAAGATAGTTGAAGAAATTGAGAATATGGCGGTGCTTGATTTGCATGAGTTGGTGAAGGTCTTCGAGAAAAAGTTTGGTGTTAGCGCGGCGGCAGTGGTAGCGCCCGTCGCGTCAGACGCGACTTCGGCGGGCAAGGAAGAAAAATCAACCTTTACTGTTGAACTAACCGATGGCGGCGCCCAGAAAATTGCCGTTATCAAAGTTATCAAAGAAGCGCTGACTTTGGGGCTGAAGGACGCTAAAGACAAAGTGGACGGCGTGCCTGTGGTTTTGGTCGAA
>CAYIUF010000080.1:0-2560 GCA_964366515.1 uncultured Gammaproteobacteria bacterium
ATGTTCGCTTGAAGAAAAAAGAAAACCAATTATACATTGAAGTTCTCAAAAAACTATGTACTTAATTTATAGCTAGTTGCCATATTTTTTCTCGAACACAACGTTAATTTCTTGGGCCCGATCAAGAGTGGCTTGTCTTTCAATTCCGTTTGCTGCCTCTCTCTCATATCTCTTAATTCTTTTTTGTATTTCTATCCTACATGCCTCAATAATCACAGACTCATTGATCACGCCATCCATAATTCTGTTTACAGACATAGCTGTGGGATCATCCATCTGGTCAACAGAAGTATTCTCACCCACACTGTATTTTGCAAATAGCGCTTTTAATAATTGATAATTCTCAAAATCTTTATCATAAGTCGTACAAATACCCCTTGCTGGATCAGAACATATAGAAATAACACGATTTTTTAAATCTGCTGTCGCTGCTTCAAAAGCTAAATTGAGCGCATGATCTGAAGCAACAGTTAAAACAGGAAATGTTTCAAATTTAACAAACCCAGGCCTTTGACCATTACGTAACGCGTGATATATTTCTGAAAGAATAAAACCAAACTTACCACTTCCCCCTCCCGGACTAAAGACAATTAAATGCAGGTTTGGTTGCGCAACCACATCATTTTGTCCAAAAACTTCATCTGAATTTTTTACTATACTCGCATTGGGATAACCATCAATCTCATAATGTCTATGCATGGAAACTCCTTCTTGAAATAATTCTTCTCGAAAATTATCCATAGCTCGCTTGTTCTGATCTGAGGGATTTTTTGGATATACCGACACAACAACATCCTTTATATCCAAATTTAGGTCTCGGCCCCTTTTTATAAGTCGTACTGTTTCGTGATCATATCGCAATCCTGAATCATCCCTCACTCTCCCTAGAAGTGTTCTTCCGTGTTCAGGAAGCAGAATATCTCTAGCATTAACCACCATAACAACTTTACCCACCAACATCAAAGAGCTGAGTAGTTGTGCTTTGCAATCGGCATCATAACCCGGTAATACGCGCTTTGCATGCTGATCGTCAAATGGTTTACCGCCAAATTCCATAAAAACTTGGCTTCCATTTGTAGCATTTAACCGATCCCGAATATGAAAAGACTGAGATTTTAAATATTTCACCGTATCAAATCCTTGCTCTTTGCTATTCACAATCTTCTCCTCGTATATTCAGCAGAAAGTCAATAATTCGTCGTGCTACCTGCTGAGGATTTAATTCTCCTGTATCAATTCTTATCGCCTTTCCTATTCTTATAAGATCTGCATTTTTTTGTAGTAAATATTTTTCAAAAAAATCCAATCTACTGCCCACCACTTTTTCTTCTCTATCCCTATTATCAAAAGCGCCTCTTCTATTAAGTCTTTCCCTTCTCATAACTTCATCTAGGGTTAAAATAACCCGTAAATCTGGTTGAACGATTGGAAATAAATGTTCCATCTCGGCAACATTCTCTACGCCTAGGTGCGCATGATGGGCGAGAACATCGTCTACATAACGACTTTTAACCACAGAATATCCCTTTCTGAGTAATTCTTGAATGTTATCGCTATGAAACATGGTGGATTTTAAATAATGAGCTAGTTGCGAAGACGGAGACTCCTCCAGGAGAATTCGCGCCCTGTCAACAGAGTGAGGGTTAACAAGATCTCTCTCATAACGATCATAATTTATGGCTTTTATTCCCATGTCCAATAATTGAGAAGCTGTAGTATCGGCTGTTTTTGTCTTACCAGTACCATCAACTCCATGAATCGCAATAAAAAACGGGCGCTCTTTCATATGGGGATAGTAGCAGAAACTAAGGCGTAGGTAGACTTTAATTCCCTATACTTATCTGTTATATATTTTTTGTATTCTGGAAAGAGAGTATTTACATACCCCTTTTCAAGATATCTTTTCCCCCATTCGCATTTATCTTGAAATGTTTGTTTTTTACATAAAAGCATAAATGCTTCATGATATAAAACTTTTGAAGCAGAATCTGCCGTAATAACAATTTTTTCTTCCAAAGTATAAAAAGATAGATTCTTATTATGATTCTTGATACAAGCAAGTATTGTGATCATTTCTTTTTTTGAAATACCAATTCCATCAAGTAATTCAGATGATATTCTTGCCCCAGCATCTCCATGGTCCTCATGTTCCATCTCGTGATCTCTGCCCACATCATGCAAAAGGCAGCTTATTTCTATTATTCTTCTGTCGACCTTATACTTCTTTGCTAATTCCAATCCTATTTTCAAAACAAACCGAACATGACAACATAGTTCCTTTTCTTTATCCCTAACAAGGCGTTTAAGAATTGTTTCTTTTGCTTTTTTAAATTGAGTAGAAGTCATATTGATATAGAAATGCTCCAAGACATTATATCACTTTCCCGCAAAAGACACAATACTACAGGGTGTTTTTTGCCAAAACCTAAGAGTGATTTCGACATGTTTGAAGCTGTCGTTAGTTCGTGTTATAATTCTATTGGTATGGTGGGCGTAGCTCAATGGTAGAGCATTGGTTTGTGGTACCAACGGTTGCGGGTTCGAATCCCGTCGCTCACCC